>JAJXYW010000070.1 GCA_021780415.1 Acidobacteriota bacterium
CGCCCGCACCGCCCGTCGCTGCCACGCTCGCCGAGTACGCCGTCCCAACCGTACCGCCCGCCAGCGTCGTCGTCGTAAAGGTAATCGCCGGCGGCGCCGCCACCACAATCGACAGCGTCCCACTCACACCCGTATCGCCATACGCATCGGTCGCCTTCACCGTAAACGTGCTGGTCCCGGCCTTGGTCGGCGTCCCCGAAATCGCACCCGCACTCGACAGCGTCAGGCCCGTTGGCAGTGCTCCACTAGCCAGCGAATACGTCAGCGTTCCCGCACCGCCCGTCGCCGCCACACTCGCCGAGTACGCCGTCCCCACCGTCCCGCCCGCCAGCGTCGTCGTCGTAAACGCAATCGCCGGTGGTGCCGCCACCACAATCGACACCGTTCCGCTCACACCCGTATCGCCATACGCATCGGTCGCCTTCACCGTAAACGTGCTCGTACCCGCCTTGGTCGGCGTTCCAGAAATCGCCCCCGCGCTCGACAGCGTCAACCCCGCAGGCAGCGCTCCGCTATTCAGCGCATACGTCAGCGCTCCCGCACCGCCCGTCGCCGCCACACTCGCCGAGTACGCCGTCCCCACCGTCCCGCCCGCCAGCGCCGTCGTCGTAAACGCAATCGCCGGCGGTGCCGCCACGCCAATCGTGAACGTCTGCGTCGCGCTCGCCGCCGGAGACCCGGAATCCTTCACCGTCACCGTAAACGTCACACTGCCCGCAGCCGTCGGTGTCCCTGTAATCGCGCCCGTCGACGCATTCAGGCTCAACCCTGGCGGCAGCGTTCCCGTCGTCACCGTCCACGTATTCGGCGCCACGCCACCCGCCGACGCCAGCGTCACCGAGTACGCCGTTCCCACCGTCGCTCCCGCCAGCGCTCCCGCCGCCGTCGAAATCCCCAGGTTCACCGGCACATTCACCGTCACCGTCCCCACCATCCCCGTCTTCGCCACCGACGAAGCCGTAATCGTCACCGTAAATGCCGTCGCCACCGTCCCCGGAGCCGTATACGTCACCGTCGTCGTCGTCGATCCCGACAGCACTCCGCATGCCGCCCCCGTGCATCCCGTCCCCGTCAGCGTCCATGTCACGCCCGCGCTGTTCGAATCATTCGCCACCGTCGCCGTAAACGTCGCCGTGTTCCCCGGATCCACATTGCTGCTCGCCGGCCCCTGGATCGTGATCGTCGTCGGTCCCGATCCCCCGCACCCTGCCAGCCCGGCCGCCAACGACACGCTCAACAACGCCACAACACTATTAAAGGTACGCATCAGGCTCATCCGTTTGCCGACCATATATATCTCCGAGGGAATCTCAATCTACGTTGGGAGGCCTAAAGCTTCCTTCGCCCGCATGTGCACTCACAAGCGAAATCTTGCCCCAACCTGCCTGTTTCGCTTGATTTCGTCCTTCGTGTATCCTTCCTGACACGCCGATGCTAGAGTGAAACCAAGTTCCAGCATCATGCCGCGCAGTCTGGGTGAGTACGCATGTCCCTCCCTGCCATTAAGCCGCTTGCCCCGCCCAGCGACTCTCCCAACGCTAACGCCATGCCACGGCTCAACTCCTGGAAAGAGATCGCCGCCTACTTCGACCGCGACATCCGCACCGTCCAGCTCTGGGAGAAGCGCGAAGCCCTCCCCATCCACCGCCACGAGCACAGCACCCGCTCCAGCGTCTACGCCTTCCCCGACGAGCTCGACCTCTGGCTCCGCACCCGCCGCCAGGAGCGTTCATCCCCCGCGCCCGAAGCCCTCACACCCGAAGTCCCCGCCCCCACCCTCCCCGCGCCGTCGCACAGCCGCGGCCACAACCTCGCGGCCGTCCTCTTCACCGCCTGCATCCTGATCGCCCTCTCCGTCTGGGCCTGGCTGATCCATCTCCGCCAGCAGCCCTCCACCCTCCCCCTCGACCCCAACCAGACCCTCGCCGTCCTTCCCTTCGAAGACCTCTCCGCAGACAACACCAGCAACCTCTGGGTCTACGGCTTCACCGACGACCTCATCACCGATCTCAGCACCACCGAGCATCTCCAGGTCATCTCCCGCCGCTCCGTCATGCCCTTCCGGTCCACCCATGACGCCACCCCCTCCATCGCCCGCAGGCTCCACGCCACCCTCCTCCTCGAAGGAACCATCGCTCACCAGAACGGCACCGCCCGCATCACGGCGCAGTTACTCGACCCCATCCACGACCGCCAGATCTGGGCCGGCAGCTACACCCGCCACACCGACGACATCCTCTCCCTGCAGGACGAGATCGCCGCCGACATCACCAACGCCGTCACCGAGAAGCTCACCGGCAACCCCGCCCAACCCTCCTCCACCACAACCTCCGTCGACCCTCAGGTCCGCCTCGCCTACCTCACCGGCCTCTACTACCTCAACCGCCGTGACGAGTCCGGCATCCTCAAGGCCATCGACTCCTTCCACCAGGCCATCGCCCGCGACTCCCACTACGCCCTCGCCTACGCCGGCCTCGCCGACTGCTACAACCTGCTCGCCGTCTGGGGCAAACTCCCCTCCGCCGAGGCCTTTCCCCAGGCCCGCGCCGCCGCCCAGACCGCTCTCTCCCTCGACCCCTCCTCCGCCCAGGCCTACACCTCCCTGGCCTTTGAAACCTACCGCTTCGAGTGGAACTTCTCCCAGGCCGAGGCTTACTTCCGCAAGGCCATCCAGCTCAATCCCAACTACATCACCGCTCACCACTGGTATGGCGAGTTCCTCAGCGACCTCCGCCGCTTCGACGAAAGCATCGCCGAACTCCGCAAGGCCGCCGACCTCGATCCCCTCTCCGCCATGGTTCGCAGCGACCTCGCCCTCGGCTACCTGCACGCCGGCCGCGATACCGAGGCCATCGCCGAACTCCAGCGCATCCTCACCCTCTACCCCGACTTCGTCCCCGCCCACAGCTACCTCACCGCCTGCTACCACGACCTCGGCGACTGGCCCAACGCCACCCGCGAAGCCACCATCTACACCCACCTCTCCGGCGACGACACCGTCCTCCAGAGCCTCCGCATCAACAACGACGCTCGCAACGGCAATCTCCCGCAGGCTCGCGCCGAGCTCCGCTCCCTCCTCAAGCACACTGACACCACCTCCTTCCAGCAGGCCGAGATGCACTTCGCCGTCAACGAACCCGACCAGGCCTACGCCGAATTGGACCGCGCCTACGCCGAGCACTCCTGGTGGCTCGTCACCCTCATGGTCGATCCCGGCTTCAAGTCCGTCCTCAACCAGCCCCGCATGCTCCACCTCCTGCAGCGCATCGGTCTGCCCATCCCTCCCCGGCTCTCCTCGTCGGCCTCCGCTTCCGCCTCCTGATTCCGCTCGCGCCGAATCAACCGCACCTCCCCGGCATCCAATCTTCAGCGCAACTCCATCCCGTCCGCTGGCCGCAATCCTTCCACCCTGCGATACTTAATATCGATCCATCTTGTCTATGCCGACCGTCCGCGACACCTTCGAAAGCACCCTCCGCAGCGCTCGCTCCACGGTCGCCTTCCGCGAGACCCTCAACCTCGCCTACGACAGCTTCTGCGCCAGCAAGACCCGCTTTCTCCTCACCATGCTTGGCATGGTCATCGGCTCCGCGTCCATCGTCCTCGTCGCCACCGTCGGCCTCACCGGCAAGCAGTACGCCCTCGACACCATCTCCGGCCTCGGCCCCAACAAAGTCGAGATGCAGTACACCGGCGGCGTCGTCATGGGCCCCAATAACGTCAGCACCCCAGACTATATGACCCGCGAAGACATGGAAGCCGTCGACGCCCAGGTCCCCGGCATCCGCTTCAGCTCTCCCATGCTCGAGTTCCACGACCGCATCGCCATCGGCAACGGCCAGAGCAAAGACGCCATGCTCCTCGGCGTCAGCCCCAAATACAAGGACATCCGCAACCTGAAATTAAAGGCTGGCCGCTTCTTCGACAACGAGGACGCCCTCACCCACGCCAAGGTCGCCGACATCGTCGGTCCCATGGCCATCGAAATCTTCGGCAGCTACCACGCCGCCATCGGCAACACCCTTTCCATCCACGGCATCCCCTTCACCGTCATCGGCGTCTTCGTCGAAAGCATGGACACCTTCGGCCAGTCCGAGATCAGCAACCACACCCTGCTCGTCCCCTACGAGGTCGCCCGCTACTTCACCGGCTCTGACACCCTCAAAGAAATCTTCTTCGGCATGGACACCGCCCAGGACGTCGAGCCCGCCGCCAAACGCATCACCGAGATCATCAAGAGCCGCCACCGCCCCACCAGCGAGTACAACGCCGCCACCCTCACCGACGTCCTCAGCACCATGGCCAACATCGCCAACATGCTCACCATCGTCCTCGTCCTTGCCTCGGCCATCACCCTCATCGTCTCCGGCGTCGGCATCATGAACTCCATGCTCGCCAACGTCCAGTCGCGCATCAAGGAGATCGGCATCCGCAAGGCCCTCGGCGCCACCAGCCGCGAGATCCGCCTCCAGTTCCTCACCGAGGCCGTCTTCCTCTCGCTCTCGGGCGGTCTCGTCGGAACCCTCATCGGCCTCGCCGTCCCCTTCAGCATCGGCCTCTTCACCCCCTTCGCCATCCCCATCTCCTTCTGGGCGGCGATCATTGCTCTTGGCACCTCAGTCCTCGTCGGCGTCATCTTCGGCACCCTCCCTGCCAACCGCGCCGCCCTCCTCGACCCCGTCACCACCCTGAAATACGAATAACTCCCACCCAGCATCACAATCCCCACCCCACCTCCCACCCCCGCACCCAGCCGCTTGCACCCGTCATCCAGAGCGAAGCGAAGGATCTCCGTATTTGCTCTTGCTCTTGCCGTTGCCTTTCTGGTTGTCATCCCGTAGGGATCTGCTTCTGCTTCTGCTTCTGCTTCTGCCTTTGCCTTTGCCTTTGCCTTTGCCTTTGCCTTTGCTAGAAGCTAGAAGCTAAAATCCCCAGCACCCCCAACTTGACAGCCGCCACCCCCCAAAATCCCCCTTCCACCCTCCCCGCAAAATCCACTCCCACCCCAATCCCCAAAACCCCGCGCCCCAAGCGCCCATTTCCAACCTCGCACGTACGAAAACCGTGCTGAGAGTGTCGATTTGCAACCCAGGATTGCGTTGAGCCCTACACCAAACTCACACCCGCCTGCGCCAAACTACACCTCGACCAGCTCCACCGACTCAAAGATCCCGCTCAGAAACGCCTCGCGCTCATACGCGCAAAACTCCCCCACCGCTTCCACCGACCCGACCTCATAGAAATCCCTAGCCCTGCAAGCCCCTCCGCAGATATACCGCAGCTCGCACCCCGAGCACTTCCCCAGCGTCTCCACGCTCACCCCCCTCAGCCGCTCAAACACCGGCGACTCACTGTAGATCTCCGCCAGCGGCCGCTCCCGCACATTCCCCGCCCGGAACTCCTCTGCATGCAACAGTTGGCACGGGTACACATCGCCCGTCTCCGAGATGCTGATCTCCCTCTCAGCCATCGCGCACCGCCTTGTCCCACGCCCCCGCACCGCCGCCAGCGTCCTCGCAACAGCCCCCATCGGCGCCACTCCCTCCACCGCCGCCAGCGCCTCATAGTATTCCACCCCGGTCAGCGCCAGCTCATCCTCCTCGCGCCCGCGCCCGGCCTTGAACAGCGGCTGCAACGTCAGCCGCGAGCCAAACCGCTCCACCATCGCCGCAATGTCCCCGCGATTCTCCCGCGTCACCGTCATCGCGACCTGCACCTTCACTCCCAGCCCCGCCAGCAGCTCCACCGCCCGCACCGCCCGCGCAAAATTGTTCTTCCCCCGCGTCGCCGCGTGCACCGCCTCGCTGCTACCGTCCAGGCTGATCTTCACCAGGTCCGCGACCGCCGCAATCCGCTCCACATTCGTCTCATCAATCAGCGTTCCATTGGTCAGCAGATGCACCGTATTTCCCGCCGCCTTCACGCGCTCCGCAAACTCCAGAGCCCGCGGATGCAGCAGCGGCTCACCCCCAGAGATCACATACTCCACCGCCGGAGACATCGCGGCCACGCTCTCCGCAATCCCCCCCAACTCCTCCCACGACAACACCGCCGACGGCTTCCCACTCTCCGCATAACAGTAGCTGCAGCGCAAATTGCACTGGTTCGTGAGCTTCAGATGCACCACTCCCAGCACCGGTCTCTGACGCTCCACCTCACCGCGCAGCGCCCCTCCAACGCCCCCATCCCGAGCAGCCTCCACCTCTTCGTCCACCAGCACCCCACGCCGCTGCGCCTCCGCAAACAGCGCCTCTGCCTGCGACAGCAACCCCTTGCCATTCGGCAGCCCCGCAACCATCTCCTCGACCGCAGCTCTGCCATCGCAACGTGCCAGCAGAATCGCGCCATTGCGATTCACCACCACCCAGTCCGGCACACGAGGCTGCAGAAAGAGGTGTTTCCCCCCTCTCTCCGCATAGAAAACGCCCTCCGCCAGCTTCAGTCTCCGCGATCCATCCAGCACGTCCTAGTAACCCGCGCAGTCACCGCCGGCACCGCAGCGCCCGCCACCACCGGCGCAATCGCCGCCCGCGCCGCAACGTCCGCCACCGCTGGCGCAATCCACCGCACCGCAATCACCACCGCCACTGGCGCAGTCCACCGCACCAGCATTGCCACCGGCCATCGCAAATCCTGCGCGCGACGCAGCCGCACCCATCCGCACGCCTTCACCCTCGGCCAGCTCAAAGGCCCCCAGCCACCCCATCACGTCTCCAGCAGAAACCAGCACAGCTCCCCGTCCCTCAGATGCAATCAACATAGCTCTCCCTCGCGACGTTTTCCGTCGATCCAGCGATCTGCTTTCACGAAGCGATCACTACCCAGCTTCATCCGCTCAATCCGCCCTGTCTGTGACGCGTATCACGTCCGCACCAGCGGATTCTCCCCTGCCGCCCCGACTACACCCCCACCAGCATCTCCGGCCCATTGTTCCGCACATTCCCCACCGCCGTATTGCACGCCTCCATCCGCATCCCCTCCGGCTCATACGCCCGCAGCAGATGCACCGGCGCCGGTCGCGTCGCATCACGGTCCAGCCACTCCTCCCAGTCCCGCTCATGCACAATCACCGGCATCCGCGTATGGATCGCCGCCATCAACTCATTCGCCTCGGTGGTCACAATGGCAAAGCTCTGCAGCCATCGGTCCACCTCCTGCGGCGACTTCTTCGGCTCCTTCCACGCATCCCACAGCCCCGCAAACGCCATCATCCCGCCGTCCGCCAGCGTAATCGCATACGGCTGCTTCCCGCTCTTGGACTGCGTCCTTGGCGCCCGCGCACCCACCCGCGTCTCCCCCGTCTTCTCCGCCCACTCATAGAACCCGTCCGCCGGAATCAAGCACCGCCGCCGCTTGAACGGCTCTTTCCACGTCGCCGACGTACCCATCGACTCCGCCCGCGCATTGAACGTCGACATCCCCTTGAACTCCTTCAGGCTCGACGCAAAGAACGGCACCATCCCCCACCGCATCAGCGCCATCTCCCTCTCGCCCGAGTCCCGGCTCAACCGAATCACCGGCTGAAACGTCGTCGGCGCAATGTTGTAGTCCGCTGTCAGCGGATCCTCAAACACCTTGGAAGCGCGAAACCGCTCCGCGATCTCCTGCTTCTCTGATCTCCGGAAGTACCGACCACACATAGCCTTAGCCTAGCACCACCACCACCAGCCGCCGCCTCTCCCCGGCGAAATGCTGTCAACCCCCCAAGCTCTCCGCAATTCCAATAAATAACTGATTCAGAAAGAGATAATACTTTCGGAAACCTGGCAGAGTTCCCCTCGGCTGTCGCTATAATTTAAGTAGGCCACCCAAAATAGTGATCGCCATCCAGACCATCCATCCAGAATCCTGGGTGGACGGCCCTTACTGCCCCCGAAGGACACAGACGGACTGCCATAAGTCCAGCCATAACCTGCTTCACAAGAATACTTTAGGGCAAAGAGTACGGGGGTGGGGGGCCCCCCACGCAGGAACGCCCACGCCTCCATCCGGAAGTGCGGGCGTTTCTGGCGATTGATAGAAAACTAGTCGCGGTTATCGTCCAGCTCGCCCGTGTAGGTCGACTTGAACACCGAGTCCGCCGCCACCTCGGCCGCAGCCGCATTCTCCGTGGCGTCGCTCTTGATGTTCACCTGCAGGTGCGCCGACACCTCGCGGTGCAGCTTGATCGGCACGTGGAACTCGCCCACCGACTTCAGCGGCTCTTCCAGGTGGATCTTGCGCCGGTCCACCTTGAAGCCCTGTACTTCCAGCTCCGCCGCAATGTCCTGCGACGTAACCGAACCGAACAGGCGCTCGTTTTCGCCCGTCTTGCGCTCGAAGTTCAGCACCAGCTCGTTGAGCTGAGCCGCCAACTCCTCGGCTCCGCCCTTCTCCGACGCCGACTTGCGCAGCGACGCCGCCTTCATCTGTTCGATCACGGCCTTGTTCGCCACCGTGGCTTCCATCGCCAGCTTGCCTGGCAGCAGGTAGTTGCGGCCATATCCGTCGGCGACCTTCACGACATCGCCCCGATGACCCAGCTTGTTAATATCTTCCTTCAGAATGACTTCCATAACACGTCTCCAAGGTACTCGGTTCGCGCCGCATGTCGACGCGGGTTGAACTAGAACTTCGCTGCAAACGGCAGCAGGGCGATCGCACGGGCCTGCTTGATCGCGCGCGTCAGCTTACGCTGGAACGGAGCGCTGGTGCCCGTCAAACGGCGCGGAATGATCTTGCCGCGGTCCGACACGAACTGCTGTAGCAGGCGCACATCGCGGTAGCTGATCGTATCGATCTTCTCCACCGTGAACTTGCACACCTTCTTGCGGCGGAAGAACTTGCGTCCGCCCGCTCCGCCTGCACCGCCGCCGGCGCCAGCCGGACGCGGTGGCCGCGACCCGCCCGTGCGGGGTCCGCCCTGGCCCTGAT
>JAJXYW010000315.1 GCA_021780415.1 Acidobacteriota bacterium
CCATTCTGGAAGAGGCCAGGGACCGGCCCGACCTCGTCAAGTCGGCCCCCCACGCCGCCTACCGCCGCCGCCTCGACGAGGTCGCCGCGGCGAGGAACCCCAGGCTGACCTACAGACCGGAGAGCCCCAAAGGGTAAAGCTCACTCCCCATCAAGCATTCAACCCAGGGCGGGCCGCGAGGCCCGCCTTTTTTGTCCCGCTGGCCCTCGGAACGATCTTCGGGCTCACACTCACTGGCCCGGCCGCAGTGAACCCCAAATCCCGCGATTGGACATTGGAGTGGCTCCGGAAGGCTCATAGATGGTAGTTTCCGTGGAAGACGGTCTTCACCCGCCAAGGGATTTGGGTCGCCTCCGACCCCGGACTTGATCCGGGGGAGGAAGCCCCGAGGGTGGGGTGGGGCCCAGCGGGCTTTGCCCGTGGGGCGGGGCCCCAGAGGGCAACGCGACGATTCGTCAGGCTTTGCCTGCGAATCGGAGGAGGAAGCCCATGGCCCTCCCCGTCCAAGAGACAATGTCTTCCCCCCGTGAACCTGAACCATAGCCGAAGCCACCCGCATTTCAATCGCGGAATTTGGGTGAACGAAGAGCCCTCGGCACCGCTTCGACCGTGGGCAGAGCATTCATTTTCCCTTTAGCTGCTTGACTTTACGCGTCCGTGATCCCATCATTAAGCGGGGTAGCGCGGGGCGCGGGGGAAGCATCCTGAGAAGTGGCCCACAACACGCCGTCACCCGAAACCGGGGGTGAACACAGGGCCCATCCACGCGGACGGGAGGGGAGTGTAACCATGGGCACATTCTGTTTCAGAGGTCGACGCTGGCTGTGCGGGGGCGCCGCCCTCGCCATTCTCCTTATGGCTGCTGTTCCCGCCGGGGCGCAGAAGGTCAAGGCGTCGCGCGATGCACTGGATGACTTGACGCGTGTGAACACCGAGATGTGGTTGCCACCGCAACTGGAAGATGTGAATACCCTCCGGGCGAAAGCAAGTCGCGAGGAGGGGCAAAGCCTATCATCCGTGTTCTTGGAATGGGACAGGTTCCTCTCCGAGCAAGGGGGCGGCTGGTCGATGATCGTTGATCGGCTGGCCGGGCGCCCCGCCCTCCTGTGGGGGAAGGGTATCGCATGGATACCCGGCACTGCGAATTCCATTCGAAGCGAGGACCTGGAGCTTCCGCCTTTGGTGAAGAGCAAGGACGTGCCTCTTGGGAAGGTGGCCGCCATAGCCCTGGCTTTCATCGACGCTCATTATGGCCTCTTCGGGGTGGAAAGCGCGGATCTCCGGCTCAATTCAATGGCGTCAGGACCAATGCTTGACTACATCTACTTCCTGGATTTTGATTGGACCTACCACGGTATTCCCGTGGAACGCGCCCACCTCGTGTTTCGGCTGAACCACGGAAACCTCGTCCAGATGGGAGAAGAATACATCAGCTCGTCCATCCAGTCCCTGGATCCCAGGCCTGATCTGGACGCTCAGACGGCGTGGCAAATTCTTTGGGGATACTTGGGCGGGCAGACTCCCGAGGACGAAATCTTGGAACCGGGACGGCTGTTGGTGGTTCCATTTTCCGCTGCCGGGTCAGCGGAGAACCGGGCCGTCATGCCGGGACAAGGCATGGGGTACAGACTCGTCTACGCGCTGCTGTTCCGGCGCCATGGGGTGCTGGGCACATGGGAGGCTCGGGTCGATGCGCACAGCGGAGAGATCCTTTCCTTCTTGGACCGAAACGATTACGGGGCCGTGACGGGCGGCGTCTATCAGACATCCAACCTGGACACGGAGGCAGTGCGCCCCCTGGGTTTCATCAGCGTCAGCAACGGCACGACCAAGACCTGTGACGCGGGCGGCAATTATCCTTATGCCAGCGGTTCGGCCACGGCGAGCCTGACGGGCTCATACGTTAAGGTCGTCGATTCCTGCGGGACCTCGTCGCTGACCACGAGTACGGCGCCCGGCGACCTGGCATTTGGAACGTCCGGCGGGACCGATTGCACGACGCCCGGGGTCGGCGGCGCCGGGAACACGCACGCTGCGCGAACCACCTACTATCACCTCACCCTTTGGAAAGAGAAGGCCATGGCCTGGCTGCCCTCCAACACCTGGCTTCAGGGGCAGCTCACGGACAACGTCAACCTGAATCAGACCTGCAACGCCTACTGGAGTGGCACGTCGGTCAATTTCTTCAAGAGCGGAGGGGGCTGTTCGAATACGGGCGAACTGCCCACGGTCTTTCTCCACGAAGTGGGACACGGGCTGGACGACAACGACGGGAGCCCCTCCTCGACGGTGGGCTCCAGCGAGTCCTACGCCGACATCAACGCCCTGCTCATGACCCACGACTCGTGCATCGGTGTCAACTTTAGCCCCGGCGTCCAATGTTCCGGTTACGGCAACCCCTGCACTGCCTGCACGGGTATCCGCGACGCGGACTATGCCAAGCACACCTACTCGACGAGCCCGGCCGTTCCCATCCAACTCATCGCGACAACCGGATACCACTGCTCGAGGAGTAGAACCTACCCTGGGCCCTGCGGCTATGAGGGCCACTGCGAGTCCTACATCATGTCCGAGGTGGGGTGGGACCTGGCAATGAGGGATCTGCCCGCTAGCGGCTACGATGTCGCGACCGCGTGGTTTATCGCCGACCGCCTCTTCTTCCTTTCGAGGCCGACCTCGGGCGACGCCTACTCGTGCCCGACCCTGGCGACGGCCAACGGCTGTGGGACGAGCAACTGGTACGAGACCTACCTCGCGGTGGACGACGACAACGGCAACCTGAGCGATGGGACCCCGCACGCCGCAGCGATCTATGCGGCTTTCAACCGCCACGCGGTGGCCTGTTCAACTGGAAATCCCACCAGCTACTCGGCCTGCCCATCCATTGGGCAGGCTACCGTCACCGCCGTGCCGGCGAATGCTTCCGTGGCCCTCTCGTGGACCAGCGTAACCAATGCGGTCTCCTACGAGGTCTACCGCAATGAAAGCTCTGCCAACGCGGGCTATGCCAAGATCGCCTCCATCACCGCCCCGGCGACGGCCTATACCGACACAGCCGTGCAGAATGGTATCGCCTACTTCTACAGGGTGCTGGCGCTGGGATCGACATCGGCCTGCTTTGGGCCCATCAGCGGCTCCGTGAGCGCCACTCCCACACCCTGCACCCCGCCGGGGGTGCCGACGATAGCCGGCGTGAGCGCGCCGGCGGACAACGTACTGCGGGTGAGCTGGACGGCCGGCTCGCTCACCGGGGCCACCTACAAAGTCTACCGTGCGACGGGCGGCTGCCCGGGTACCAGCTACGTACTGCTTGGCTCGACCGCGGACACCTTCTACGACGACGCGCCGGTGAGCGGCGGCGCGACCTACGCCTACAAGGTGAGCGCCGTGGACTCCACAGCCGGGTGCGAGTCGGCTCTCTCCGACTGCGCACAGGGAACGGCGACGGGGACTTGCTCCCAGCCGCCGACCTTCGCCGGCCTCACCTCCGTAGCCCCCGTGTCGGGGGCCACCTGCTCCCTCCAGCTCGCCTGGAGCGCCGGCACCTCCAACTGCGGCGGAACGATCAGTTACAACCTCTACCGGAGCGCAGGCTCCGCTCCGGTTCCGCCGGCGGGACTGCTCCAGCCGGGCCTAACGGGAACGACCTACACCGACGCCAGCGTCAGCAGCGGGACGACCTATTATTACATCGTCCAAGCCCTCGACAGTGCCAACGGTCTGAATGACGGGAACACCACCGCCGAGAGTGGAACGCCGGGGATGGCAACCACGGTCACGCTGTACAGCAACGACTTCGAGAGCACAACCGGGCTGTCGGACTGGTCCGCGATCGTGTTCTCTGGGAGTGCCGCGGATTGGCGGGGAATCCAACAGTGCACAGCCCACTCTGGGACTCAGATTTTCCGCTACGGCGGAACGACCTGTACGTCCAACTATTCCAATGGTAATGATGCTGGAGTTATCCCCAACGGTGCGAACGGAGGATTGAACGTTCCCGCTGGGGCTACGTCTGTGCACCTTTCGTTTTGGCACCGATGGAACTATAACAACTACGATGGAGGAAGTCTGTGGATCGCGCTTGGGACAAGCAACACGTACACATATGTTCCCGCCTCGGCGATTCTGGCGGGTTCATACAACGGTACAGCAAGCGGATATGGTAGCTGGACGGGACAGCAGAATGCGTTCATCCAGACGACCGTGGACCTCGATTCGGCCTGCAATGCCATCACCGGACATATGGGTGGAGCAGCGGGACAGATCGTCAAGGTGGCTTTTGATAGTTACACTGATTCGTGGTGGAAGGATTACGGCTGGTTCCTGGATGACGTCAACGTGAGCTATCAGGTTTCCGGTACCTGCACCTCCTGCTCTGCTCCCTCGTCTCTGGCGAACAACACGGCGGCGGACCTGGACGCCTGCGCGGCGAGCGGCGTTCAGGTGACCTGGAGCCAGGACCCCGCGGACTGGGGCGACGGGGGCAGCGGAACGAGGAGCTACGACCTCCTCGTGGACGGGAGCGCGGTGCAGTCCGGGATCGCCTACCCGGCCACCTCCGCGACCTACGCGCCCGCCGACGGCGCGTCGCACGCATATGCGGTGCGCTACAACAACGGCTGCGGCCTGAACGCAACGACGGCGGGGGCCTCGGCGGCGGACGTGAACAACCCCGCCATCCCCACGATCACCGGCGGTTCTTCCAACGCGTGCCCGGCCACGTCGGTGCCCCTCTCCACCGAGGCCGCCATGAGCAGCTACCAGTGGTACCTGGGCGGTTCGCCCGTCGCCGGGGCCTCCTCCGCCACCTACACGGCGACCCAGACCGGGAGCTACACCGTCTCGTACACGAACGGCTCCGGGTGCTCCGGCACGTCCGCTCCCTTCGCGGTCACCATCGTGCCCTGCGCGGCGCCCGAAGTGTCGCCTCCTTCCGATCCCGCCCACCACCTTGTGGTCGTCAAGAACGGGAGCGGCGTGGACCTCCAGTTCCAGGAGGTGGCCAGCAGCAACTACAACGTGTACGTCTCCACCAGCCCCAATACCCATCCCTTCGCCGTGGCCTCATCCTCCACCGGCAAGAAGGACTGCGCGGCGACGACTACCTCCATTGCCGGGGGGATGCTGCAGGTCACGGGCTACGCCGTCGAATCGGGAATCACCGCGACCGCCTCGGTCTACTACATCCTCGTGACCGCCGACAACGGACCGGCCACCGAGGGCCCGCTGGGGAGCGATTCCCAGCTCGTCGAAAGGACCGCCGACGGGTATTGCAACCGCTAGAGCCAAGCATTAATATCAAGGGAGTAGTTGGGGGGGCGGGCTTGGGCCCGCCCTTTTTGTTCGCCGGGTTGGGCGCCCGCTCGACAGGAACCGGAGCGGCGACATCGGAGTGTTAAGTCTTGGAGGGAGAGCCATGGACCCCGCCGCCGCGCCGGACGCCGAAGCCCGCAGGACACTTCGCCATTCCTTGATCCTCGCGCTCTTCGTAGCGCTCGCCGCCGCAGGGCCCGTTCGTCCGAGGGCGAAGGGGAGAGTTGAGAATGATCCGCCGAGAAGTCCGGCCGCGGAGAAAGGGCCTCAAGGGCAGGTGCGTCCCCGCCTCACTCCCCTGGTGATTGACCCAAGCGGACAGGAGGACCCGGTCGAGACCTTTCACCGCTGGCGAATGGCCAACCGAGTGACCTTGCCCGTTCCACCAGCGGTGATTGAGGCGCACCGGCAGTGGCTGGCCCTCCATCCACAACCGTCCGGGCCTTCCACGGCATCGCCTCCGTCCAACAGGGCTTCGACTAGAAGCGAAGCGGCGACCGTGGGCACCAATCTCTGCCTGCCCAACACGGCCACCCCCGCCGGCCTTGACGGCTACCAGGGCGAGGTGGCGATCGCCGTCAATCCCAATAACGCCAAGCAGCTCGTGGCCGGAGCGAACACCTTCTACCAGGACTCGACGCAAGCCTGCCAAGCCCCCACCGGTACCACCTACGGCACCCAGGCTCTTTACGGCTCTTCGGACGGGGGCCAGACCTGGTCTTACAGCTGCGCCCCCTGGCCAAGTAACGATACGGGTAGCGTCGGGAGCATCCTCTTCGGCAGCGATCCCTCCGTGGCTTGGGACGCGAACGGCAACGCTTACGCCAGCTATATGCTCATCAGCCAGAACAGCAGCGGGAGCCTGTCTTCCAGCTCGATCGTCGTGGCCGAGAGCACCGACGCCGGTGCCACCTGGGCCCCCCTCGGGATCGTCGTGAACAACTTGAGCAACTCCGCCAACTTTGACGACAAGGACATGATGGCCATCGACACTACCTCGGGGCAGGCCTACTCTCATGCGAACCGTCTCTACGTGATCTGGGACGAAAACAACGTGGAGCGGGTGGCTTACTCCGACAACGGCACCGCCTGGACCACGACGGTGGTGGACCCTCCCGGCGGAGACATCGGAGGCGATCTGGCCGTCGGGCCCGATGGGACCGTGTATGCCGTTTGGGATCGGTACAGCACGACCGGCGGCGTGGGGAGCGGAGACGTTCTGATGTTTTCGAAGTCGGTTGATGGAGGCGCGACCTGGACGGCCCCGGTTCAGGTAGCCCAGCACAACCTGGCCTCCTTCGGCACGAACAATACGCCGCCCGCCCAGGACAAGCGGGGCGTCAACGCCTTCCCGGCCATCGCCGTGGACACCGACCCCTCCTCGTCCTACGAAGGAACGATCTACATTAGCTTCTGCGACTTTCCCCCCACCGTGGGCTCGGGCACCGATCTCGACACCTACCTGGTGAAATCCACCGACGGCGGCTCCACGTGGAGCAGCGAGCTCCGGCTCAACGACGACGCGGGGACGGCCACGCAATTCTTTCCCTGGGTCGCAGTGGATCCCGCGAGCGGCACGGTGGTCACTTCCTGGTACGATACCCGCAACGACCCCAACGACAAGCAGACCCAGATGTTTTTCACCTACTCGACGGACGGCGGCCAGACCTTCGCGCCGAACGTCCAGGTGACCTCGCCCAGCAGCCAGTTCGCCAACGGCACGGTGGCCTACAGCGACGAGAACTCGTCCGACAATACGCTCTACAACCCCAATCAGTACGGTGACTATGCCCAGATCGCGGCCTACGGGGGGACGGCCTGGCTCATCTGGACCGATTCCCGCCAGTTCTACCCGGCAAACACGAGCAATCCCTACGCCGAGGATGTAGCCGTAGCCTCCGTGAGTCTGTGCACTCCGCCCGGCGCGCCGACGGGCCTTTCGGCCACGGCCCCGGCGAACAACCAGATCGCCCTCTCGTGGTCGGCCGGAAGTCCGGCCGGGAGCACCTTCGAGGTGTACCGGGCGGCCGGCGCTTGCGGCTCGTCGGGCTCATTCAGCCTCTTGGCCGCGGGCATTACCGCGATGAGCTACACCGACGCGACGGTGAGCGGAGGGACGACCTACGCCTACGAGGTGAGCGCGGTAGATTCTACGGGCTCCTGCCAGTCGGCCCTCTCGGGCTGCGCATCCGCCACGGCCACGGGCACCTGTACCTTGCCGCCGGTCTTCGCGGGCCTCGCGTCGGTGACCAATCCGCAGAGCGCCACCTGCACCCTGGCCCTTGCGTGGACGGCCGCCACCCCCCAGTGCAGCCCCGGCGACGCGGTCTATTACAACGTCTACCGCTCCACCATATCCCCCTTCACGCCTTCGGCTTCCAACCGCATCGCCACGGGCGTCACGGGCACCAGCTTCTCCGACGACTACGGGCTCGCGACCAGCACCATGTATTACTACATCGTGCGGGCGGTGGACGCGGCCAACGGAGCCGAGGACTCGAACACGGTCATCGTGGGCGCACTGGTCACGGGCCCCGGGAGCACGCTGACGACGCTCTACTCCGACAACTTCGACGGCACCGGCCATTCGGGCCTCGACGGCTGGGAGACGGGCAGCTTCGTCTCCGGCGGCAGCACCGCCGACTGGCGAGGAGTCCAGGCATGCACCGCCTACAGCTCGCCCAACATCTTCCGGTTCGGCGGGACCGCAGTTAAAAATCCCTGCTCGGCCAATTACAACAACAATGACTACACCTACGCAGTCCCAGGCGGAGCGGCTGGCATTGCCATCCCCGCAGGCGCGACGCAGGTCCAGCTCTCCTTCTATCATCGGTGGCAATTTCAGAGCGGTCACGACGGGGCGTTACTCTATATTTCCACCGATAATGGCCACTTCGCGGCCATCCCCTTGTCCGCCTTCGTGAGTGGCGGATACAATGGCACCATCGGATCTTTGGGGGTCTGGACGGGGAACTCGGCCGGCTATCCCAGTTCATTCCAGCAGGTCATCGTAAACCTCGACGCGGCGGTTAATGCGGCGACGGGGGGGGCGAGTGGCGCTGCCGGCAAAACGCTCTGGATCGCCTTCACCGGTTATTCCGACGGGAGGACCACAGCCCAAGGCTGGTTTCTGGACAACGTGAGCGTGACGGCCCAGGTGCCGAACGCCTGCACGACGGGCGTGGCCCTCGGCTCGGTGAAGCCCGTCCCGGACGGCCGGTGGGTGCCGGGGACGCCGATGCAGGCCTCGAAGGTGGCCGCCGACGGGAGCACCATCAACTTGACGTGGGATACGACCACCTGCACCGATGCGAACTACAACCTCTACTGGGGCGACGGGAGCGACCTCCCCACCTACGCCCTGCAGGGAAGCGTCTGCGGGCTCGGCAACACGGGCTCCGCGAGCGGCCTGGCCCTGCCCGCCGTGCCGTCGGGCC
>JAJXYW010000197.1 GCA_021780415.1 Acidobacteriota bacterium
AGCGCAAAGAAGCTCGCGCGGCGCGCGAGCCCCACAACAACAGCGTTCGCGATGAGCATCTGTGGAGCGCGCACGCCGTGCGCGCTGTCTTCCCAACGACGAATGAGCGCCTCCTGATGCTCCATCGTTGTCTGTGTCTTGGTCGTATCCGTCGTTGCTTGTGTGTTGGTAGTAAGGCGCGCAGGCCCGCGCCAGCGGGCCGGAGTGCCGTGTCCCTCCGCGCCGCGAGCGCCGTGTCCCCCCGGCCCGCGAGCGCCCGTGGCCGATGGTGGGGGAGTATGATGAGGACAACCAAACAAGGTTGAGCTGATGGCCCCAAAAGTACGAGACCTGATCGCCGAATTGGAAAGGGCCGGATTCGTGAATCGCGGGGGCAAAGGAAGCCACCGCAACTTCGTCCACCCGAGTGCCCAAAAACCCGTAACGATTTCCGGCCGACCTGGGGATGACGCAAAGCAGTATCAGGTTCGAGCGGTACGCTTGGCCCTGGAGGAGTCAAGGAAATGAAAGATAGCGCCAAGTACGCGAAGATCGTTGAATGGTCCGAGGAAGATCAGTGTTATGTCGGGAGCGCGCCCGGGCTGATTCTCGGCGGTTGCCACGGCGATGACGAGAAGGCGGTATTCGAGGAGCTTTGCCGGATCGTCGACGAAGCGATCGAGCTCTACCGGAAGGACCGGAAACCTCTACCGCCCGCCACCTCCGGCCGTGACTTCGCCAATCGGATGCAGGATGTCGCTTAACCGGCGGCCCGTAGCGGCCGGGCCTGCCGTTCGCCCATTGTCGCCGTGACGTCGTGCCAGCGGCTGTCGTGGCCGCAACGCCGTAGCCGCGGGCTCCAGCCCGCCGGGTGGGTGGATCACCGCAGGCGCGCGAGCCTGTCCTGAGCGAGGCGAAGGAAATAGAGAATCTCCCGGCACCAGCATCACGTCCCAACTCGCATGTAGCTCCACGGACCCCCTCACCATGACCACCTCCCACGCTGACCGCCTCCTCGCCAAGATCAAGGCCCACGACGCCCTCATCGGCATCATCGGCATGGGCTACGTCGGCCTCCCGTTGGCTCTCGCCTTCGTCGAGAAGGGCTTCCCCGTCCTCGGCTTCGACGTGGACCCCGACAAGGTCGCCAAGCTCAACCGCGGCGAGGGCTACATCAAGCACCTCGACGGCGGTCGCATCGCCGCCGCGGTCGCGACCGGCGGCTTCACCGCAACCGCCGACTTTGCCCGCCTCGGCGAGGCCGACGCCGTCCTCATCTGCGTCCCCACCCCGTTGACGCCGCAGCGCGAGCCCGACATGACCTACGTGGATGCGGCCGCCCACCAGGTCCGCGCGACCCTCCGCCCCGGTCAGCTCATCATCCTCGAATCCACCACCTACCCCGGCACCACCGACGAGCGCCTCAAGTCCATCCTGGAGTCCTCAACGTTCGCATCGCCCATTGTCAGGAACGGCCCGCAGCGTCGGGACGAACGATCCAAGACAGATCCTTCGCTCGCTGCGCTCGCTCAGGATGACGGTGAAGCTGTCATCCTGAGGAGGACCGCCGAAGGCGGGCCGACGAAGGATCTCGTGGTCCGCAGCGGTGAGCCTGTCCTGAGCGGAGAGACCGCGGATGCGTTCCTGGCCGGGTCTGCCGTCCTTGACCTCCGTACCACTCACTGCCGAGACGCTCGCGGCCAACGACGCCGTCGTCCTCATCACCGACCACAAGGCGGTCGACTACGCGATGATCCGCGACCATGCGCAGTTGGTCGTTGACACCCGCGGGATGTTGAAGGCCGCTGGAAACGTGGTCAAAGCGTAGCCGCTGACGGAGGTTCCTTCTTGGCAAGGTGTTAAGATGGACTACATGGAACGCTCAGACCGAATCGTGCTCGCTCCCGACGTGCTGGTTGGAAAGCCGGTCGTTCGGGGGACGCGTCTGTCGGTCGAGTTCGTTGTTGGGTTGTTCGGCCAGGGCTGGTCGGAGCAGCAGGTGCTCGAGAGTTACCCGAACCTGACGCACGACGATGTCGTGGCGTGTCTCCACTACGCGGCCGAGATCCTCAAGACGGGGCGGGTCTACCCTCTCGCTGTTTAGGTCATGCGTATTCTGGCCAACGTGAACATTCCTGCCGCTGCGGTCGCGGCCCTGGAGACTACGGGTCACGACGTGGCGTGGGTGAGCCGCATCAGTCCCGGCGCCGGCGACCGCGAAGTCCTGACGCGAGTGGCGCAAGAGCACAGGGTGATCGTGACGTTCGACAAGAATTTCGGCGAGCTCGCATGCCGCAGTCGGCTGCCGGCCGATGCGGGTGTGATCCTGTGCCGATTTGCAGCTGAATCTCCGGAGCGACTGGCGGAACGCCTGGCGGCCGCGTTCTCGTTGCCAACCCAATGGCAGGGCATGTCTCCGTCATCTAGGACAACACAGTGCGATCGATCCCGCTCCCTGTCAGCCCGCCGCAACCGCAGGGACGTAGTGTCTTCCCGTCCTCTTACCCTCTTCACCTCTTTGCCTCCTAATATGAAGCGGACGCACGAAGACCTGGAAGCCTTGCAGCAAGCGATGGAGTTGCTGGCCAAGACCTATCCGAAAGCGAGGTCGTTCCCCAAGGGACAGTATTGCGGGTTGACCAGCCAGACTTGCCATGGAGCCGCGCCTATCCTTTCACAGTCCGTCGGGGGTGGGTCATCAATTCGAACGTATCGGCTTGTTTGGAAACATCGATGATTTCTGTCTTTGTTGATAAGCACCTCCAATATCCTGACAATGAGTTTCATTTCTCTCCGCACGAGCAGTATCCGGAATATGGGTTGGTTGATATTTCAGCCCGCCCCAATCCCGTCTATGCCGCCGTCCGCGAATGCTTCGCGCAGGCAGGCTTGGACCGGGAGCACCTGGGGCGCCCGGAGTGGAACCCTCTGGGGGCCTTCATCAAGCCGGGCTGCCAGGTCTTCATCCTATGTAACTTCGTCTACCACAGGCGCCCTCTAGAATCGAAGCGTGTCTTTCAGGCCAAGTGCACGCATGCCTCTGTGATCCGTGCATTGGTGGATTATGTCTTGATTGCCGTTGGCGCTTCGGGGAAAGTACTCCTTGGCAACGCGCCGCTGCAGTCATGTCGGTGGGGTGCGGTGCTAGAGGAAACCGGGGCAGATACGGTGCTGGAGTTTTACCGGGGGAGACACCTTCCAGTGCAGGCGAGGGACCTCAGACTCTACGTCACCGAGCGGAGCTGGCTGGGAAGCACGACGCATACGGAAACTAAACCTCTGCGGGGCAACGCCGTGGTGATCGATCTCGGGCTGGAGAGCCTTCTGGCGCAGCTCTACTCGCCAAGACGGCCTGAGCCACGATTCCGAGTCGCAGACTACGATGCCGAGGAGACGGAGGGGTCTCATACAGCATCGACACATCAGTACATCGTGCATCAGGATGTTCTCCAGTCTGATGCGATTATCTGCGTCCCCAAACTCAAGACGCATCAGAAGGTCGGCGTCACATGCAGCCTGAAGGGGTTTGTGGGAATCGCGGGGCGAAAGGACTGCCTGGCGCACCACAGGTTTGGCAACCCAGCTCATGGAGGAGATGAATATCCTAACTCTGGGGCCTGCTGGGAAGCCATTTCCCGGTTCTATGACTGGGTGCAGAGGCCACGAGCGCAGGGGCTGACTAAAGCGTCACTCCAGGTCGCCGATCGCTCCCTGAAGCGCATGCTCAGGCTCTTGGGCGTGATCCAAGCGGGGGCATGGTTCGGAAACGACACGGCCTGGCGCATGGCTCTTGACCTCGCGAGGATAGCGCTCTACGCCGACAAGTCTGGGCGGATGTCCGACGCTCGTCAGCGAACGGTGTTGTCACTTGTCGATGGGGTTGTTGGCGGTGAAGGCGAGGGCCCGCTCTCGCCAACGGCTGTGAGGTCGGGTTCGCTCGTTTTTTCGGATGACGTTGCCTTGGCTGACTGGAGCGCGTGCAGGTTGATGGGATACGACCCAGCCTCCATCCCGCTTGTGCGGGAAGCGTTTCGGCCCATGCGCTACCCTGTAGCAAACGAATCCATTGGCGACCTAAACGCGGTGTCGAACCGCCCAGGAGATGCCGCGGAACTGGGGCCTGCACTGGGACGCCCTTTCCGCCCGCCGGCCGGTTGGCTCGGGCGAGTGGAGATGCGTGGGACCAGTCAACTTTGAAGCAGACGAGAGCAGATGGGAAAGTGCCTTCTGGCCCGATGGGTCGTGGTGATGCCCGCGGCGGAGAAGGCCGGCACTGAAAGCTTCACCGCCTGTGCCTGCGGCCATCGTTCCAAGGGTGGTGGTGATCCGAGACGACCGTAAGGGTCGGTCGTCATCAGGGGTTGAGTATGCCTGACGCCCGAACGCTATTCGCGAAGACGGTAGGTATCCCGCTAAAGTCACTCCTAAAGGGTGAGAAGAGGGCAGCTATCTTCAGGGAGTTGCTGGAGACTCAATGGTACGACCGTGAGAGGTTGCACGCGTTGAGGACTGCCCGACTTAAGCGCCTGCTTGTGGAGGTGACAGGCAACGTCCCCTTCTATCGCGATGAGATGAGGCGACTGGGATCGAGCCCGAGCAATGACGACCCGTGGCAGATCCTGCGTGCCCTGCCAATTCTCGACAAGGATCTCTACAGGTCACTTGGTGACGCTCTGGCGAGTGAGGGGCCGCGATGTAGACCACTCCTTGGGCACTCGAGCGGGACCACCGGCGCCCGCCTGGAAGTCAGGGTGGATCGAGCCGCGGCACCGTACAGGTACCTTGCTGGGTACAGAGGGCGCTCGTGGTGGGGCATTGCGCCAGGTGACCCGGAGGTAAAGATCTGGGGCAGTGGGCGCTTGACGGCGAGGACAGCACTGGACAAGGCCCTGGCAATCCGGCGCGAGGTGAAGGAGTGGGTGACTGGTGTGACGCTAGTGTCACCGTTCTTTCAAACGGATGTGGAGCTGGGGAAGGCGGCGCATGCTCTCTTTCGGCGAAAGCCGGTGGTTGTATTCGGCTATGCGAACAGTATTGCCATGCTCAGTTCATTCATGCTTCGCACACAGATGCGCCCGGGGCCTGGATGGCCGAAGGCGGTGTTTTTCACGAGCGAAACGATGACTGAGCACCAAAAAGACATCGTGCGCCGTGCGTTTGCGGCACCAGTCGTTGCAGAGTACGGGAGCGTCGAAGCCGGCGTCATGGCCTTCGGTTGCCCGGCGGGTGGCCTCCACACCTCGGACGACATTTCGATTGTCGAAATCGTGGGCGAGGACGGGGTTCTTGCGGCTGACGAAGTGGGCGAGGTGGTGGTGACGAGCCTCATGGCCACGGACTTTCCCCTGATCCGGTACCGCCAAGGAGATTTGGCGAGTATTGCCAGTCGTTCGTGTGCTTGCGGCAGGACACTTGGGACACTATCGACCTTGCAGGGGCGGTTGAACGATGTCCTGCGGTCGCCCTCAGGTGGAATCATTGACTTCATTGTCTTTGACCAGGCTATGAAGGATCAGGCATCAATTCGGCGCTTCAGGATCGTGGAGAAAGCAGCTGGTGACATTGACGTGCTATGTCAGCTCCATGCCGGTGCCAAATGGAGCGACGCGGACAGGGAGAGGTTGGTGTCCCAGTGTGCGGCCCTTCTGCCGAAGGATGTGCGAATTTCCACGAAAGTGGTAGGAGAGCTCCAGCAGGAGCGATCAGGGAAGTTTCGTATCATTGTTCCGAAAGGCGGCAATTGGGTCGATACGGGCACGAGCCCGCCGGCTCATTTGCGGCCCTAAGCCGCGCAGGCTAACGCCCGCCGGTTTGGGACTCAGCATCGACCTCGTGCCCACCGAAGAAACCAGGAAACGGTGTGCCCTTGGGAAAGGCAGCGCGGGAGCAACTGCAAACCTAGCCCGTAACCATTCGAGTCAGAGCCCGCGGTTTGGTTCGACAACATCACCTTGGGGATTCTCGCCGAGACTGTGGGGGCTGCGGGGCGAGCGCCAGAGCGAGGAGGACGCCTCGAACCCGGCAGTTCGCTGGGGGAGATACGCAGATGCGTCCGGTGGAAGATCGCAGAGGGCTCATTGACGGGAAGGCCCTCGACGGGAAGGCTCTCGACCGCATTCGCGGCTGCCAACGCCGCTGCAGCAGCACCGAGTGCACCCACCGGCTGAAGATAGGCTTTACCTTCCCTTTTGATCCGTGGATGAAGGGGCCGTGGCGCGACGAGCTGAAGCAGAACGCCATCGGCGCCGGCGCCACCGCGTTGCAAGGTCTCATCCGCAACCATGAGCTGGCGCGCTGCTGGGACCGCTATCAGGCCGGCCACGTGCACTGGTCCCGCCCCTGGAGCCTCTACGCCCTCTCTCGAATGCAGGGGGTGTGACGCGCTGCGGCCGTCCCGCGGAATAGCCAGCCTTCGTTGGCAAGAGGTCCGACGAGTCTGTCATCCTGAGCGAGCGCAAATCGACCCCTGGGTGTTGTCATCCTGAGCGGGCGCAGCGAGGGTGGAATTGGCGGTCATCCTGAGCCGGAGCCAAGCGAAGGCGAAGGATCTTGTGAGCGAAGCAGGGGTGTTCCTGACAGCGGCGAACGACGAGATCCTTCGTCGTCCCGCCTGCGGCGGGCCTCCTCAGGATGACAGCGTGACCGTCATCCTGAGCGAGGCGCAAGCGCAAAGGCTAGATGCGAAACACTAGACACTAAATACATAAAGCAGTCACCGAACACCGAACACCGAACAACATACACCAAACACCAAACACCAAACATCATTCACTAGACAGTAGACACCAACCACTACACACCAGCCACTACACACCAGCCACTACGGACCACTCACATGCCCCCAACCCCTCGCCAGCTCATTGACCAGTCGTTCTCGCAAGCAGTCAGCGTCGCCGCGCGTCTTGCGCGCACCTGCGCCGAACCGCTGCTCGGGGCCGCCGAGGCGGTGGCGACTGCGCTGCGCTCCGGCGGGAAGGTGCTGCTGTTCGGCAACGGCGGCAGCGCAGCCGACGCCCAGCACATCGCGGCCGAGCTGGTCGGCCGCTTCCGCGCGAACCGCCCGGCGCTGGCAGCGATCGCCCTGACGACCGACACCTCGATCCTCACTGCGGTCGGCAACGACTACGGCTTCGAGGAGATCTTCGCCAGGCAGATCGCGGCGCTCGGGCGGCCGGGCGACGTCGCCATCGCGATCAGCACCAGCGGGCGCTCCCCGAACGTCCTGCGCGGGGTGGAGGAAGCCAAGGCGCGCTCGATCGCGACGATCGCTTTGACCGGCTTCCCCGGCCGGCCGCTCGCCGATCTCGCCGCTGTGACGCTTACCGTTCGTTCGACCCGAACCGACCGCATCCAGGAGTGTCACGCCATCCTCGGCCACATGCTGTGCGAGGTCATCGAGGCGCTCGTCCTTGACTCAACCAACGCGGAAGACTCCGGCACGACTGCCGGCGCCGGGGCGTGCGGTGAGCCGGCGAAGGTGGTTGACTGGGACGAGCTGCTGGGGCTGCGGGCGCGGTGGCGCACCGAGGGTCTCACCGTCGTGTGGAGCAACGGTTGCTTCGACCTGCTCCACGCCGGCCACGTCAGGAGCCTCGTCGCGGCCAGGGCGTTCGGCGACGTCCTCGTCGTCGGCGTCAACTCGGATGCGTCGGTGCGGCGGATCAAGGGTGGCGGCCGGCCGCTCGTCCCTGCGCCGCAGCGCGCCGAGGTCATCGCCGCGCTCGCGGCGGTGGACCACGTCGTCGTGTTCGACGAGGATACCCCCGAGGAGGCGCTGCGCTGCTTGCAGCCTGAGGTGCATTGCAAGGGCGCCGACTACGCCCCGCCGTCCGGCAAGCCGATCCCCGAAGCGGCCGTGGTCGCGGCGTACGGCGGGCGGATCGAATACCTACCCCTGGTCGAAGGGCTTTCCACCTCGGCCCTCGTCGAGCTGGCCGGAAAGCAGCGGCGATGAATCAATCAGTCTCTCGCTCCGAGCGGGCGACCGCGCCGCCAACCTCCACGCCATCCAGCGTGACCGGGCCCTCGATCCGGGGTGACGAAAGCGCCACGCAGGCGCCGCCGCCGCGGGCGCAACCAGCCACCGTGCCCGCTCGGCAGGCCGCCACGTCCGCTCCGCACACTGACGCGCCCGCCCCGCGCCCCGCCGCGGTGCCCCGCCGCGCCGTCTTCCTCGATCGCGACGGGACGATCCTCGTGGACACCGGCTATCCCTCCGACCCGAACGGCGTCCGCCTCCTTCCCGGAGCGCAAGCCGCGCTGGCGACACTGCAGTCGGCCGGGTTCTTGCTGGTTGTGGTGAGCAACCAGTCCGGCGTCGGCCGGGGTTACCTTTCGCCCGAGCAGGCGCGGTCGGTGCACGACCGCATGCAGCGCGAGCTTGACTCGCGCGGCATCCACCTCGCGGGCGCCTACTACTGTCCGCACGCCCCGGAGGACGGCTGCGACTGTCGCAAGCCCAGGCCCGGCCTGGTGCGGCGGGCGGCCTCCGAGCTGGGGATCGACCTCGCCGCGTCGTTCGTCGTCGGCGACAAGCCGAGCGACGTCGAGGCGGGCCGCGCGGCCGGTTGCCGCACCGTTTTCCTCGCTCCTGTGCGGGATGCTGGGCTGGCCGCCGAGCCGGCCGGGCGGTCCCGTTCTGGGGCCGCGTCGGACGTAAGCGCGGCCGAGGCGCATGGCGGGAGGCGCCTACCTGATGCCGGGCCGGTAGCGCCGGCCGTCGACCCGGTGGCTCGGGATGGTGCGCAGAGGCCCGCCGCCGACTGCCTTGCCGCCGGTTGGTCCGCCGCGGTCGCCTTCATTGTCGGGCAGGAAGAGAGCGCTCAACCGTGATCCGCCAGGCCAAGAACGCCGCCCGCCGCCTCGCCGGGACCCGTGTCCTGGTCTTCGGCGACGTCATGCTCGACGAGTACGTCACCGGCCACGCCGGCCGGATCTCGCCGGAGGCGCCGGTCGCCGTCCTCGAGGAGCAGCAGCGCAGCTACGTCCCCGGAGGCGCCGCCAACACCGCCGCCAACGTCGCCAGCCTCGGCGGCTCCGCGATGGTTGTCGGTCTCGTTGGCGACGACGCCGCCGCGGCGCACCTGCGCGACGCCCTCGTCGAGGCCGGCGTGGATTTCTCCGGCCTCGTGGCCGATCCCGCGCGTCCGACCACGACCAAGACCCGGATCGTCGCCGGGCAGCACCAGCTCGTCAGGGTGGACAGGGAGGCGAGGGACCAGGCGGTCGGCGCGCTCGAATCCGGCCTGCTCTCGGCGGTCGAAGCGCGACTCCCGCAGGCGCGCGCCTGCGTCGTCTCCGACTACGCCAAGGGTACCGTCACCCGCCGTCTCGCCCGGCGCGTCATCGCGGCGGCGGTCGAGCAGGGCGTCCCGGTCGTCGTGGATCCCAAGACCAACGACTTCCGCAAGTATCACGGCGCCACCGTCATCACCCCCAACGCCCTAGAGCTGGCGCGGGCGCTCGGGCTCGAGTCCGTCGGCGACGGCGGCGTGCTTGCCGCGGGGAGAAAGTTGCAGCGCTCGCTCGGGCACACCAGCATCCTCGTCACGCTCGGCGCCCGGGGCGTGGCGCTGTTCGCACCTGGGGAAGAACCGTACGAGGTCCCGTCGCGGGCGCGCAGCGTGTTCGACGTCACCGGCGCCGGCGACACCGTCGTCGCGGCGCTGGCGCTTGCGCTCGGCGCCGGCCGCCCCATGCCGGTCGCCGTCGAGCTGGCCAACCTCGCCGCCGGCGTGGCGGTATCGAAGCCCGGCACCGCGCGCGTCACCCTCGCCGAGCTCCTCGCCGCCAAGGACCCAAGTGCTCCGACGCCCAAATCCAAGTAGCGACCGACGCCGCCATCGGCCGTCATCGGGACGAACCGCAGGGCAACTCGTCATGACCTCAGCGGCGCAATCCGGTGTGTTTGGTGGTAGTAAGGCACGAAGGCCCGCGCTGGCGGTCCGGAGTGCCGTGTCCCTCTGCGCCGCGAGCGCCAAGGTCCGTGGCGCGGCCGTCTCGGCCGCGCGCGGTGGCCCAGCGTGCCCGCACCACATCGCACACCTTGACCATCGCCGGGCGGGCGAGACGCCCGCCCCACGGGGGTTCGCCTCGCGACCTTGGAGAACGTCACTCCGCTTCGCTTCATGCCTTCCTACCAACCCACAGCCCGCTACCCACTAACCACTAGCCACCAAACACGTTGTTTGGACACTAGACACCAAACACCAAACACCAAACACCAAACACCCTTTCTTTCGAGGTTGCTCTGTCTCCCACCCACCCGCTCACCGTCACCTACTTCCAGCGATTCCGTGGCCCCTCGATGTTCAGTCTCGAACGCGTGTTTGCCGAGGTGCGTTCGTACCTGCCGGCCGACGTCCGCCCCGCCGTCGCGGGTTGCCCGCGCAAGAGTCAGGGCGTGCTGAACCGTCTCGTCAACATCCTCTGGGCGCGCCGCAATCAGAGCGACGTCAACCATGTCACGGGCGACGTTCATTACGTGACCTACCTGCTGCGCAAGCGCCGCACCGTCCTGACCATCGCCGACTGCGCCCCGCTGGAGCGGTTTCGCGGCCTTAAGCGCTTCCTGCTCTGGTTCTTCTGGTACTGGTTGCCCGAGAAGCGGTGCCGCCGGATCACCGTCATTTCGGAGTTCACCAAGACGCGCGTGCTGGCGCACCTCTGGTGCAGCCCGGAGAAGATCGAGGTGGTCCACTGTCCCGTCCCCGACGGCTTCACGGCGTCACCGAGACCGTTCGACAGCGAGCGCCCCGTCGTCCTGCAAGTCGGCACCGGCTGGAACAAGAACGTGGAGCGCGTGGCCGAGGCGCTGCAAGGCGTCTCGTGCCGCCTCGAGATCCTCGGACCGCTCAGCAAGACCCAGAGGGCGCTCCTGACATCCGGCGGTGTTGACTTCCATGATCAAGCCGAGCTTGATAGCGAGGCGCTGATGGCGCTTTACAGGCGCTGCGATCTGGTTGTCTTTGCATCTCTGTATGAAGGCTTCGGTCTCCCAATCCTTGAGGCGCAAGCCACCGGCCGGCCGGTCGTGACTAGCGATCGCTGCTCGATGCCGGAGGTCGCCGGCGAGGCGGCGTGCCTCGTGGACCCGGAGAGCGTCGAGAGCATCCGGGCCGGTATTCTCCGGGTCATCCACGATCGAGAATTCCGCGAGGCGTTGGTCCGCAAGGGCTTCGAAAACGTCGAGCGGTTCGCGCCGGATCGGGTCGCGGGGCGGTATGCGGCGATCTACCGGCAAATGGCCACGTCGTGACCAACGCAGACAAGCCCCGTCCCTTGACCCACCTGGAGAGCCGCACTAGGCTCCGACACTCATGACCGACGCCGCAGACACCATCCTGACCGTCGAGGCCGGCAAGTCCGAGGCGCAGTACTGGCGCGACCTCTGGCGCTACCGCGGTCTCTTCTACTTCCTCGCCTGGCGCGACGTGCTGGTGCGCTACAAGCAGACGGTCATCGGCGTCGCCTGGGCCGTCATCCAGCCGCTGCTCACCATGGTGATCTTCACAGTCGTGTTCGGCAGGCTCGCCAAGCTGCCCTCCGGCGGGGCGCCGTACGCCGTTATGGTCTACGCCGCCATGCTGCCGTGGCAGTTCTTCGCCAGCTCCCTCAGCCAGTGCAGCAACAGCCTGATCGGCAACGCCAACCTGATCTCCAAGATCTACTTTCCGCGGCTGATCGTCCCGACCAGCTCGGTGATCGTCGCGTTCGTGGACTTCTGCATCTCGGGAGCGATCCTCGCCGGCCTGATGACCTGGTACCGCGTCCTCCCCCCGTGGCAGATCCTCACCCTGCCGTTGCTCATCGTCTGGACGTTCGCGGCGGCGATGGGCGTCGGCCTGTGGCTCGCGGCGTTGACCGTTGAGTACCGGGACTTCCGTTACGTCGTCCCGTTCATCGTCCAGGCCGGCCTCTACATCTCGCCGGTCGGCTTCTCCAGCGCCATCGTCCCCGAGAGGTTCCGCCTGGTCTACTCGCTCAACCCGATGGTCGGCGTCATCGACGGCTTCCGCTGGGCGATCCTGGGGACAGGCGAACGTGTCTACTGGCCCGGCCTCGCCGCCTCCCTGCTGCTGACCGCCGCGCTCCTGGCGACGGGGGTCGCCTACTTCCGCAAGACCGAGCGCACGTTCGCCGACGTGATCTGAGATGGCCGACCCCAAACCCCAACCGTGCGTCGCGCAGGGGAAGACGGCACCATGAGCATCCCAGCGATCCGTGTCGAAGGCCTCGGCAAGAAATACCTCATCCGCCACGAGCAGCGCGAACGCTATACGGCGCTGCGCGACGTGCTGGCGAACAAGGCTAAGAGCCTCAGCCGGCGCATTATCGACCTCGGCCGCACGCCGGTCCGCCATCCAAGATCGAAGGAGGAGTTCTGGGCGCTCAAGGGGGTCTCGTTCGAGGTGCAGCCCGGTGAGCGCGTCGGCATCATCGGCCGCAACGGCGCCGGCAAATCCACCTTGCTGAAGCTCCTGAGCCGCATCACCGAGCCGTCGGCGGGGCGGTTCCAGCTCCGCGGCCGGGTCGGCTCGTTGCTCGAGGTTGGCACGGGCTTCCACCCGGAGCTGACCGGCCGGGAGAACATCTTCCTCAACGGCGCGATCCTGGGGATGGGCAAGCAGGAGATCCAGAGGAAGTTCGACGAGATCGTCGCGTTCGCGGAGATCGAGAAGTTCCTCGACACCCCGGTCAAGAGGTACTCGTCGGGCATGTACGTGAGGCTGGCGTTCGCGGTGGCGGCGCATTTGGAGACCGAGATCTTGGTCGTAGATGAGGTCCTTGCCGTTGGGGACAGCCTGTTCCAGCAGAAGTGTCTTGGGAGGATGGAGGAGGTTGGCAGAGCTGGGCGGACGGTGCTCTTTGTTAGCCACACGATGGGGGCAGTCAGGCGTCTTTGCGACAGGACCATTGTTCTTGCTGGCGGCCGCGTGGCCATAGATGCGGCGACGCTCACAGCCATCGACCACTACACCGCCCAGAGTCGAGCGGAGGTCGCCAGGCGGAGGACCTGGGATGCGGCTGCTGCCCCGGGCGGTGATTCCGTCAGGTTGAGAGAGGTTAGGGTCGACGGGGCCAGCGGTGCAGAGCATCAACCGCTCCGCATAGAGGAACCCGTCGTCGTCGCACTTTCTGTTGATATCTTGCGCCGACTGCCCGAGATTCGGTTGTCGATCTTCGTCACGAACCGGGAAGGCACGGTGATTATTCACTCCAATGACGCCATGAGCGATAGCAACGGGCAACACAACGTTGGCCCCCTCAAACTTGAGTGCACCGTCCCCGCGTATGCGCTCAACCTCGGCCGATACTGGATCACGGTCGCGTGTGAGGTGCCTTTTCAGGAAACCCTGTTCCTGGAGAATGAGGTCTTGGCAGTCGACATCGCAGGCGGCTCCGAGCGGATGGCTCGCTATGGTGATGGGGCCTGGAAGGGTCTGATTGGCCCGGGACTCGTGACGTGGTCGGTTGTGGAACCCGACCATGCGTAATGGTCCACCACCGGCCTGCCGGGTTTGCGGCGGCGAAACCCGACACGAGTTCGACGCGGTTGTCCTACGCAAATACCCATCGGAGGGTGTCTACTGTGACGCGTGCGGGTTCCTTGGTCTTGAGGATGCGAGTTGGCTGGATAAGGCCTACGATGACGCCATTGCGTTCTCGGATACCGGGCTGGTGCGGCGCAACATCGAGCTGCGCGACGCAATGGTGCCATTGTTGTTCCACATTTTCGGGTCCGATGGAAGGTTCGTGGATGTCGGGGCGGGAACCGGCCTCCTGGTCAGGATGATGCGAGATGCCGGCCTAGACTTCTATTGGTCGGACGCATATTGCCGGAACGTCCACGCACTCGGCTTCGAGGCAAAGTGGGATGGAGCGAGGTACTCCGCCATCACTGCAATCGAGGTAATGGAACACGTGCTTCATCCCGTGCGGTTTCTTAGCGATGTTCTGACGTCATCGCGGGCAAGTTTCCTACTTTTCACGACCCAGGTTTTCGAGGGGGAGGTCCCGTCGTCAGAGGATTGGTGGTACTACGCACTCGATGAAGGCCAGCATGTGTCATTTTACCAGGCGAGGACGCTGAATCATATCGCTCGTGTTCTCGGCCTTGAGTACTGCGCCGTCGGTCCACTTCAGGTGTTCTTCGACGGGCAGGTAGCCGAAAGGCTGAAGAGCTATCGGAGGCGGCGGTGGGCGCGAGCGCAGGCCGCCCGCCGGGCCAAGAGGCACCTACAACCCAAAACCGAATCTGACCGCGAGCTGCTCTTGGCACAATACAGCGGCAGGCGCACCGGTGATGGGTGACCAATGGGGGGTCCGCAAGCCAATGGTAGGTGTCGCCAGCGTGCTTGTATACCGCCCCGACAACATCGGCGATGTGTTCCTGTTCACCGGGGCGCTGCAACATCTCAGGCGGTTGTTCCCGGCAGCCAAGATCACGCTCGCAGTGCAGCCGGGCATTGCGGCGATGCTCGACCGGTGCCCCCACGTTGACGAGGTCCGGTCGGCGAGGTGGCTGGCCTTGTCCGTTGGCCTTCAGGAGGCTGGGATCAGGGGCTCGACCCGCCTGCGGTCCGCGGTCGAACTCGCCGAGAAAGCGTGGCGGTTGGTGGGACCGGGGTTCGACGTGGCGCTTTGTCCGGTGAAGTCACCTTCGGAGAGAATGTTGCAGGTGATGGCAGCCGTCAAGGCGAAGGTGAAGATGGGGATCGCGGGATCCGACGTCAATCTGCCGCGATCGGCAAGACTGGTGCCGCGAGGAGTATTTTCAGCGTGCCTCGATTTGAACGGCTCCGGTCCTTGGCAACATGAGCTGCAGACGACGGTGGCGTTCCTGCGCTTTCTCGGCGCGGATGTGAGCGATGTGGATGAGGTGTGGCCGCGGTTGTGGCTTTCGGAGGGGGACCGAGCCTACCTGGCGCAGTTCGACTTGCGTCGGCCGATTATCGGGATCTGCCCCACGGCCTCGAATCGCATGAGAATATGGCCCCCGGACAAGTACGCGACCGTGGCACGCCGAATGCCCGCTGGATCGTCGGTCGTCCTTTTCGGGGGGGGTGGGGAGCGCGAGTTCGTAGGGCGGGTGGAAGACGTGATCGCAGGTGTGCGGCCGGAACTGGTGTTGCTCAACCTGGCCGGCAAGACGTCCCTGCGCCAGTTGATGGCCGCGATCAGCGGTTGCTCCCTCCTGGTGAGTATGGAGACATCGGCTCTGCATATGGGGATCGCCGCAAGGACCCCGACGATCGGAATCGTGGGCGGTGGTCACTACGGGCGTTTCGCGCCGTGGGGCGACCCTCAGCGGGTCGAGATCCTGACGAATAGGCTTCCCTGCTTCCACTGCAACTGGATCTGTAGCCGGGGCACGCCGGAGTGCATTGAGGGAGTGACGGTGGATCAAGTGGCGGATGCGATGCAACGGCTGCTGGGGCAATCTCGTGCGGGTGCGGGCGGGGAGCTGGGGGGCGGGATCGAGTGATGCGCGAACAGATGCTGCCGGCAGCGAGGAGTGATGCCGCTGGTTGGCCATGGCATGACGATACCAGGGCCCGAATACCCATCACGACTGTCAATAGCATCCCGTGGCCGCAGATCAGCATCGTGACGCCGTCGTTCAACCAGGGCCCGTTTCTGGAGGAGACGATCCGCTCGGTGCTGCTGCAGGGCTATCCGAACCTCGAGTACATCATCATCGACGGCGGCAGCACCGACAACAGCGTGGAGATCATCAGGAAGTACGAGCCCTGGCTGACCTATTGGGTCAGCGAGAAGGACCGTGGCCAGGCTCACGCGATCAAGAGGGGCTTCGAACGGGCCCAAGGGGACGTACTGGGCTGGCTCAACTCCGACGATCTGATCCTACCGGGCGCGCTGGCCGTGGTCGGGCGGGCGTTTCATAAGCATCCTGGGAGTGAAGTGGTTTATGGCAACAGATTGATCCTGAACTCGGACGGCACTGTGGTCGGCCAACAGTTCCCGCCTTCTCCGATCCTCCGTGCGAGCTGGGCGCTCGGCCAGCCTCTGGGGCAGGAGTCAACCTTTTGGCGACGTGACGCGTACCTTGCCGCCGGCGGGATGGACGAAAGTCTCTTCTTCGCCATGGACTACGATCTCTTTTACAGGCTCTTTCTTCGTGGCAGGTTCCGCAAGGTTAGGCGGTTCCTTGGATGTATCAGGGAACACGAGGGGACCAAGAGCGCACGGTCGCAGGACATTAGGAACGAGGAGTTTGGCAGGGTGAAGCTACGCTATGGCATCAAAGAACCGGCGCCCACAACGTCGTGGTTTGTAACACAAGGCTGCCGGTGGCTTTCGCGACGGGAGCGGCTCATGGTCACTGTGGCATGGCGCGGCCAAGCAGAGCGCCAGCCCAGCTCGGCCTGGAACGAGTTGGAATAGGGGCCATGGCAACGGCCCACAGTTCCCGGGGTGGTGGTTGCCCTAGCTGGGGGGGGGCTCTGGTCCGGGTCGAGCGTTGCCCGCTCTGTGCCGCAGCGGGCGGACGCCCGGTGGCAGCACGTCGCGATGGGCTGCGAATCCGAGAATGCAGCTCGTGTGGATTGGCGTTCGTGGACCCGAAGCCCTCGCCAGATGCCATCGCAGCCTACTATGATTCAGCATACTTCACCGGCGGCAAGGACTTTCATCGGGGTCATGACTATATCGCCGGTTCTTCGCAGACTTACCAGGAAGAAACGGCCACGGGCTTCCGTGAGCTCGCCAAGAGTGTTGAACTCGCGGGGAAGAGTGTTCTTGAGGTTGGTTGTGGGGCAGGGGCCTTGCTGGCCCTGGCGAGGAAGCATGGCGCGGGGTCGGTCAAGGGCTATGACCTGTCCAGGGCGGCCACTGAATTCGGCAAGGCCCAGTTCGGACTTGATCTGGTCTGTGGGCGGGTCGAGGATGGTGTGGGCGAAGCTCGAGCTTACGATGTAGTGGTGATGATCGACGTGATCGAGCACTTCTACGACCTACGCAAGGCTATGGAGGTCATCAGGGCCGTCCTGCGGGACGAAGGTACGGTTTATTTCGTTACGCCCAATTGGTGGGGATATCACTACGCAGGGGCGAAATGGATAGGGTTGGAAAAGGACTTTGAACACCTCCAGTATTTCAGCGAGCAATCAGTGGACCGCCTTGCGGCGGCCTTTGGCCTGAGGAAGGTGTCTGTCCGCACAGAGGGGGCGCCCATCGCGCTGTGGCAATACCAAGTCGGTGCGGGAAGCAGCAAGAGGTGGCGACGGCTCCTCGCGGAGCCGCCCACCGCCCTGCGGAACGGCTGCTCGAAGCTCCGTTTTGGAATTGCGAACGCGTTGCATGGCCATCAACTCGGCCACAACCTCCATTGCGTTCTCCGCGCATAGCTTGGGATCTACGGTAGCCGTCGGCCGGGGTTGGCGCATGCCTTCGAGCCATTCCGGCGTTGGCGTGTCGCCTTTGGCAACGGCAGCGAAAATGAAACGTCGAGTCCTGTACATTCAATACACGAACCCTGGGGGATATCCGCCATTGGAGCACAGCTCGCGGATCCTGGCCGAGCGGGGCTGGGAGGTTCGATTCCTCGGAGTCGGGGCTTTGGGGGGGGCGGATGTGCTGGAGTTCCCACCGCACCCGTCAATCGAGGTTCGGAAATGGCGGTACTGTCCCCCGGGGACGCGGCAGAAGCTCCACTTTCTGGCCTATGGTCTGTGGGCGCTGTGGACGACGCTCACCTGGCGCCCCGATTGGGTCTACGCGTCGGACCCGATGTCGTGCCCAGCTGCGTTGGCGCTCAGCTTCGTGCCGGGGGTGCGGCTCCTCTACCACGAGCATGACAGCCCGGAACCTGCCTCAGGTGCCGGGGGCCGGCATGCCAGCGACCATGCCTGGGCGAGGGACGGAGACCACGCAGGCCGGGGCGGGGTCGAGGGTGGGCCAGAGGTTTCGCGATTCTGGCGCTTCGTCCTCTGGAGCAGGACGCGAGTGGCTCGCCGCGCCGATCTCTGCGTGCTGCCGAATGAGGAGCGAGTCGCGGCGTTCCGAACGAGTACTGCAACTACAAGGGAGGTCGAGTGCGTCTGGAACTGCCCGGCACGAAACGACGCCCTGGAGGCTCGACCAGGGCGAGGGCCTCAATCGCTTCGGCTCTTCTACCACGGTTCGATCGTGCCGCGGAGGCAACTGGTCGCCGTCATCGAAGGGATGGCACGGGCTGGGGTGCCGTCCGAGCTCTCCGTTGCGGGATACGAAACGAGTGGCAGCACGGGGCACCTCGAGCAACTCAACACTGAGGCCGAGCGGCGCGGGTTGGCCGCGCGGCTGCGCTTGCTTGGGCCGATCCAACGGTGCCGGTTGATCGGACTCTGCGCCGAGGCGGACGCGGGCCTTGCGCTCATGCCGATGCGCTGCCTCGACCTGAACGAACGCGCCATGGTCGGCGCGTCCAACAAGTCCTTCGATTATCTAGCTGCCGGCGTTGCGCTGCTGGTGTCGGACCTCCCCCCTTGGCGCGGGACCTTCGTGGGGCCTGGCTACGGTCTTGCTTGCGACCCTGACGACCCCGAAAGTGTCGCCGCTGCGCTTCGTTGGTTCGCCGAGCACCCGGAAGAGACACGTGACATGGGCGAGCGCGGCCGGCAGAGGATCCTGGCCGAGTGGAACTACGAGGCCGAGTTCGGGCCGGTCCTCGCCAGGCTCGAGGGCGGCCGGCGGAGCGGTCGGTGAGGATCGCCGTCGCGGCCTCCGGTCGCTTCCACGTCCTCGACCTCGCGCGGGAGTTGGCGGCCCTGGGCCATGACGTGGCGTTCTACTCGTACGTCCCGCGGTCCGGGGCGTCACGTTTCGGCCTGCCGGCCGTCTGCCATCGCGCGTTGCTGCCTGCGATGGCGCCGTGGCTGGCCGCGCAGCGCCTCGCACGCGGTCGTCAACGGGAGGCGTGGGACCGGCGCGTGCTTGAACGGCTGGACGCGCTCATCGCCGCCAGACTCCAGCCGTGCGACGTCTTCATCGGCATGTCGGGGCTGTGCGTGGAGTCGGCGCGAACGGCCAGGGAGAAGTACGGCGCGAGGGTGTTCATCGAACGAGGCAGCCGGCACATTCTGTCGCAGAAGCAGATCCTGGACGACATGGCGATCGTGGCGCCACAGAGCAGCACCGTGCCCAACTACGCCGTGGAGCGCGAGTTGGCGTCGTACAGGTTGGCCGACGTGGTGGTGGTGCCGTCCCAGCACGTCATCGAAAGCTTCTTGGAGCAAAAGTTTCCAGAGGAGCGGCTGTTCAAGAACCGCTACGGTGTGGACCTGAAGATGTTCCAGCCCACGCCCGCGCCACCTGCCGAGAAGCCGGTGATCCTGCACGTCGGTACCTGGTCGATGCAAAAGGGGTGCGATCTCCTCGTCGCAGCGCTGCAGCGGCACCGACTGGACGCCACCCTTGTTCACGTGGGATCCATCGGGGACGCCCCCGTGCCCAGGACTCCGTTCTTCGTCCATCACGATCCGGTTCCCCAGTGGCGGCTGCCGGAGTTCTACGGCCGGGCCCACGCGCTCGTATTGGCTTCGCGCCAGGAAGGCATGGGCCTGGTCCTCGCTCAAGCATTGGCGTGCGGGGCCCCGATCGTGTGCACCGATCGTACCGGCGGCGACGATCTCAAGCCCTGCGTGCTTGACCGTGCGGCGATCACCGTCGTCGGGGTCGGCGAGATTGAGTCGTTGGCCCGAGCGCTTCGGGATGCCATCGACTGGAGCCGCGCGATGTTCCCACCCGGTGCGGTTCGGGACCTGTTGGGCGCCGGGCGGCACGCGCTGTCCTGGCGGACCTATGGGGAAAGGTACAACCTCGAGCTTTTGAAGTGCGCAACATGAGCAACGCCGTCAAGCTCGCAGTCTTCGCGACGCATCCCGTGCAGTACCACACGGCCCTTTGGCGGTCGCTTGCGGCTGTAGCCGGGCTGGAGATCCATGTCCATTACTTTAGCGACCACAGCGTGCGCGGCGGGGTGGATCCAGGCTTTGGGGTGCCAGTGGCGTGGGACGTGCCGCTGCTCAACGGCTATGAGCACACGTTCCTCAGCCGCCACGCCGACATCTCAAAGGCGTGGGGTGTAGGGCTGCGAGGAGCAAGAGAGGTCCTCGCGCAGGGCGGCTCTGATTGGGTGTTGCTCCAGGGGTATACGCACCGCTTTGAGCGTCAGGTGCTGCGGGCGGCCAAGAGCCTTGGCCTGAACGTTCTGCTCAGGGGAGAGCTGTCCAGCGTACCCCGGGGTGGTCGCCTGAGGGCGCGGGTGAGGGCCGCATACGTCTCCTGGTTCTTTGCCCACGTGGATATGTTCTGCGCCATCGGACAGATGGCCAAGCAGGATCTTGAGGCCTTCGGTGTGGCGCCCGAGCGGATCGTCTTCTCGCCCTACCATGTGGACTCGGCGCTCTTCGAGGCACTGGCCAGCCGGTTCGATGGGCCGACCTCCCGAGCCAAACTGGGCCTTGACCCTGGGCGATTCGTGCTGCTGTTCTCGGGGAAGTTGATCCCGCGCAAAGAGCCGCTCTTGCTCATCGATGCGCTCGAGAAGGTAAGAGGGCTTGGCGATGTCGAGCTGCTCGTGCTTGGCGATGGGGCGCTGCGCGAGGAGGTATTGTCGCGCGGCAGGCGAGTGCTCGGGGACCGCTTCCACGCGGCTGGGTTCGTCAACCAGTCCGAGTTGGGGCCTTACTTCGCCGCGGCTGATGCGCTTGTGCTGCCCTCGAGCTATGAGACGTGGGGGTTGGTCGTCAATGAGGCGATGTATTTCGGCCTGCCCTCGATCGTGAGCGACCGCGTGGGGTGCCGTCCGGATCTCGTGCGTCCGGGCGAGACCGGGTTCGTCTTCCGGAGCGGGGATGCGCCTGGACTGACCCGGGCGATCCAACAGATGCTGGACGATCGCAACCAGACCCGGGAGATGGGACAGCGGGCGCGAGCGCTGGTTCGCAGCTATTCGACCGAGGCCGCGAGGGACGGCATCTTGCGAGCGACCGGTTTCAACGGTGACGGGGCCGCCGATCCGGCATGAAGCTGCTCGTTGTCGGGAACCCCGGGCGGGAGCACGTCGGCTCGCACCTGATCGATGCGGCGCAGGAGCTGGGGCTCGACGCGGAGCTTGCGGACACGCGCCGGGCGGCCGGGCGCTTCGCGTGGCAACGGAGACTGTGCTGGCACCTACTCGGCCGCCGCCCTGCGGCGCTGGGCGCCTTCAACCGCGAGCTGATCGAGACGTGGCGGCGGTTCCGACCCGATGTGATCCTGGCCACCGGGATCGCGCCGCTGCAGGCGGCGACTCTGCGCGGCCTCAAGAAGGCAGGCGTGACGCTGGTCAACTACTTGACGGACGACCCGTGGAACCGCGCCAACAGCGCCAGGCACTTCTGGGCGGCGCTGCCACTGTTCGACGCCGTGTTCTCTCCGCGGCGGGCCGCGACCCCCGACCTTGAACGACTGGGGTGCCCGAGAGTGGAGTACTTACCGTTCGCCTACAACCCGTGCGCCCACTTCGTGGAACGGCCACCATCGCCGGAACTGGCGGAGCGTTACCGTTGCGACCTCCTGATCATCGGCGGCGCCGATCGCGACCGGATACCCCTGGCCGAAGGCGCCGTGGCGGCCGGCCTGGACGTCCACCTCTACGGCGGATACTGGGACCGCGTGCCGGCGCTGCGGTCGTCCTGGAAGGGCTTCATCTACGGGCAGGAGATGCGCTGGGCCGTCAGCGCGGCCACGGCCAACCTGGTGATGGGGCGCAAGGCCAACCGCGATGGGCACGCGATGCGAAGCTACGAGGTCCCCGCGATGGGCGGCGCGATGGTGGTGGAGGATACCGAGGATCACCGAGCACTCTTCGGTCGAAGCGGCGACGCGGTCCTTTACTATCGAACGACAGAGGAGATGGTTGATGCGGTTGACCGACTGCGGAGCGACCCAGGGCAGGCCGACGCCATGGCCGGCGCAGCGAAAGACTGCGTGACGCGGCGCCCGAACGCCTACGCCCATCGGCTTGGTGCCATGTTGGAATCGGCGATCCCGTGAGCTTGCGAATCGGGTTCGTCAGAGACCAACCCCCGTTCAGCCCGACTGCAAGGAGGGTCACCTCGTCCGTGCAACAACCGAGCCTTAATCCTTGGCCGCCGAGCGGCGGAGGTGTGGTGGTGCAGCCATGCGCAGGTGGTCAGGTTTTCGGGTGCCGGCGGGAGCTGGGGCCCGATCGTGGGACCGCCTTGCAGGGCGACCCGCCGGCGCCTTGCCGGCAGGTTTCCCCGCCTGCTGCCATCGCTGCAGTACCTCATTGGCGAACGCCGAGTCGACGTCATCGAGTTCCCGGAAGGGTGGGGCGCTCGATTGCCAATCGCGTGGGCCCGGCGCAACGGCGTTCGAGTCGTTCTCCAGTGCCACACCAGCCAGCACGTGCGCTACTTCTTCAACGCCGAGCACCGGCCGCTCCTCGGCCTGAGGTACGGGCTGCGGGCGCGCTACATCCGCCACAACCTGCTTGCAGCCGATGCCGTCCTCGCGTGCAGTCACGACATTGCGCTCCTCACCGCGGACTACTCCAAGGTCCATCCGGATCGCTTCGAGGTGATCCCTCACGCGTTCTCCCGCGAGGCCCAACCAGGCCTGCAGGTAGTCTCTTCGGGTGAGGACGATGGGTACTTTCTAGTGGTTGGCAACTTCGAGTACCTGAACGGCCATGACCTCCTGCGCTGTGCGTACGAGCGGCATAGGGCTCAGGGCGGGAACAGAACGGTCCGTTGGGCGGGGCCAGTGGCAGCGCCGCCGGCGCACAGCGTGCCAGAGGGGCTTTGTTTTCTCGGGCTAGTCCCGAAAGAGAAGCTGGCTCATGTAGGTCTTCGCGCGACAGCCGTTGCCATTGCATCGAGGTTGGAGCCGTTCTCAGTGGTTGCTGGCGAAGCAATACTCAACGGCTGTCCGTTGGTGCTGTCGAGGCGGGCCGGGTGGCGCGATCTCCCGTGGCGATCCCAGGCGGCTCTGCTGGCGGGACCGCTGGATACGGACAGGTTTGCTCGGGCGCTGCGGTTGGTGGAAGATCCGGATACTCGCGAGCGCCTCGAGGCGGGTGCCAAAGGGGCGGCCGCCTTTTTGACCTTGGAGGAGCTGGTGTTGCGCACATTCGACCTCTACCAGGGATTGGTCCCTTGACGGACCGGGCCATCTCCGGGCGGGCTGCCGCCACCGCGGTGGGGGTGCGCTTGGCGCCGCGCCGCCGCGCCAGGGGGTACCGGGGCGCGGCGGTGGCCCTGCTCGCCGTCCTTGCGGGGGCGACGGCTGTGCTCGTGCGTCAGGGGTTTGTGTACCAGCCGCCGACCGTCGTCTGGGGAGGGGTCGTCCTGCTTTGGCTGGGGCTGCTTCCGGCCTGGGCGTTCTACTTTCGTGGTCTGAGCGACGACATTCCTCTGCTCCCGCTGCACGGAATCTTTTATGCGGCGGCGTACGCATGGCCCGTGTTCTGGGAGTCTCCCGGGTTCGGCAACCCCGGGGGCCGTTGGCTGGAGGACGCACTGGCCCTTACGATCGCGGGCCTTGCCGTCCTGTATTTCGGGTACTACGTCGTCGGGGCGGCGCTCTTCCGGCACGTCAAGAGCGTCCATCTGCCCAGGCCGGCATCCGTACTGGCCGCGAGAGGGATGGCGTGGTGTTTCGTCTTCATTCAGATGCTGTTCCCGGTGTTGCCGCCAGCGGTGAAGGCGCTGCCCTCTCTTGGACAGTTCGTGGAAGTTGTCGGCACCTTCGGGTTGGCGCTGCTGCTGGCTCATTCGTTCGCGCGCGAGCTGCCGGCCCGGGAGATCGTCCTCCTCTACGGGCTAGTTGTGCCGGCGCTGCTGGTTCGGTACACCGCCTCTGGGGCAGTCGCGCCCGTCTTCACGTTCCTCATCTTTCTCGCGCTGATCTACGTCTATGTACAAAAGAAGGTTCCTCCTTTGGCGGTCGTGTTGGTAGGTGCGCTCCTGGTGGTCTTCCTTCAGGGCGGGAAGGCGGAATACCGGCAACTTACCTGGGGCGGGGCCTATGAGGACGCCGGCACATTTGAGAAAGCGGTGCTCTTCGCGCGGTGCTCGATGCAGCAACTCACGGGCCAAGGCTCTGCCGCGGTCCTGGAGACCTCGACGAACCGACTGAATCAGCTCTGGGTATTCGCGACCGTCATGCAAGAGACACCTGCTCAGGTGCCTTATCAGGGGGGGCGGACGTACCTGCCGCTGCTGACCAAGTGGATTCCGAGGGCGCTTTGGCCAGGGAAGCCAGAGGAGATCACCGGGAACCAGTTCGGGCGTCTCTACGGCCTGCTCGCAACCAACGATGAGACCACCTCGTTAAATCTCCCATGGTTAGCGGAGTTCTACATGAATTTCGGTTTGGCCGGAGTTCTCTCCGGTATGTTTCTGGTTGGCCTGTTCTTCCGGTTGCTTCGCCAGATGTTGTGCACGGGCCGGGCGGGGCCGCAGGACTACGCGATGGCGCTGGCCGTGGCTCTGCGCCTGTACTGGGCCGAGAGCAACCTGTCATTGATGGTCGGCAACATTTTCCTTGGACTCGTGGCGATCTTCCTGGTGTTCTCGCTGCTGCGGCGCCCGAGGCAACGGCGGCGCGTGGCACGGGCTGTGGTTGGCGGGACGGCGCGTTCGTGGTGAGTCGAAGCCGACATTTGGGCCTGGGTGCAACGGCTGTGGCTCCCGCGAGCGCTGGGTAGGCGAAGTGAGCGTGCAAGTAGTGCCGCTGGCAGGGAGACATGTCAAATGATCATCCTCGGCATCAACGCCTACCACGGTGATTCCTCGGCGTGCATCGTCATCGACGGGAAGCTCGTCGCTGCGATCGAAGAGGAGCGCATCCGACGCATCAAGCACTGGGCGGGGTTCCCGTCGGAGGCGATCCGGTTCTGCCTGGCGTACGCCGGGGTGAAGCTTCCGGACGTGGACCACATCGCGATTGGGCGTGACCCGTCCGCGCACTTGCACAAAAAGGTCATGTTCGCCCTGCAGAAACGGCCCTCGTTCGCCGCGATCAAGGACCGGCTCGGCAACATGGGCCGGGTGCGCGACCTCAAGGCCACGCTGGCCGGCGCGCTCGACGTTGACCCGGGATCGGTGAGGGCGCAGCTGCACGGCGTCGAGCACCACCGGGCGCACATGGCGTCGTCGTTCTTCCTGTCGCCGTTCGACGAGGCCGACTGCCTGACGATCGACGGGTTCGGCGATTTCGTCTCCACCATGTTCGGCCGCGGCCGGGGCAACCGGCTCGAGGTCTCGCACTGGGTCGAGTTCCCGCACTCGATGGGGCTGTTCTACACGGCGGTCACGCAGTACATCGGGTTCGCGAAGTACGGGGACGAGTACAAGGTGATGGGCCTGGCGCCTTACGGCGAGCCGGCGTTCGTGGAGGATTTTCGCCGAATCATGCGCGTGACCGGCGAGGGCCGCTTCGAGCTGGACCTCGACTGGTTCCGCCACCACGCCGAGGGGGTCGAGATGGTGTGGGAGGGCGGCTACCCCGAGATGGGACCCGCGTTCTCCGAGAAGTGGGTCGAGCGCTACGGACCGGTACGCGCGCCCGAGGAACCGCTAGAGCAGAAGCACAAGGATATGGCGCGATCGGTGCAGGCGATGTCCGAGGAGATCTACTTCCACGCGGTCAACGCGCTCGCCGCGCGCAACGGCGCTCAGGCGCTGTGCCTGGCCGGCGGCTGCGCGTTCAACAGCGTGGCCAACGGGAAGATCTTCGAGCGGACGCCGTACCGGGAGCTGCACATCCACCCGGCGGCCGGCGACGCGGGGACCGCGGTCGGGGCGGCGTTCTACGTCTGGCACCACGTGCTCGGGAAACCGCGGGAGTTCGTGCTCGAGCACGCGCACTGGGGGCCCGAGTACACCGACGCCCAGGTCAAGGCCGCGCTCGAGGCACAGGGGCTTTCGTACGAGTGGGTCGAGGACGAGGCCGAGTTGTGCCAGCGTACGGCCGAGCGCATCGCGGCCGGCGATGTGGTGGGTTGGTTCCAGGGGCGCAGCGAGTGGGGCCCGCGGGCACTGGGCAACCGCTCGATCGTCGTGGACCCGCGGCGGCCGGACATGAAAGACATCCTCAACGCCCGCATCAAGCGGCGGGAGTGGTTCCGGCCGTTTGCGCCATCGATCCTGGAGGAGAGGACCGCCGAGTACTTCGAGGAGAGCTACCCGGTGCCGTACATGCTGCAGGTCTACAAGATCAGGCCGGAGAAGCGCGCCGAGCTGCCCGCCGTCACCCATGAGGACGGGACCGGGCGGCTGCAGACAGTAAGCCAGCGCAACAACCCGCTCTACCACCGGCTGATCGAGACGTTCGGCGAGCTGACAGGCACTCCGGTTGTGCTCAACACCTCATTCAACGAGAACGAGCCGATCGTGAACACCCCGGAGGAAACGGTGGACTGCTTCGTCAGGACCAAGATGGATGTGCTGGTGCTGGGGAAGGCGATGGTGAGGAAGGAGCAGCGCCAAGGATGAATGCTCGGGACCTTGGATCCTGTTGTGCGAACGATCGGCGTCGACGGCGCCGTGGGGCATGGCTGCTGATGGGCAGGCGATGAAGGACTGTGGTCCCAAGCGGTGAGAGTCGTTCATGTTGTCCGCTCGTTCTATCCGGCCGTCTCGCACGGCGGGCCGATCGAATCGAACCGCGGGTTGTGTCGTGCGCTTTCCGACCTGGGAGTTGAGGTCAGGGTTTTGGCCTCGAACGCGAACGGTGCTGCGACGCTGCCGCGAGAGTTTCTGGGTTGGCGGGACCAGGACAACTATCGAGTGTTCTACGGTGCGCGGTGGCTTGTTGCAGACTTGAGCCCGACGTTGGCGGCTGAGCTCAGGACAGAGTGCAAGACGGCTGACGTTGTTCACGCCGGCCTCGCCTATAACTGGTTCCTGCCCGTGGCCGGCAAACTCTGTTCCAGCCGAGGCGCGCCGCTGGTCCTGACGCCGCGAGGCACGCTCCTGCCGGACGCGCGACGGCAGAAGGCGCTGAAGAAAGTCTTGTTTGACCGCCTCGTTCAGGACCGCACCCTGCGGCGGGTCACGGCATTTCACGCAACGTCACGCGATGAAGCAGAGGCACTGCAGCTATTGGTTCCTGGTGCGCGGGTGGCGGTGATCCCCAACGGTGTTGAGGTACCAGGTGCGGTACCGGAGCGAGACCCCGGGGCGGCGCCGTTCGTGCTCTACCTTGGGCGGCTGCATCCGTACAAACGGGTCGAGCGGATCATCGCGGCCTTCGCCCGGGCCGTGAGGTGGGAGCGGTCAGACGGGAGAGGGGAAAAGGTAGAAGGAAGGCGAGAGACCGATGCGCGCTCCGATCCTGATGGGCGGCTGGCGGCCGGCGACGCGCCAGATCGTTGCGATGCGTGGTCGCTCGTGGTCGCCGGCGATGGCGAGGCGGGCTACCGGCGGGAACTCGAGCGCGTGGCCTCCGAGGCTGGCGTGGGCGAGCGGGTGCGCTTCGCCGGGCAGGTGAGCGGCGGCGAGAAGGCGGGGCTGCTGGCGCAGGCTGCGTTCGTGGTGCAGGCGCCGAACCCGGAGAACTTCGGCAACGTGGTCGCGGAGGCGCTGGCGCACAGGACGCCGGCGCTGGTCGGTCACGGCTTGCCGTGGGAAGCACTGGACCAGGAGGGCTGCGGGTGCTGGGTGGACGACTCGGAAGAGGCGCTCGCGGCGGGGATGCGGCGGCTGATGTCGCTCTCGTTCGAGGAGCGCCGGGCGATGGGGGAGCGCGGGCGGGAGTGGATGCGGCGGGAGTTCTCGTGGAATTCGGTCGGGCGGCGGATGCTGGCGCTGTACGAGGAGCTGGTCGCCAACCGAGGCCGATTGGTCCACGACAGCTTGCAGTAAGGGTGAGGTTCGAACTCCAGCCAGGCCTAGGGCTACGCGACAACAAAGCTGGCAATATCCCCTGGCCCTTTTCGATCCAGGGAAGTAGCCGGCGGTTTGGCAGCAGCGGCGAGGCGGTTGAGCGCTGCGACAACTGCTCGACCCCCACATCCGTTGGGTAGGACCTCGCCAGCACCGTGGTTCAGGACTTCGTTGGCGGTGTCAGCGTCGGGAGGACCCACGAAGAGGACCGGTATCCCTGTTCCAAGGACGCCGTACAGTTTGCTCGGCACGACGACGCCCTCCCATCCATCTTCCATCGTGATCAGGTGGACATCTGCCGAGTGAAGGAGATCGGCTGTCAACTCGGGCGACACGTAGTCCTCGACGACCACATTGGGAAGCTGCCCGGCGGCGAGCCTGAGTTTGGGCTTTCCGGCGCCCCGACAGAAGAACCCCAGGATCCAACTCTTGTCTTCGGCGGCGAGAATCTCCGCGGCTTGAATCAGGTCTTGGTAGCTATGCCCCCTGCCGAGATTGCCGGCATAAAGGGCGACCTTCTTGCCCTCCCATTTGAAAAGGGGCCTGACCCTGTTCAGTCGGCCCGCTTGGAGCTGCAAGGGCCGCTGATCCCACGGCGGCACCACAATCGAGAAGGATTCATCACCCCTGAAATGTGAGTAGGTTTCGAGGCGACGCCGCTGCATTGACCCAAGCGTCACGACGCCGTTCACGGCCTTGAGGCCGAATTCGTTGAACTGCCTCAGGAAGCGTTCTACGAGCCCACCTGAGGGAAAAACGTGACCGGCGGTAAGCGCCTCTGGAAATAGGTCCATGGTCCACCAGAAGATCTTTCGGCGACGGTTGAGACACTTCGCCAAGCGCGCCGCTACCACCAAAAACGGCGGATCGGTCAGGATCACGCAACGGTCCCAGGACATGAAGGGAATTAGCACAACTGCCTGGAGCCAGAACAGTGACCAGCTCAGAAGACGCGTTGTCCCACGGGCAGTCCAAAGCCTCGTAATGGATGAATCGTGCCGGTTGCCCGCCATGCTACTGGCACCGGCGTACTCCGCATCACCGGTTAGGACCCGGACCTGCCAACCTCGGTTGGCTAGTTCCTCGGCGAGATCGTGGAGCATGCGTCCTGTTGGGACTTGAGTGCCGCCGAAGAATCGATTGACCAACAAGACGCGCATCGCAACACCAAGGCCTTATCTCGCTCGCGTGGTCCAGGCGTCGACAATCTGCCGGAAGATCTCACCGAGGCTCACAGTGATGTCCCAGCCTGGGTAGTGGCGCCGCATCTTGGTCAAGTCGCTGTAATAGCAGATGTGGTCGCCGATCCGGCTCTCATCGAGGTACTCCCAGATCATCCTCTTGCCGGTGAGCCCCTCGAGGGCGGCGAAGGCTTCGAGGATAGAGCAGGTGTTGTTCTTGCCGCCGCCGATGTTGTAAACCTCGGCCGACCTTGGAGCTTCGATGAAGGCGCGGATGAACCGAGCAACGTCGAGGCTGTGGATATTGTCGCGGACTTGCTTGGCTTTGTAGCCAAAGACCTTGTACTTGATTCCCTCGAGGTTGCAGCGGACCAGGTAGCTGAGAAATCCGTGCAGTTCAACACCCGAGTGGGACGGTCCTGTCAAGCACCCGCCCCGCAGGCAGCAGGTGCTCATCCCGAAATAGCGACCGTATTCCTGAGTCATCACGTCGGCGGCGAGTTTGCTTGCGCCAAACAGGGAATGCTTGGACTGGTCGACAGGGAAGTCCTCGGCGATACCGCTGACAAATCGGACGTCGTCGTACTCCCAGCGAGTCTCGAGTTCCTTGAGTGCGATACGGTTGGGCGCGTCGCCGTAGACCTTGTTGGTCGACATCAGGACAAAGGGCGCTGACAGGGCGTGTCTTCGAGTCGCTTCCAACAGGTTGAGCGTGCCAACAGCATTTGTGTCGAAATCGTCGAAGGGGATGGCCGCAGCGCGGTCGTGGCTTGGCTGAGCCGCAGTATGGACGACGGCGTCGGGCTTCAGGTCGGAAAGGAGCTGGTCGACTCCCTGGCGGTTCCTGATATCCAGTTCATGGTGCGTGAAGTGTGTCAGTGTGCTTTCCAGACGACGTTGGTTCCAGCGGGTATCGCCCTGAGGCCCGAAGAAGACGGCCCGTTGGTTGTTGTCGACTCCGTGGACATCCCAACCGAGCCGATCGAAGTATTGGCATACCTCCGAGCCGATCAATCCGCTGGAGCCGGTGACAAGTAGCCTCATCTGAGGTTCACCCTTTCCTTCTTTGGTGAGGATGCAAGCCTTCTTCCCCCTGCTGTGACCAGGAGAATGTCGCTTGAATAGCACCTCAAACGGGACAAATCAAGCGGCGTCCGCCGGGTGAGGCCTGACAAGCGGCGCCAAGTCCTCTGAGCTTGGAGTGGCGGGCGGGTGTAGCGGAGTGCCGCTGGCGGGGAGGCGCTCGGGGCGCGGGGGGGCACGGCACTCCGCCCCGCCTGCGGCGCGGCTGCGTGCCTTACTACGAACACACAAGAAACGACGTCCCTTATGACCAACACACGAGCAATGACGCCCCTTATCGCCAACACACAGGCAATGGACACGATGGGTGATAATGGCGGTCGAGCTGAGGGGATGAGGAAGCGATGATCGAGGTCCTGGTCGCCGGGTTCGTGGCGGCGGTCATCGCCGGGGTGGGCACGAACTTCATGGTGCCGATCACGGTGCGCGTGGCGCCGGCGATGCGGGCGCTCGACTACCCGGGCGGGCGGCACACGCATGCGGAGGCCGTGCCGCGCCTGGGCGGCTTCGCGGTGGCGGTCGGCCTGCTGTTCGGCGTCGGGACGGTGGCGCTCGTCAAGTGGGGCGCCTGGGGCGCGCGGGTGGCCAAGACCGACCTCGCGGCGCTGGCGCTCGGCGTTGCGATGGTGTTCGTGGTCGGGCTGGTGGACGACCTGATCGGCGTCGGCGTGCTGCACAAGTTCGTGGTGGAAACAGTGGCCGCGGTGCTCATCGTCGGGGTGGGGTGGCGCTTTTCGACTCTGGGCCTGCCGGGCCGGATCGACCTGGACCTGGGCGTGCTCGGCGCCGTGGTCAGCGTCGTGTGGGTGGTTGGCGTCACCAACGCCGTCAACCTCATCGACGGTCTCGACGGTCTGGCCGGCGGCGTGATCGCCATCATCGCGGGTAGCTTCATGGTGTACGGCGCGATGCAGCAGAACTACTTCACGGTGGTGCTCATGGGTGGCATCGTCGGGGCGTGCGTGGGATTCCTGCGGCACAACTGGGCGCCGGCGAAGGTTTTCTTGGGCGACTCGGGTTCGCTCGCACTGGGGTTCCTGCTGGCGGCGACCAGCCTGCACTCCTCGATCAAGTCGCCGGCGGCGGTGGCGATCCTGGTGCCGCTCCTCGCGCTCGGACTGCCGGTGATCGACACGCTGCTGGTGATGGCTGTTCGCTTCCTCGACAGCCCGAAGAGCCACGTACTGGAGCGGTTCTTCGGCATGTTCATGGCGGATCGCAACCACCTCCACCACCTGTTGCAGGAGTGGGCCGGCAGCCGCGTGCGCGTGGTGCGAACGATCTACGTCTTCGTCGTGCTCTCGTGCGGGATGGCGCTGTGGGTGGCGCTGGCCAAGAGCTCGTCGCTCGCGATCACCCTGGCCGTGGTGGAGGTCGTGGCGATCGTGGCGGTCCGCCGCCTCGGGCTCTCCGCGCGCGCGAGACAAATGAGCGAGGAGAAGCGGCGCGAGATCAAGGCGAGCGTCGAGCAACCGGACGAACGGCCGGTGGTGGGCGATCGATAGCGGGACGCGCCTGGGGCTGAGGCGGGTTTGACAACGCAACCGGGGCCGACTAGATTCACGACGCAGGCCATGAACGCAACGCCAGCAACGACCGCCCTGGAACAGGTTCGCCACGCCGCGCGCGTCGTGCGCGATGGCGCGCCGGTTGCGGGCGAGGTGATCGAGCACTGCACGGATTGCTGGTGCGCGGGGCTCGCGGAGGCGTTCGTCACCCCCGGCCTCGCGGTGGCGCGCGAGGCGCTCGGCGCCGCGGAGTTCGAGCGGCGCACCGCGGCCACGCCCGGTTGCGAGGTGGCCGGCCGGCTGGATGCCATCAGGCAGGAGAACGTCCAGAACCTGGAGCGCCTGGCCGCGATCCTGAACGACGGCGACGGCGCTCGGCCGGTCCCGGCGGTCCTGCTGGGCGATGCGGCCGTGCTGCTGTCGCTGTACCGGTCGCTGGCGGCGTTTCCGGCGAGGTTGTGGGTGGTGGCGCCCGCGGAGGGCACGAAACGAACCACGCGGTCGGCGACGGTCGCGGTGCTGTCGGGCGCGGCGTCCGACTTTTCGTTCGCAGGGGTCGGGCGGCTCGCGGGGCCGCTGCGCCGGTACTCGGCCCCGGTGACGGCCGGCGGACGGACGTGGCGCGTGCCGACCGGCGAGCTGCTGGTCATGCTCATGGCGGCGCGCGTCGGTGATCCCGAGTCGTCGCCGACGCCGCCGCAGTGGCCGCACCTGGCGACGGCGCTGCTGGCGAGCCAGGACGCACTCGACCATGGGCTGGTGCTGGCGTTGGCGGCCGAGCTGGACCTGGCGCCCAAGGTGCATCGCGGGCTGGCCGCGGCGCGCCAGCTCGTGCCCGAGTTGGGCCGGCACTTCCCCGACCAGCGCCTCGAGATCCCGTGGTGGGAGCGCACGATCGCGCTGCCGATCGCGGCGCGCCGCCTGCTCAAGGAGTCGCTGGTCCCCGAGCGCCGAGCCCCGAGCCCAAGGGCGGGGTTCCGGGCCGCGTCCTGAGCCTATCGGACGGGATCTCGACCGCGTCCTGAGCCTGACGGAGCGGGTTTCACCCGCCTCCTGAGCCCAGTGGAAGGGGTTTCAACCACCTCCTGAGCCTGGCGGCGGGCGTCGGCCGCGCCCTGAACCTGGCGGAGCGGGTTTCACCCGCCTCCTGAGCCCAGTGAAAGGGGTTTCAACCACCTCGTGAGCCTGGCGGCCGGAGGGTTGGCTGCCTCCTGAGCATAGCGGCGGGGTGTCGGCCGCGCCCTGAGCCACGATAGCCGCGACCGGGAGGTGGCTGTCGAACCCGGGAATGGGCAACGTGAAGCACCGTGAGCTGTAGGTCGGCGAGAGACGGCCCCGGCGCCACGACGCCGGTGGACGAACGTGAGGCGCGCAACCAATGCGCGCCTTCGCTGTTTCTTGCACCCGCTTTGCTCCAACGTCCAGAACGGTAAAGCTCTGCGCCACGGTCGCTTCTGTGGAGCGCGCGCTCCGCGCGTGCTCTGCCCGGGGCGTGACGCTCGCCGCTGGAGGCAAAGCGCTCGCGGCGCGGAGAGACACGGCACTCCGCCCCGCCTGCGTTGCTCGGGTGCGATTGGCGCGGTGGGCGTGGGGGAGATCCTTCACTCGCTGCGCTCGCTCAGGATGACAGCGTAGGGGCAAGCCGATCTGCGCTCGCTCACGATGACAGCGCCACCGTCATCCTGAGGGAGCCGCGAAGCGGCGACCGAAGGATCTCCGCCTTCCGTCTCCGAGAAACTGCCCAGAAACGCCCCAGAAACTCCCGTTTCCTTCGCGGCTGGCGGCGTGGCTGCGTGCCTTACCACCAACACACAGGCAACGACACGACCGGTGACGACGGCGCTCGGGGCTGGGAGGGACACGGCCCTCCGCCCCGCCTACGGCGTGGCTGCGTGCCTTACTACCAACACACAAGCTCCGTGCCTTACGACGGACACCCAGACCAGACGACCTTGGCGACGAAGCGCCCGCCCGTCGTACGATAGCTGGAGAGGTCGTGGGGATCGAGGCCACCATGGGCTACGAGATCAAGAAGGTAATTGAGTGGTTCCTGACGCCGCTGGGCATGTCGCTCGTCCTGGTCACGGCGGGGTTGCTGGTCAGTTGGGGCCGGCGCCATGGGCTGGGGCGAGCGTTGACCGCGGCGGGGTTGGCGGTGCTGCTGGTGTGCAGCATCGGCAACGTGGCCAGGGTCCTGAGCGCGCCGCTGGAGCACAGGTATCTCCCGCTGATGCCGGCGGCGCCGCTCGAGGGTGTGAGCGTCGTGGCGGTGCTCGGAGCTGGGTACGAGCCGCTTCCCGGCCGGCCGCCGACGGGCTGGTTGCAGGTGGCCGGCCTCGAGCGGCTGGTCGAGGGGGTCCGCGTGCTGCGGCTGGCGCCTAACGCCCGGTTCGTGGTGTCGGGGTGGGGTGAGCCGGGAGAGCCGTCGACGGCGGAGGTGATGGCCCAGGCGGCGATGTCGCTCGGAGTCGATGTTTCGCGAATCGTGCGGTTCGACACCACGCGCGACACCGCGGACGAGATCGCCGCATTGCGGAAGCTGGTGGGGACGCAAAAGGTGGTGATCGTGACCTCGGCGGAGCACATGCCCCGGGCGATGCAGCTTGCGGCGCACGCCGGCCTCGACGCGATCGCGGCGCCCGCGCGCGTGGCGCTCGGCGGCGCGGCCCGCGGCTGGGGTGGCCTGGCGCCGTCGGTGTTCGCGCTCGAGCGCTCGACCACCGCGATCCACGAGTGGCTCGGCCGCTTGTGGGCGAGCCTGGTGGACGCGGCGTAGGGGGCAGAGGGGCCCAGGAGCAGAGGGGCGGAGGAGCCGAGGAGCAGAGGAGCAGAGGAGCAGAGGAGCAGAGGGGCAGAGGGGCGGAGGAGCGGAGGCGCGGCGTCGCGCGAAGCCGTCATTGTTCAGAAAGTCTCCCGGACGCGGGGCCCGCTCCCTCGAGATCAGACTTTCATGGTCCGGGGTGAGCCCGGGCTCATGAGGATTGCGAGGCCGCGCAGCGGCCGAAGCAATCTCGCAGGCATCCAGCGATAGCGTTGCGAGCCGGTCTGTGTGTTGGTAGTAAGGCACGAAGGCCCGTCAGGGCCGGAGTGCCGTTCTCGAGGTAGCGAAGGCAACACCCGTGGGGCGGACGTCTCGCCCGCCCAGCGATGGCCAGGGTGAACGACCTGTGCCAGCATGCCGGGCCAGCGCGCGGTCGCGACGGCCGCGCCACGGGATGGCGCGGAGAAACCGGCGTACTGTCGGCTGCGTTTGCCCGTCTCGTCAGTCGGGTGGGACGCCCGGCCCAGTCTGCGACGCGAGCAAGGGCAACAGCGCGTGCTTCAAGGAAGGCAGGTCGCGCAGCACGGTGTTCCAGACGACCTCGAGGTTGACGCCGAAATAGTCGTGCACGAGGATGTCCCTGATGCCAGCCGCCTCGGTCCAGGGCACAGCAGGGTGACGCTTTCGAAACGCGGCCGGCACCTTCTTGGCCGCCTCGCCAATGACCTCCAGGCACCGGATCACGGCAAGGTGTGTCTTCTCATCCCCGGCGAACGTCGCATAGTCGAGACCCTAAGTCAGCCGGCACGCCTTGTCAGCGTACTCCGCCATGTCCCGCGGTAGTCGGCTGCATCACGCGGTGTCTTCATACTTCGGTCACCTCGGCGAGGATGCGCCGGCCGATGGCCGGTCGAAGTGCGTCGCGCATGACGAGGTCCACTCGCCGCCCCAGGGCGCGCTCGAGTTCGTGCTTCAGTCGGACGAAGGCAAACAGTGTGGGTGTCTCGTTGAAGGAGACCAGGATGTCGATGTCGCTGCGGCGTGAGGCTGTGCCACGGGCGTACGATCCGAAGAGCCCGAGCGACCGGATATGGTA
>JAJXYW010000095.1 GCA_021780415.1 Acidobacteriota bacterium
CCGAAGAATCCCAATGATCTGCTCTTCCGTGTATCGCTTCTTCTTCATGACCCGGTTCTCCATCCACCATCCTACCGGATCCTCTCATTCCACTTGGACCAGTTTTCGGGGGGGAGGTCATGACCTCTGCGGGGAGCCCTCGCAATGACGGGGTAGGGGCGGCCGTCTCTGGCCGCCCGGGGTCGCGCCGGGTGCCGCATGGTGGGCGGGCGGCCACGGAGGGCCTCCCGTACGCCGGAATCGATGGCCGGCGCCTTTTCGTAGCGGCCGCATCCTTGCGGCCGATGGCCCTGTTCCCCACCCCGTGGCGCGGGCGCCCTCGCCCGCGTTCGGCCGATGGGGGTCGGCCGCTACGGTGAATGTCAAGCCTCGAAGCGGTCGTCTGCTACAAGAAAAGGGGGTGCATGCATATCTTCGCGACTCATGCAAAGTTTTCTTGAATTGAGTTTTAGCACTTGAAGCGAGTCAAAGTAACAAAGTTTCTGTGGAAATATCCTTCTGCAAGACCCTCTTGTGAAGTGGGCTCGACACACGTAAGGCACAGAAAAAGAAGGAGTTGCGTCGCCATTCTCCCTACCATTCATGGTACCAGTTTTTTCTTGGGCACCATATTTAGGGGAAGGGACTTCCCTTCGTGTGTTGTTCGGGAATATACTATGAGTGCTTAGCTGAGGTCCGGGTGGTTTCCTTTACAGAAAGGGTTGAACGAGGAGCTTGGATGAAAAACCGTAGAAGAAGCGCAAAGGTTCGCAACGCCTGGTATGGCCGGCCGGCTGACGTGAGAGGATGCCAGGCCGGGCGGTGCTGCCACGGCTCCGGTAGGGGACTTCCCTTCGGGCGTATCTTGCGCTACAAAGGACTCATCCCGCACAGATGAATGATGAGCTTGATAGTCAAGGATGGAGTTTGAACTTGAAATTGAGGTCTAGGATAAAGAAAGCTGACTTGAAGAAGTTAGAAGAAGCGGCGATAGCTGTTCTCGATCTCTCGAAGGAGAAGAGGACAAGCCTCTGCAGATTGCGGAACAGTCTGTTTGCGATTGTAGTGTGCACGTTTGCGATTTTAGTCTGCACGTTTGCCATCTTGGGTGAGCTTCGCGACATTTCGGGAGCTTCGTGCGCGATTTTCACGCGTTCGTTTGTGGGGCCGACACGTTCGTTTGTCCTGCCGACGCGTTCGTTTGTGGGGCCGACAGGTTCGTTTGTCCTGCCGACACGTTCGTTTGTGGGGCCGACAGGTTCGTTTGCCCCGCCGACAGGTTCGTTTGTGAGGCCGACACATGCGTCTGCGATGCCGACACATGCGTTTGTCCTGCCGACAGGTTCATTTGTGAGGCCGACACGTTCGCTTGTGTCGCCGACACGTTCATGCGGCCTTGCGACGAGGCCGTTTGCCTGCGCGACAACCGTGTTTGCCTCTGCGATAGATCGTGACGGCCGTGCGACGAGTTCGTTCGTGATTGCGCGGCGCTCACGCGGGCGTGCGCGGCAACGCTTCGAGGGGCTGACGCGACGCTTTGCCCCGATGGTCCGCGCCACCCTGTTGGCAGAGGGCGGCGGCCAGCCGCCCCGGATGGGCCGAGGCCTGAATGGGAGTGCGCGGGGCCCGCCTCGCGGCCCTCGGGGAGACGGAGCCTGGCAGGGCGTCCGTCTCGCCCGAGGTCCATTGTGAAGATGAAACCCTGTTGCGTAACTCGGGAGGCCGGAGATGGAACCACCGGTCTCCCATGTAAGAAGGAACTTACCAAATGTACAGCAAAAAAGCTATCTCGGATTGTCTCACCAACGCCGGCATCGCCATTCACAACACCCTGGAAGATCAGGAGATCGCCGCGCTGGTGGCGCTCTACGGCTACGGCCCGGACAAGATGGCCGAGGGTCAGGCGCTCCTGGACAGGGCGAACGGCGCCGTTCAGGCTCAGGTGGCCGCTACCGGTGGCTGCCAGACGGCCACGGCCGAGCTGACCCGCATCACGAAGGAGGCCTACCTGGCTTACCAAGGACTTCGCGAGGTGGCCCGCGCGGCTTTCGGCCGTAGGAGCCCCACGCTGACGACCCTCGGTCTCAACCGCCGTATTCCCAGCAGGCAGGGCGAGTTCGTGACCATGGCCACCGCCCTCTTCGACAACGTCCTCGGCAGCCCCGATCTCTCGGCCGCCGTGGGGCGCTACTACACCAACGACCGGCTGGCCGCCGAGAAGGCCAAGATCACCGCGATGGACGCCGCGCTGAAGGCGCGTGCGGCGGCCAAGGGCCAGGCCCAGCAGGCCACTCAGGATCAGCATGCGGCTGTCGCCACCCTTCAGAGCTGGATCGGAGCTTTCCGGCGCGTGGCGCGCGTGGCCCTGCACGACCAGCCTCAGCTCCTCGAAAAGCTCGGCGTCTTGGTTCGCAACTCCCGGACGCCAGCCCAGCGCCAGGCCCCTCTCAAGGCCGCCCAGACGCGCAAAGCCAACCGCGAGGCCCTCACCGTCGTGGCCCCCGCCGCCCCCGCAAAGGAGACCGACACCCAGAACGCAGCGTAGTGAGTGAACCATCAAGCACCACCCAAGGGGGCCGGCCTTCGGGTCGGCCCTTTTGTGTTGCGGGAAGAATGAGCACAGCCTAAAAGAAAGACGACGGTCGGCAGACGGCAGATAAGGATGAAAGAACGACGACCGACGAACTAAAAGAAGACTACAACCGCACCAACAGCTGTCACTGCGAGGCCCGAAGGGCCGCGGCAGCCCCGCGGTTGAAAGACCGCAGGCTTAGCAGCCGGTCATGCAACGCCGGGATTGCTTCGTTGGGTGCCCTTCGCGGGGAGCCCTCGCAATGACGGGGCGCGTCGTGTGAGGCCCATATTTCTCGTCACTGCGAGGCCCGAAGGGCCGCGGCAGCCCCGTGGTTGAAAGGCCGCAGGCTTTAGCAGCCGGTCTTGCAACGCCGGGATTGCTTCGTTGGGTGCCCTTCGCGGGGAGCCCTCGCAATGACGGGGTAGGGGCGGCCGTCCCTGGCCGCCCGGGGTCGGGCCGGTGCCGTTGTTTCGTGTCCGTAGGGGCGGCCGTCTCTGGCCACCCGGGGTGATGCCGGGTGCCGCATCGGTGGCGGGAGGCCACGGAGGGCCTCCCCTACGAGGCCCAAAGGGCCGCGGCAGCCCCGGGGTTGAAAGACCGCAAGCTTAGAAGCCGGTCTTGCAAGGCCGGGATTGCTTCGTTGGGTGCCCTCTGCGGGGAGCCCTCGCAATGACGGGGTAGGGGCGGCCGTCTCTGGCCGCCCGGGGTGATGCCGGGTGCCGTTGTTTCGTGTCCGTAGGGGCGGCCGTCTCTGGCCGCCCGAGGTGATGCCGGGTGCCGCATCGGTGGCGGGAGGCCACGGGGGGCCTCCCGTACGCGCTGATGTGTGGGTGGGAGGCCACGGTGGGCCTCCCGTACGCGCTGATGTGTGGGCGGGAGGCCACGGAGTGCCTCCCCTACGCGCTGATGTGTGGGTGGAAGGCCACGGTGGGCCTCCCGTACGCCGGAATCGGTGGCCGGCGCGTTTTCCTACCGGCCGCATCCTTGCGGCCGATGGCCCCATTCTCCGCCCCGTGGCGCGGGCGCCCTCGCCCGCGTTCGGCCGATGGGAGTCGGCCGCTACGGTGAATGTCACGCCTCGAAGCGGTGGGCGGGGGCGCCACCCCACCAGGACTGCTGCGGGCGGTCGACGGTCTGCGCGCTCACGACGCCCCCTTGGCCATGCGCCGGAAGTGGGCGTCGGCGGCCATGAGGTCGGCGAAGGTGCCCTGGGCCACGAGGGCGCCCTTGTCGAGAAGGTAGAGGGCGTCGGCACGGCGGACGGTGGTGAGGCGGTGGGCGACGACGATGAGGGTGACCTGGTGGCTGAGCCCTTCGATGGCGGAGAGGACGCCGGCCTCGGTCTCGCCGTCGAGCTGGCTGGTGGCCTCGTCGAGGATGAGCACCTCGGGGCGGTGGTAGAGGGCGCGGGCGATGCCGATGCGCTGGCGCTGGCCGCCGGAGAGGCGCACGCCCCGGTCGCCCACGAGGGTCTGGTAGCCCTGGGGCAGTTCCTCTTCGATGAAGGGCTGCATCTGGGCGAGGCGCGCGGCCTCGCGCACGGCCTCATGGTCCACCTCCTCGGGGGGCAGGCCGAAGGCGATGTTGGCCTCGATGGTGTCGTCGGCCAGATAGACGTCCTGCGGCACGTAGCCCAGCCGCTTCTGCCAGCGGCGCACCGTCTGCCCGCGCAGGGGCACCCCGTCCACGCGGATCTCGCCCGATTCGGGGGGCAAAAGGCCGAGGATGGCGTCGGCCAGGGTGGTCTTGCCGGCCCCCGTCTCGCCCACGAAGCCGACAAAGGAGCGGTAGGGGATGGCGAGGCTGACCTCGCGCAGGGCGTAGCCGCGCTCTTCGCTGAAGCGGAAGCTGACCTGCTCCAGCTCGATGGCGCGCTGAAAGGCCAGGGGCTCGGCCTCACCCGCGGACTCGGCCTTCGCCTGGGCCATGGCCTCGTTCGCCTCGCGCAGCTCCCCCTCCAGTGTGAAGACCACGGGGGCGTAGAAGCGCAGGCCCACGAGGGTGTTGTAGGCGTTCTGCATGGCGGGAAGCATGCGGTAGCCGGCGAAGGCGAAGAGGCTGATGAGGGGGATGGTGTTGCGGATGTCGCTGTGGCTCGCGAGGAGGTAGAGGACGACGAGCAGCATGCCGCCGAAGCCGAGCACCTCGATGAAGAAGCGCGGCAGGGTGCCGAGAACCGTCTGCCAGGCCGCCGTCCCCGTGATGTCGCTCTCGGCCCGCGCGAAGCGGCGCAGGGCCACGCCGGTGCGCAGGGTGACCTTCAGCTCCTTAAGCCCGCCCAACCCCTCGTCCAGCATCTTGAAGCGCTGGGCGTTCGCCTCCATCCGCAGGGTGCCCAGGCGCGAGAGGCGCCGGTGGACCACCAGGTAGACGAGGGCGTAGCCGCCGCCCACGAGGGCGCCGATGGCCACGCTGAGCAAGGGGTTCACGGTGAGGAGCAGGGCCGCGATGCTGAGGATGATGAGCACCGAGGCGGCCATCTGGAGAAAGAGCATGGCCGTCCCGGAGAATCGGCCCGTCTCCTCCAGCACGTTGCGCTTGAGCTCCGAGGGGGCGCGGCGCAGGAAGAGCACGTAGGGGGCGTTCAGGTAGGCGTTGAAGAGGCGGACGGCCAGGCGGTTTTCGAGGGAGGCCGAGACGCGCACGGTGATCCACTGGTTGAGCGCCATGAAGGCGTTGGAGACGAGCACCGCCGCCAGACTGCACAGCCCCAGGAAGAAGAGGAAGCGGTGGTCCGACGTGAAACCGAGGAGCATATAGAGATTCTGTAGCCAGTGGTTTCTTTGAATGATCTCCGGCGAAGAGAGCACCGCCACGAAAGGCAGGATGGATCCCACCCCCAGCATCTGCACCACGCTGGAGCCGAGCAGAACGGCGAGGGTCACGAGCACCTTCAGCCGCTCGCGCCGCTCCAGGATGCGCCAGAATTTCCGAATCAGATTCAGCATCAGGGGAGCCTTGGGAGAGAAGACGATAGACGATGGGTGAAGAGAGACGGCCAGGGCAGGTCTTCGGCGCGGCCGCATCCTTGCGGCCGATGCGTTTTCGTAGCCGCCGCATCCCTACGGCCGATGCGTTTTCGTAGCCGCCGCATCCCTACGGCCGATGGCCCCGTTCCCCGCCGCGTGGCGCGGGCGCCCCCGCCCGCGTTCGGCCGGCGGGTGTCGGCCGCTACGGCGTGTGGTGTAGGAGGGACCTCCTGGTCCCGATCTGGTTATGGTCTCCGCTGGTGGCGCCTCCACCACGCGGCCCCCATTCCCGTCACTGCGAGGCCCATATTTCTCGTCACTGCGAGGCCCGAAGGGCCGCGGCAGCCCCGTGGTTGAAAGACCGCAAGCTTAGCAGCCGGTCATGCAAAGCCGGGATTGCTTCGTTTGATGCCCTTCGCGAGTAGCCCTCGCAATGACGGGGGCGCGTCGTGCGAGGCCCATATTTTCCGTCACTGCGAGGCCCGAAGGGCCGTGGCAGCCCCGTGGTTGAAAGACCGCAAGCCTAGCAGCCAGTCTTGCAAGACCGGGATTGCTTCGTTTGATGCCCTTCGCGAGGAGCCCTCGCAATGACGGGGTAGGGGCGGCCGTCTCTGGCCGCCCGGGGTCGGCCCGGGTGCCGTTGTTCCGGTCCGTAGGGGCGGCCGTCTCTGGCCGCCCGAGGTGATACCGGGTGCCGTTGTTCCGTGTCCGTAGGGGCGGCCGTCTCTGGCCGCCCGGCGTCGCGCCGGGTGCCGCATGGTGGGGGGAGGCCACGGAGGGCCTCCCCTACGCCGCGAACGGTGGATGGTGGGTTTTCGTACTGGCCGCATCCTTGCGGCCAATGCCGCCATTCCCCGCCCCGTGGCGCGGGCGCCCCCGCCCGCGTTCGGTCGGCGGTCCCGGCCTCACTCGTAGTGGGTCCAGAGACGGATGATCTTGACGGTCCGCTCTTCCGTGTAAACCTGGTAGACGAGCCGGTGGTGGATGTTGATTCTCCTCGAATACGCGCCCGCCAGGTCACCGACCAGCTTTTCATAGGGCGGCGGGGTCTGGAAGGGGTCGATCTCCAGGATCTGAAGCAAAGCGGCCGCCTTCTCCTTGAGGCCGGCTTCGGCGAGCTTCTTGGCGTCCTTCTGGGCCTGCCTCGTGTAGACGAGCCGCCACCTCACCATCCCGGCTCTTTCCGGCACTTGGAGAGGGGAACCTTCATTCCCTCCACGATGGACTCGCGCATGCCGGGGACCGAGAGGAGATAGAGCGTCTCTTCGATCGACCGCCAGTCCTCCTCGGAGACGAGCACGGCGTTATTGCGCTTGCCGGCGATCAGTATGGGCCGGTGCGAAGCGGCGGCCTCGTCGATCAGGCGGTAGAGCTTCGTTCGGGCCTCGCTAGCCTTGAGAGTGGTCATGGGGACCTCCACCCCAATGGTACGTTATCTCGTACGTCCCGTCAAACCAGCCGGAGCGGGATTGAAGATGGGAAATTGACAGCGGGCCTTCGTAGCGGCCATGGGAGTGAGGAGATTAAAGAAAGTAAGGAGTGAGGAGCGAGCCAGTGAGGAGAAAAGGCCACCGCACTCCGCCGCAACCTCTCCTGCCGGTCATCCTGGCAGTGGTGTAGGAGGGACCTCCTGGTCCCGATCGGGTTAGGGTCGCCGCCTGGAGGCGCCTCCACCACGCGGCCGCCATTCCCGTCACTGCGAGGCCCATATTTCCCGTCACTGCGAGGCCCAAAGGGCCGCGGCAGCCCCGCCGTTGAAAGACCCCAAGCTTAGCAGCCGGTCTTGCAAGGCCGGGATTGCTTCGTTGGGTGCCCTTCGCGAGGAGCCCTCGCAATGACGGGGCGCGTCGTGTGAGGCCCATATTTCCCGTCACTGCGAGGCCCAAAGGGCCGCGGCAGCCCCGCGGTTGAAAGACCGCAAGCTTTAGGAGCCAGTCATGCAACCCCGGGATTGCTTCGTTCGGTGCCCTCTGCGGGGAGCCCTCGCAATGACGGGGTAGGGGCGGCCGCCTCTGGCCGCCCGGGGTGGTGCCGGGTGCCGTTGTTTCGTGTCCGTAGGGGCGGCCGTCTCTGGCCGCCCGGGGTGATACCGGGTGTCGCATCGGTGGGCGGGAGGCCACGGAGGGCCTCCCGTACGCCGGAATCGGTGCCCGGTGCGTTTTTGTGGCGGCCAATGCCGCCGTTCCCCGCCCCGTGGCGCGGGCGCCCCCGCCCGTGTTCGGTCGGCGGGGGTCCGTGGCTTACCCCTTGACGACGCTCTTCCCGGGGGGGACGACGTTGCGGGTGTCGAGGACGAGCGGGGCGTGGGCGGCGACGAAGCGGTAGTCCACGGCTCGATGGTCGGTGACGACGAGCACGGCGTCCTGGGCGGCGAGGGTCTCGGCGGTGAGGGGCACGGAGCGCAGGTGCGGCAGGCCGGGCCAGTCGCGGGTGCGGGGCAGTGCGGGGATGTGCGGATCGTGGTAGGCGACCGAGGCGCCGAGGGAGAGGAGCCTATCCAAGATCTCGAAGGCGGGGCTCTCGCGGGGGTCGTCGATGTCCCGCTTGTAGGCCACGCCGAGGACGAGGATCTTCGCTTCCTTGAGACACTTGCCCCGATCGTTGAGGGCGAGGATGAGCTTTTCGATGACGTATTCGGGCATGCGGCGGTTGATCTCGCCCGCGTGCTCGATGAAGTTGGAGGTGAGGCCGACCTCGCGCGCCTTCCAGGTGAGGTAGAAGGGGTCGAGGGGGATGCAGTGGCCGCCCCAGCCGGGGCCCGGGTTGAAGCGCATGAAGCCGAAGGGCTTGGTGGAGGCGGCGTCGAGGACGTCCCAGACGTCGATGCCCATGCGGTCGTAGATGACCTTGAGCTCGTTGACCAGAGCGATGTTGACGGCGCGGAAGACGTTTTCGGTGAGCTTGGCGGCCTCGGCGGTGCGGGCGTCCCGCACGCGGACCACCTTCTGGACAATGCTGGCGTAGAACGCCTCGGCCAGGTCGCCGGAGAGGGGGTCCACGCCGCCCACCACCTTGGGAATGGTGTGGGTGCCGTAATCGGGGTTGCCGGGGTCCTCGCGCTCGGGCGAGAAGGCGAGGAAGAAATCGGCGCCGCAGGTGAGCGCGCCGGCGGCCCCGGGGCGGGCCGATTCCAGCAGGGGCCGGACCCG
>JAJXYW010000283.1 GCA_021780415.1 Acidobacteriota bacterium
ACATGGGCGAGGAGGACATGCGGCGGCAGGAGTTGAATGTGTTCCGGATGCGGCTGCTGGGCGCGGAGGTGCGGGGCGTGGGGTCGGGGTCGGCGACGCTGAAGGACGCGATCAACGAGGCGATGCGCGACTGGGTAACGAATGTTCGGACGACGTTTTATATTCTCGGGAGCGCGCTGGGTTCGCATCCGTATCCGACGATGGTGCGTGATTTTCAGCGCGTGATTTCGAAGGAGATGAAGCGGCAGATTGTGGAGCATGAGGGACGGATGCCGGATGCTGTGATCGCCTGTGTAGGCGGGGGATCGAATGCGATTGGAGCGTTCTATGAATTTATTCCGGAGCAGAATGTGGCGCTGATTGGTGTGGAGGCTGGCGGGCGCGGGATGGCGCTGGGTGAGCATGCGGCGCGATTTGCACCCAATGGCGGCGGGGTTCCGGGGGTGCTGCAGGGAACGTACAGCTATGTGCTGCAGGATGCGGCGGGACAGATTGCGGCGACGCACTCGGTGAGCGCGGGGCTGGATTATGCGAGTGTGGGACCGGAACATGCGATGCTGCATGACTCGGGCCGCGCGACGTATACGAGCGCGACTGACGATGAGGCGCTGGAGGGGGTGAAGGTGTTGTCGCGGACGGAGGGGATTATTCCGGCGCTGGAGAGCGCGCATGCGATTGCCGAGGTGATGAAGCTGGCTCCGAAGATGGGAAAGGACAAGATTGTGATCGTGAATGTGAGCGGGCGAGGGGATAAGGATATTGGAATTTTGACGCGCGAGATGGACTTGAGTGGCGATGGAGCGCGAAAGGTGAGTGGGCTGTAATGGCGATTCACTTTCATAAAAAACCGGGGTTGGTGATTTACTTTACGGCTGGTGATCCGGATCTGGCGACGACGCGCGAGATGGCGCTGGCGGCGATCGACAATGGCGCGGATGTGATTGAGCTGGGCGTGCCGTTCAGTGATCCGCTGGCGGACGGGCCGGTGATTCAGCGGGCCAGTGAGCGGGCGGTGGCGAAGGGCACGCGGCTGATCGATGTGCTGGGGATCTGCAAGGAGATTCGCGCGGCACGGGCCGAGGCCGGAATTATTTTGTTCAGCTATCTGAATCCGGTGCTGCAGATGGGTTTGGAGAAGTTTGCGAAGGCCGCAAAGGACGCGGGCGCGGATGGCGTGCTGCTGACGGACATGATCGTTGAAGAAGCCGGTGAGTATCTGAAGGTGATGCACGCGACCGGGCTGGTGCCGGTGTTTCTGGCTGCGCCGACGTCGCCGGATGAGCGGCTGAAGGCGATAGCGGAGAACTCGCTGGGGTTCGTGTATGCGATCTCGCGGGTGGGGATTACGGGGACGCAGACGGAGTTGGCGAGCGATGCGAAGGGGCTCGTGGAGAGGTTGCGGAAGTTTACGACGCTGCCGATTGCGCTGGGGTTTGGGGTGTCAACGCCGGAGCATGTGCGGGCCGTGGGAGAGTTTGCGGATGCGGCGGTGGTGGGCAGTGCGATCGTTGGATTGATTGAGAAGACAGCAGCGGCGGAGGCTCCGAAGGCCGTGGGAGAGTTTGTCCGCAGGCTGAGCGGCGGAACGGAAAATGCATGATCGGGCCAGTAAACAAAACACGTATCATTACATCGGGCTGCTTTCAGCCCGAAGATTGGGGCGTGGCAGAGTGCGGCCCGCGTCCTACCCCAGCCTGGATGCAACTTCCGGGAACAACTTTCAGGTCAACTTTGCGAGCGATGCGGGCTCGCGACATGAGGCAGCATGGACATTTCTGATTGGCGTAACAAGATTGATGAGTTGGACGAGCAGATTGTGCAGTTGCTCAGCCAGCGTGCGGCCGCTGCTGTCGAGATTGGGTTGCTGAAGGCTAAGAGCAGCGCGCCGATCTATGAGCCACAACGCGAGCAGGCGGTGTTTGAGCACGTGCAGAAGATTAACCCGGGACCGCTCTCGGGAGCGCAGGTGCAGGACGTGTATGAGCGGTTGATGGATGTGATGCGGACGTTGCAGCGTCCTCACCAGGGATGAAGGATTTGCCGTTGCGTGGTGTCGCCTGATCGGCGGCGTCGCCAGGCGGCAGGAATTTGACGCAGGACAAAATTCAAGCAGGATTTATAGAGGAATACCGTGATGATCGTCGCTATGCAGGACCACGCCACCGATGAACAGATTCAGAATGTGATTGAGCGAATGGTGGAACTCGGCTTCAACGTCCACCGCACAACGGGTGAGGTGCAAACCATTCTTGCTGGCGTGGGAACGCCGGCACACTTCGAGGTCACGGAGTTTCAGGTGCTCTCGGGTGTTCACCAGGCGTATCGAATCTCGTCGCCGTACAAGCTGGCGGGGCGTGGATTCCGGCCGGAGGGCACGCGGATTACGTTCCCGAACGGCGTGGTGGTGGGCGGCGATGAGGTCGTCATCATGGCCGGGCCGTGCTCGGTGGAGAGCCGTGAGCAAATTCGCCTGAGTGCGCAGCAGGTGGCTACGGCGGGTGCGCAGTTCCTGCGCGGGGGAGCGTTCAAGCCGCGTAGTTCGCCGTACAGCTTTCAGGGTATGGGCGTGGAAGGCCTGCAGATCATGCGCGAGGCCGCCGATGAGTTTGGGCTTCTGGTGATCACCGAGGTGATGGAGATCTCGCAGATCGAGCTGATGCTGCCGTACATTGATTGCTTCCAGGTGGGAGCGCGCAACATGCAGAACTTCAACCTGCTGCGGGAGCTTGGCCACGTGCGCAAGCCGGTGCTGCTGAAGCGCGGCATTGCGGCGACGATCGAAGAGGTGCTGCTGAGCGCCGAATATATTTTGTCGGGCGGCAATTATGACCTGATGTTGTGCGAGCGCGGCATTCGCACGTTTGAGACGTATACGCGGAACACGTACGACGTCTCCGCGATTCCGGTGCTGAAGAAGCTGACGCATCTGCCGGTGCTGGGCGATCCGTCGCATGGTGTGGGCAAGCGCGACCTGGTGCCGCCGATGGCGCTGGCTTCGGTGGCTGCAGGCGCGGATGGATTGTTGATGGAGATGCATCCGAATCCGGATAAGGCACTGTCGGATGGAGCGCAGTCGCTGCAACCGGAGCAGTTGGTGAAGCTGGTGGAGAAGCTGCGCCGGCTTGCGCCGATCGTTGATCGTACGATTGCTCCGGCGGTGTCTCAGATCCATGCTTAAGAATCAGGAGGACCGGGCTTTGCATCGGATTGTCGTCAAACTCGGAACGAATGTCATTATGCGGCCGGATGGCAAGGTGGCGCTGGGGCTGCTTTGCGGACTCGTGGAGCAGGTTGCGGAGCTGCGTGCGCAGGGCATCGAGGTGCTGGTGGTGTCGTCGGGCGCGGTGGGCCTGGGGATGGAGCGCCTGGGGCTGATGGAGCGGCCGACGGTGGTGGCGCAGATCCAGGCGTGTGCGGCCATCGGGCAATCGCGGCTGATGTCGCTGTATGACGATGCGTTCGACCGGCTGGGGTGCCCGATTGCGCAGGTGCTGCTGACGGAGGACGACTTCCGCGATGCGACGCGCCATACGAACCTGCGCGCGGCACTGGATGCGCTGCTGACGATGGGCGTGATCCCGATTGTGAATGAGAACGATACGGTGTCGACGGTGGAGTTGGACCGGCCGACGGAGTCGCGGCAGAGGGAGAGAATCTTTGGCGACAACGACAAGCTGTCGGCGTTGCTGCTGAAGCATATCGGGGCGGACGTGCTGATCCTGCTGTCAGACGTGGACGGGCTGTATGATCGCAGTCCGACGGAGCCGGGCGCGGCGGTGCTCAAGAAGGTTGATGTGATCGATGAGAAGATTCTTGCGCTTGCGGATGGGAGTAATGGGCGCGGGCGCGGAGGGATGATCTCGAAGCTGGAGTCGGCGCGGATTGTGCTGCACGCGGGCAAGCGGGTGATCATTGCGAATGGCCGCACGCCGCATGTGCTGGAACGTATTGTCTCGGGAGAGGCGATCGGAACGCACTTTGCGCCGTTGCAGGAGAAGGCTGCGCGATGAGCGCAGAAGCGGCTCCGGCGGCGAAGGACGCACGCAGCACGCGGGCGATAGCGGAGGCTGCGAAGGGAGCTTCGCGGGTGCTTGCACCTCTCGATGACGCGGCGCGAAATGCTGCGCTGGAGGCGATGGCGAAGGCGATTGATGCAGCGAGCGTGGAGTTGCTGGCTGCGAATGGCGAAGATGTGCGGCTGGCTGAGTCCGGGGCGGAGGGGTTGGCTCCGGCTACGCTGGCGCGGCTGAAGCTGGATGCGGCGAAGCTGAAGGAGATGGTGGAGCAGGTGCGATCGGTGGCGGCGCTGCCTGATCCGCTGGGGCGGGTGCTGGATGCGACTGAGTTGGATGAAGGTCTGAATCTGCAGAAGATGAGTGTGCCGCTGGGGGTGCTGGCGGTGATCTTTGAGGCGCGGCCGGATGCGGTGACGCAGATTGCGGCGCTGGCAGTGAAGTCGGGCAATGCGGTGATCCTGAAGGCAGGGAAAGAGGTTGAGGGAACCGCGGCGGCGCTGGTGCGGGTGCTGCGGGAGGCGCTGGTGGCACAGGGGCTGCCGGAGGATGCGGTGGGGCTGGTGGTGGGTCGGGAGCGGGCGCAGGAGCTGCTGGGGATGCATGGACTGGTGGATATGGTGATTCCGCGTGGGTCCAAGGCGCTGGTGGAGTATGTGCAGGCTAATACGCGGATTCCGGTGCTGGGACACTCGGAGGGCGTGTGCCATATCTACGTGGATGAGAGCGCGGATGAGGCGCTGGCGCTGCGGGTGATTGAGGACGCGAAGACGGATTACCCTGCGGCGTGCAATGCGGTGGAGACGGTGCTGGTGCATCGGGGGATTGCGGCGGAGTTCCTGCCGAAGCTGGCAGAGCGGCTACGCGCCAAGGGCGTTGCGCTGCATGGGGATGCGCTGGTGCGGGAGTTGCTGCGTGATGTGGAGGTTGAGGCGGTGGATGACTGGCACACCGAGTATGGGGAGCTGGCGGTGTCGCTGGGTGTGGTTGCGGGGCTGGATGCGGCGATGGAGCATATCCATGCGCATGGATCGGCGCATACGGAGAGCATTATCACCGAGGACGCAGCGACGGCGGAGCGGTTTTTGCGCGAGGTGGACGCTGCGGGAGTGTTCCATAATGCGTCGACGCGGTTTGCGGATGGGTTTCGGTATGGGTTTGGCGCGGAGGTGGGGATCAGTACGAGCAAGTTCCACGCGCGCGGGCCGGTTGGGCTGGAAGGGCTGACGACGTACAAGTATGTGCTGCGCGGCAAGGGGCAGGTTGCGGGGGATTATCGCGGACCGAATGCGAGGGCGTTTACGCATCGTGTTTTGAGGAGACAGGAGGAGTCTCGATGAGGCGCGTTGCGATCGTCGGGACAGGGTTGATTGGGGCTTCGGTGGGGTTGGCGCTGAAGGCCAAGGGGTTTGCGGGCGAGGTTGTGGGCTGGGATGCGAACGCTGCGGAGTTGCAGGCGGCGCGCGAGCTTGGGGCGATTGACAGTGCGTTGGCGGGACGAGACGCGGTGCTGGAGACAGATGCGGATGTGGTGGTGCTGGCGACGCCGGTGCTGCCGATCCTGGACTGGATGGAGCGGCTTGCGCCGGTGCTTGGCGAGGACCAGTTGGTGACCGATGTGGGGAGCACGAAGCGCGAGATTGCGGCGCTGGCTGCGGGGCTATTTAATCGGCCGGGTCGGGCGCGGTTTCTGCCCGGACATCCGATGGCAGGGAAGGAATCGGGCGGCGCGGCGCTGGCGGAGGCGGATTTATTTCGAGACGCGGTTTGGTTGTTTACGCCGATGGGTGCGGAGGAGTCGGCGATGGAAGGAAGCTGGCGCGCTGCGGTTGCGGGCTTTGGCGCGCGGGTGCGGGATATGGATGCGGCACGGCACGATGAGGTGTGCGCGTGGGTGAGTCACCTGCCGCAGATGGTGGCTACGGCCATGAGCGCGATGCTGGAGGACGAGTTCGCTGCGGATGCTGCGGAAAAGGCTGCGATGCAGACGAGCGCTTTTCAGGATGACCTGCGAGCGGTTGGCGGACGCGCGCTGCGGGAGATGACGCGGCTGGGAGCCAGCCCCTACAGTATGTGGCGCGATGTGGCGATGACCAATACGGAGGCGATTGCGGCGACCCTGGCGGCGCTGGAGCAGCGGCTGGCGTACGTGCGCGAGAACCTGCGGACTCCGGAACTGCGCGATGAGTTTGCGCTGGCGAATCGGTTTCGGGCCAAGCGTGGGTAGGCACCCCCCCCCCCCCCCCCCCCGACTTTTTCTCGTAAAGTATTCAGCGGGATGGGGTTAAGGCTGTTTTCCTCGTAAAGTCTTCTATTCAGGCGGGTTGCAGATAAGATATTGCATCGACAGGGGTTAGCTGCCGCAGGATGTGGGCGTGGGGTGGGTCTAGTTAAATTGTAGTGGGTTGGTGGGGGTAAGTATGCCAAGTTGGCGGGAGAGAAATCGGCAGTGGGGATGCGCGTTTTGTAGGATTTTGGGGTTGGTGGGGGGTTGACACGCGAGTTTTGGGCTGTTTTTGAGGGAATTATTTTTGGGGTGGGGGGCGCTCGCTTCGCGAGCGGGAAGCAGGTTCCTCGCTGCGCTCGGAATGACAGGCAGAAGGGCAAGGGCAAGTGCAAAGGCCAATACGGAGATCCTTCGCTTCGCTCTGGATGACGGCGTGAAACAGACAACGGCAAACTCAACGGCAACGGCAACGGCAACAGCAACGGCAACGGCAAAGGAAGAAGCAGATCCCTGCGGGATGACAACCAAAAAGGCAAAGGCAAAGGCAAAGGCAAAGGCAAAGGCAAGGGCAACGGCAACGGCAACGGCAAGGGCAACAGCAACGGCAACGGCAACAGCAACGGCAAAGGAAGAAGCAGATCCCTGCGGGATGACAACTAAAAAGGCAACGGTACAGCTATGGCACAAGCAACGGCAACGACGGGGGCACGTCCTTGACCTGCGGTGCGGGTGTGAGGGCGGGGTGCGTCCATTATGGGCAGGTGCGTCCATAATGGACGGATGAGTGAAGGCGTGCGTGCGGAGTCGGTGCTGAGTGGATCGCCGGCGGGTGGATCGATGACGGTTGATTCGGCGATGGCGGTGCCGATGGAGGAGTATCGGCGGCGGTTGAAGGGGCATGAGGAACGGGCGGCACGGTTGAAGGCCGGACAGCTTTGGCTGGGGTATGTGCGGCTGGCGCTGGTGGCGGGATTTCTGGCGGCGGCCTGGTACGGGTTGTTTCTGCGCGAGGTGCCGCGCTGGTGGGTGACGGTGCCGATGGTGCTGTTTGTGGCGGTGGGCGTGTGGCTGGGAAGGGTGTCGCGGCGGCTGGGGGTGGAGCGGCGCGCGGCGGAGATCTACAGGCTGGGGATGGCGCGGGTGGAGGACCGGTGGGTGGGGCTGGAGGAGCGTTCGGTGGGGGTGCTGTCGGCCGAGGTGCGGGGGAAGGTGGCGGCGAGTTTGTATGCGGGGGACCTGGATATTGTGGGGCGTGGGGGGATGTTCGAGCTGCTGTGCCGGGCTCGGAGCCGGATGGGCGAGGAGACGCTGCTGACCTGGCTGCTGGAGCTGGCGGGGGTTGGAGAGATTCTGCAACGGCAGGCGGCGGTGGAGGAGTTGCGCGGGAGGTTGGAGTTTCGAGAACGGATGGCGGTGGCGGGCGAATCGGTGGCGGTGGGCGTGGAAGCGGCGGCGCTGCGCGAGTGGGCGGCGGCGGAGGATGTGCTGACGCAGCGGTGGATGCCGTGGGTGGCGGGCGTGCTGGCGGTGGTGGCGGGGATGTTGGGCGTGGCGGTGATCCTGCTGATGGCTGGAGGCTCGATGGGGCCGGTGGGGCCGGGGGCGACGAGCGAGGCGGTGGGGATGCTGCTGGTGGTGCTGCTGGCGGAGGCGGGGGTGCGGCGGCCGTTCGAGAAGACGATGGAGGCGGTGCTGGGTGGATCGGATGAGGCGCTGAAGAATTTGCAACTGCTGGCGGCGCTGCTGGAGGTGATGGAGGGAGAGAGTTTTCAGTCGGAGCGGCTGAGGGAGATTGCGGGGAAGCTGCGGTCGCATGCGGTGGCGGGGTCGGCGGCGATTGGACGGCTGGCGCGGCTGGGGGAGTGGCGGGACTCGATGGACAATATGATTTTGAAGGCGGTGAATCTGCCGCTGATGTACTCGGTGCAGGTGGCGTGGGCGGTGCAGCGGTGGCGGCGGAGGCATGGAGCGGCGGTGGGGCTGTGGCTGGAGGCGGTGGGCGAGATGGAGGCGCTGCTGTCGCTGGCGACGTATGCGTATGAGCATCCGGGCGATGTGTTTCCGGAGTTTGTGGAGGGCGAGGCTGCGCTGGAAGCGGAGGCGATTGGGCATCCGCTGATTGCCGCGACGAAGTGCGTTCGGAACAGCCTGCGGATGGGCGGAGAGACGCGCGTGCTGCTGATTTCGGGATCGAATATGAGCGGCAAGAGTACGCTGATGCGGACGGTGGGCGTGAATACCGTGCTGGCGATGTGCGGAGCGACGGTGCGCGCGCGAAGGCTAAGGCTGACGCCGCTGCGGATTGGCGCGAGCCTGGTGGTGAATGACTCGCTGCAGGAAGGGCACTCGAGGTTTTATGCGGAGATTGAGAAGCTGGGACGGATCTGCGCGCTGGCGGACTCCTGCGCGGACGGCGAGGGTAAGAACAGCGGCGGCGGGGTGATGTTTTTGCTGGATGAGCTGTTGCAGGGGACGAACTCGAAGGACCGGATGGTGGGGGCTGAGGGGGTGGTGCGGGCGCTGGTGGAGGCAGGGGCGATGGGGATTGTGACGACGCATGATCTCGCGCTGGCGCAGATGAGCGGGCTCGCGCCGGGGGCGATGCGGAATATGCACTTTCAGGATGAGATTGTGGACGGGCAGATGCGGTTCGACTTTACGCTGCGCGAGGGCGTTGCGATGAAGAGCAATGGCGTGGAGTTGATGCGGCTGATCGGGCTGAAGGTGTAGGCCGGCCACCTCGCGATGGCCGGCTGTGGGAGTGCAGTTTAGCGGTTGGTCATCTTTTCGAGGGCTTCGGGGTAGCGGGCTCCTTCGGGTGTGATGGTGGCCGCAGCGGTGTTGATCTCGGCGAGGTCGGCGGGGGTTAGCTCGATGGCGGCGGCTCCGATGTTTTCTTCGAGGCGCGAGAGTTTGGTGGTGCCGGGGATGGGGACGAGCTGGCATTTGCCGCCGGGGTTCCGGGCGAGGAGCCAGGCGAGGGCGATCTGGGCGGGGGTTGCGTTCTTCTGTTTGGCGATGGCGGCGAGGAGATCGACGAAGGCCTGGTTGATCTTCATGGCCTCCGGGGTGAAGCGGGGGAGCTTGCTGCGGAAGTCGTTGGCGGCGAAGGTGGTTTCGGTGGACATGGCTCCGGTGAGGAAGCCTTTGCCGAGAGGGCTGTAGGGGACCAGGCCGATGCCGAGCTCTTCGAGTGTGGGGATGATTTCGAGCTCGGGCCTGCGCCACCAGAGGGAGTACTCGGACTGGAGGGCGGTGACGGGCTGAACGGCGTGGGCGCGGCGGATGGTGGCGGCGGAGGCTTCGGAGAGGCCGAAGTGGCGGACCTTGCCGGCGGCGATGAGGTCTTTGACGGCTCCGGCGACGTCTTCGATGGGGACGTCGGGATCGACGCGGTGCTGGTAGAAGAGGTCGATGGTGTCGATGTTGAGGCGCTGGAGAGAGGCGTCGGCGACCTCGCGGATGTGGTCGGGATGGCTGTTGAGGGGAAGGGCTCCGGGAGCGGCTCCGGCGACGCAGTTGAAGCCAAACTTGGTGGCGATGACGACCTTGTTGCGAATGGGGGAGAGAGCCTTGCCGACGAGGAGCTCGTTGGTCCAGGGGCCGTAGACTTCGGCGGTGTCGAAGAAGGTGACTCCGAGGTCGACGGCCTTGTGGAGGAGGGTGATCATTTCGGCTTCGTCTTTGGGCGCGCCGTAGGAGAAGCTCATGCCCATGCAGCCGAGGCCGAGGGCGGAGACTTCAAGATTTTGTCCGAGTGTGCGGGTTTGCATGTGAGTTCCTCTTGGGTGGTGGGGTGGAGGGCTGTCTGCCAGGAGCAGATTCCTGCGCGATGACAGACAGACAGGCAAGAGCTGAGAGTTGGAGGCTGAGAGCTGGAGGCCAAGAGCCGCTGGAAGCGGCTACTCGGATTTGAGCGAGGCCATGTCGATGGAGAAGCGGTACTTGACGTCGGACTTGAGCAGACGCTCGTAGGCTTCGTTGAGCTTCTGGATGGGGATGACTTCGACGTCGGAGGTGATGTTGTGGGCGCCGCAGAAGTCGAGCATCTCCTGGGTTTCCGCGAGGCCACCGATGGGGGAGCCGGAGAGACTGCGGCGGGCCATGATGAGGCCGAAGATGGCGATGGGCAGCGGCTTTTCAGGGGCTCCGACCATGGTGAGGTTGCCGTCGCGGCGGAGAAGGTTGATGTAGGCGTTGAGGTCGTGGTCGACGGCTACGGCGTCGAGGATGAAGTCGAAGCTGCCGGCGTGTTTGGCCATCTCGTTGGCGTCGCGGGAGAGGACGACTTCGTCGGCGCCGAGGCGGAGAGCGTCATCCTTTTTGCTGGGCGAGGTGGTGAAGACGACGGTGTGGGCTCCGAAGGCGTGGGCGAACTTGACGCCCATGTGGCCGAGGCCGCCGAGACCGACGATGCCGACCTTCTTGCCCTTGGTGACGCCCCAGTGGCGCATGGGCGAGTAGGTGGTGATGCCGGCGCAGAGCAGCGGGGCGGCGGCGGCGAGGTCGAGGTTGGAGGGAACGCTGAGGACGAAGCGCTGGTCGACGACGACGGAGTCGGAGTAGCCGCCGTAGGTGACGCCGCCGGTGTGCTTGTCGGGGAAGTTGTAGGTGAGGGTCATGTTGGGGCAGAACTGCTCGAGGTTGGCCTGGCACTCTGGACAGGTATGGTCGGAGTCTACGAGGCAGCCGACGGCGGCGAGGTCGCCGGGCTTGAATTTGGAGACGGCGGAGCCGACGCGGGTGACGCGGCCGACGATCTCGTGGCCGGGGACGCAAGGGTAGACGGTGGGCATGACCTCTTTCCACTCGTTGCGGGCCTGGTGGAGATCGGAGTGGCAGATGCCGCAGAAGAGGATCTCGATCTGAACGTCGGTGTCGGTGGGTTCGCGGCGGGAGATGGTGGTGGGGGCGAAGGGTGCGGTGGCGCTGGAGACGGAGTAGGCTTTGGCCTGGTACATGGGATTGTCCTCGATTCGTGGCGGGTGACGTGTGACCCGCTCGAGTTACAGAGTATGGGGATTGGGGGCGGAAGCGGTATCCCGATCCTGCCGATGTGTTGCCTATTTCTGTCAGACGCAGGATTTTGGTAGAGAGGGAGATGCGTTCCGCGTTAGCGTGGACTGGAGGGAGCAAGGATGGCGACGGCGACGAATCAGGGTGAGAGTGTAGAAGCTCGGCGGGTGCATCTGGTGCGGAAGATCAGCCAACGGACGCCGGGCGAGGGCGATGTGATGACGGAGATAGCCGGGCTGCGTCTGTATCGGCGGTCAGTCCCTACGGCCTGCGTGTCAGCGGCGTATGAGCCGAGCCTGGTGGTGTTTGTGCAGGGCGAGAAACATATCAACGTGGGCAAGACGGTGCATGTGTGCGATGGGTCGAACTTTCTGCTGACGTCGGTGGACCTGCCGGTGGTGAGCCAGGTGGTGAAGGCGACGAAGGAGGAACCGATCCTGGGGCTGCTGCTGCGGCTGGAGATGCCGATGGTGCGGGAGATTCTGAGTCAGCAGGAGTTTTCGGCGCTGGGGGAGAGCCGGGACGCGCGGGGGATGGCGATCGGGGTGAGTTCGGCGGAACTGCTGGACGCGTGCTGCCGGCTGGTGGACCTGTTGGATGCGCCGGGAGACATTGGGTATATGGGTGGGCTGGTGCAGCGGGAGATTGTGTACCGGCTGCTGCGGTCGCCGCAGGGAAGGCATCTGCGGGCGATTGCGACGCTGGGAGAGCAGGGACAGCGGCTGTCGAAGACGGTGGAGTGGCTGAGGCAGAACTATGCGAAGCCTCTGCGTGTGGAGGAGCTGGCGGAGATGGCGCGGATGGGGGTGTCGACGCTGCATCACCAGTTCCGGTCGCTGACGGCGATGAGCCCGCTGCAGTACCAGAAACAGTTGAGGCTGCATGTGGCGCGGGAGCGGATGCAGCATGAGGGAATTGACGCGGCGAGTGCGGCGTTTGCAGTGGGGTATGAGAGCGCGAGCCAGTTCAATCGGGAGTACCGGAGGTTTTTCGGGCTGCCGCCGGTGCGGGATTTGAAGACGCGGCTGCTGGCGGGCGGAGAGATTGACGGGGAGTGAGGCGAGGACGGTTGGATTTCGCGGGGGCGCGAGTACACTGATGGAGGTGTGCTTGTTTCGCGGAAGCGCGCACCGGGATCGTTGGGCTGTGAAGCGCGTAGGTTTGGCGCAATTTTCTTTAGAGGACAGGAATGACCGACAAGCAGCAGGATGCACTAGATCAGTTGTCTATCAATACGTTGCGTTTTTTGGCTGTTGACCAGGTGGAGAAGGCCAAGAGCGGCCATCCGGGAGCCCCGCTGGGATGCGCTCCGATTGCCTACCTGCTGTACCACAAGATTATGAAGTACAACCCGAAGGACCCGCTGTGGTCGGATCGGGACCGGTTCATTCTGTCCAATGGACATGCGTCGGCGCTGCTGTATGGGGTGCTGCACCTGGCGGGGTATAACCTGCCGCTGGAGCAGTTGCAGCAGTTCCGGCAGTGGGGTTCGGAGACGCCGGGCCACCCGGAGTATGGCGACACGCCGGGCGTGGAGGTGACGACCGGGCCGCTGGGTCAGGGGTTCGCGATGGCCGTGGGTGAGGCGATTGCCGAGAAGCATCTGGCTGCGGTGTACAACCATGAGAATCACACGCCGGTGGATCACCACACCTATGTGCTGTGCGGCGATGGCGATCTGATGGAAGGGATCTCGCATGAGTCGGCTTCGCTGGCTGGGACGCTGGCGCTGGGCAAGCTGATTGTGCTGTATGACGATAATTTAATTTCGCTGGATGGTCCGACGGACCTGAGCTATACCGAGGACGTTACCAAGCGCTTTGAGGCGTACCACTGGCAGGTGCTGATGGTGCATGACGGAAACGACCTGGTGGCGATTGAGAAGGCGATTGAAGAGGCCAAGGCGGAGAAGAACAAGCCGACGCTGATTCGCGTGCGGACGGTGATTGGCTACGGCAGCCCGAAGGCCGGGACGAACAAGGTCCACGGCGAGGCAATGGGCGCGGAGGCTGTGAAGGCGACCAAGAAGAACCTCGGATTCCCGGAGGACAAGAGCTTTTACGTGCCGGAAGAGGCAGGGAAGAACTGGCTGAAGGCGGTCGAGAAGGGCAAGCACGCGCAGGCGGAGTGGCAGGCGAAGTTCGATGCGTACAAGAAGGCGTATCCGGCGCTGGGCGAACAGTATGAGCGCACGTTCGAGCGCAAGCTGGCTGCGGGCTGGGAGAAGGCGATCCCAACGTTCGGGACCGAGAAGGCTGTGGCTACGCGCAACGCCGGCCAGGTGGTGTTGAATGCGGTGGCGGGCGTGGTGCCGGAGTTGTTTGGCGGCGCGGCGGATTTGACGGCTTCGACGAAGACGATCTTCAAGGACTCGCCGAGCTTCCATGTGGACCCGGTCGGGCGCAACGTGTTCTTTGGCGTGCGCGAGTTTGGCATGATGGCCGCCGTGAATGGCATGGCTGCGCATGGCGGGCTGGTTCCGTTTGGGTCGACGTTCTTCACGTTCAGCGATTACTGCCGGTCGGCGATGCGGATGGGCGCGCTGATGGGAACGCACTCGCTGTACATCTATACGCATGATTCGGTGGGGTTGGGCGAGGATGGCCCGACGCACCAGCCGGTTGAGCACCTGATGAGCCTGCGCGTGATTCCGAAGCTGACGGATTTTCGTCCGGCGGATGCGAATGAGACGGCTGCGTGCTGGCAGTTGGCGCTGGAGCGGAAGAGTTCGAGCTTTATGGCGCTGAGCCGGCAGGACCTGCCGGTGCTGGATGCGGCGAAGTACAAGGTCTTCGAGGGCACGCGCAAGGGTGCGTATGTGCTGGAGGCGTTTGGCAAGGACGTGGTGCTGGTCGCGACGGGCTCGGAGGTTGAGTTGGTGATGAAGGCCGCGCTCGAACTGAAGGCTGCCGGGATTAACGCGACGGTTGTGTCGATGCCCAGCTTCAAGATCTTCGAGGAGCAGACGGAAGAGTACAAGGCGTCGATCTTCCCGAATGACGTGCCGAAGATTTCGGTTGAAGCCGGAGCGACGATGGGCTGGTGGAAGTATGTTGGCCGCGACGGCGTGGCCATCGGCATCGACCGCTTTGGGGCTTCGGCGCCGGGACCGCTGGCTATGGAAAAGCTGGGGATTTCGGTTGGACATGTTGTGGAAGCTGCAAAGAAGCTGGTTAAGAAGTAGAGGGTAGTGAGTAAGGAGCAAGGAGTAGAGGGCGGCGGTCAATGCGGCTGCCGCCCGCGCTCTGGAGCAGACAGGGTTTTAGCCGTGGGCCTTCTTTCCTCGCCGATTGAGGGCCCGCGACTAAGACCCTGAGCTGTTGTGGGAGATGTGGCGGAAAGGGACGAATAATGACGCAGGATGAGGCGAAGGCACTGGTGGGGCAGCGGGCGGCAGAGTTGGTGGAGGATGGCATGGCCGTGGGGTTGGGGACCGGGTCCACATCGACGATGTTCATCAAGGCGTTGGGGACGCGGGTGAAGGCGGGGTTGAAGATTCGGTGCGTGGCGTCGAGCGACGCGAGTCACCATCTGGGGGTGTCGCTGGGGATGCAGGTGGTGACGCTGGCGGAGTTGCCGGAGCTGGATGTGTACATTGACGGAGCGGATGAGGTGGGGCCGGAGCTCGCGTTGATCAAGGGCGGGGGTGGGGCGCTGCTGCGGGAGAAGATTGTGGCCAGCGCGGCGAAGAAGTTTATTGTCGTGGTGGATTCGACGAAGGTGGTGCCGGTGCTGGGGCGGTTTCCGCTGCCGGTAGAGGTGGTGAAGATGGCGCTGCCACTGGTGGAGCGGCGGCTGAGTGAGCTGGGGTTGCGGCCGAAGCTGCGCCGCCATTCGGATGGGGCGCTGTATTTGACCGACGAGAATAACTACATCCTGGACTGCGCGTGCGGAGAGATTCCGGAGCCGGAGAAGACGGCGGCGGAGATTCGCGGGATTGTGGGGGTGGTGGAGCATGGGCTGTTTCTGAAGATGGCGACGGTGGCGCTGGTGGCTGGCGAAGAGGGCGTGACGGAGCTGCGGGCGTAGGGTTGGTCTTTGCCGGGGGCGGGTGCATCGCTTTGGCTAGAGAAGACGTCTGACTGTGTATGGAAAACGCAGCGAAGACAACGCCGGGCGGCAAGGTCTGGTTGATCACGGGAGCGGCGGTGGGTTTGGGCCGGGAGCTGGCGGAGCATCTGCTGGCGACGGGTGCGCGCGTGGTGGCGACGTCGCGCAAGCTGGAGCCGCTGCGGGAGCTGGCGACGCGGTATCCGGCGACGCTGCTGGTGACGCCGATGGATGTGACGGATCAGCACCAGGTGGAGGCCGCGGTGACGGCGGTGGTGAAGCGGTTTGGCCGGATTGATGTGCTGGTGAACAATGCGGGCTATGGGATGGCGGGGGCGGTGGAGGAGTCGGCCGAGGGGGAGTACCGGCCGCTGTTTGAGACCAACGTGTTTGGGTTGATCCGGGTGACGCAGGCGGTGCTGCCGCAGATGCGGAAGCAGCGGTCGGGACATGTGGTGAACCTGTCGTCGATTGGGGGACTGGTGTCGACGCCGGGATTTGGGATGTACAACGCGACGAAGTTTGCGGTGGAGGGGCTGAGCGAGGCGTTGGCGCAGGAGTTGAAGCCGCTGGGGATCCGGGTGACGATCGTGGAGCCGGGGCCGTTCCGCACGCAGTTTCTGGGGCGGCCGGGGACGCTGGCGGCGTGCCGGATTGCGGATTACGACGAGACGGCAGGCAGGATGCGTGAATATTTTGTGGAACAGGATGGGAAGCAGCCGGGCGATCCGCGGAAGGCTGCGGAGGCGATGGTGAAGGCCGTGGAGGCCGAGCATCCGCCGCTGCACTTGCTGCTGGGCAAAGTCACGCTGGCGCGGCTGAAGGGCAAGCTGGACGCGCTGGAGCACGATGTCGCGACGTGGGAAGAGACGACGCGGAGCGCGGATTTTCCCGAGGGTGAGTGAGGGCTCGAGATTTGAGGACGGCGGCGCTCTCGCCCTGTGCCGGTTGCCGGGAGCCGATATTTGGAACGGAGGCGTGATGTAAGGATTTCTGGACTATACATTTCGCGCCTGACTATACATTTTGCGCCTGAATATACATTCCGCGTCGCTAGGCTTTGACAAGGATTGCGTTTACTCTCTAAATGGTACTTTCCGCGTGAGGGCGGTCAGAACATGGAACTGGGATTGATTGGACTGGGAAAGATGGGTGGCAACATGGCGGAGCGTCTGCGCCATGGCGGCCACAAGATTGTGGGATTCGATTTTTCTACCGAGGCCGTGCAGCGACTGAATGATACGGGTGCTGTGGGCGTGAACTCGCTCGAGGACCTGGTGAAGAATCTGCAGGCGCCGCGGGCGATATGGATCATGGTGCCGGCGGGCGATCCTGTGGATCAGACGATCGCGAAGCTGAAGCCGCTGCTGGCAAAGGGCGATATTCTGATCGACGGCGGGAACTCAAACTACAAGGATTCGCAGCGGCGGTTTGCGCAGTTGCAGCCGGAGGGATTTAACTTTGTCGACGTGGGAACGTCGGGCGGAGTGTGGGGCATCACCGAGGGGTACTCGATGATGATTGGCGGCGATGAGGCGGTGGTGGAGAGCCTGCGGCCGATCTTCGAGACGCTGGCGCCGACGGCGGACACGGGCTGGGGACGAGTGGGTCCGACGGGCGCGGGACACTTTGTGAAGATGATCCACAACGGGATTGAGTATGGCCTGATGCAGGCGTATGCGGAGGGCTTTTCGATCATGCACTCCAAGCATGCGCTGGACCTGGACCTGACGCAGATTGCGAATATCTGGCGGCATGGGTCGGTGGTGCGTTCGTGGCTGCTGGACCTGACGGCGGATGCGCTGAAGAAGAATCCGACGCTGGATGGGCTGGAGCCGTATGTGCCGGACTCGGGCGAGGGCCGGTGGACGGTGTTTGAGGCGATCGACCTGAATGTGTCGGCGCCGGTGATTACGGAGTCGCTGATACGGCGGGTGCGGTCGCGTGAGGATGATAACTTTTCCGACCGCATGCTCTCGGTGATGCGGCATGAGTTCGGTGGGCACTCGATGAAGAAGACGTAGGAGCAGGGCTTAGGACCCGGAGGGTTGTGGCGGATGGTCGCTAAGCCCGGCGGGTGGACGGAGCGTAGTACGAACCAGCGGTAACGACAGGTCAAGGAGCAGTAGATGGCGAATGAAGTGAAGCAGCCTTACGGGCAGGCGGGATTGGATCAGGGCAAGAAGAAGGAACGGGTTCCGGACCCGTGTGTCGTCGTGATCTTTGGAGCATCCGGCGATTTGACCAAGCGCAAGCTGCTGCCGGCGCTGTACCACCTGGAGCAGGAGGAGTTGCTGCCGGAGTCGTTTACCGTAGTGGGAGTGGCGCGCCGCGACATCTCGGACCACTTCGCAGCGGACATGGAAGACGGCATCCTGAGGGGTGGCGGCGTGGAGGAGGACGACCCGAAGCTGAAGAAGTTTATGGAGCGGGTGAAGTACTTCACGACGAACTTCGACGACGATGCGGGCTTCGAGAAGCTCAAGGGATTTCTGGCCGACATCGACGACACGATGGGGACCAAGGGCAACCGGCTGTTTTATCTGGCCGTGGCGCCGGAGTACTTTGCCGATATTACGGACCGGCTGGGCAAGCATGAGATGACCACGGCGAAGGTGCCGGGGCAGTGGATGCATGTGATTATCGAGAAGCCGTTCGGAACCGACCTGGAGTCGGCGCGCAAGCTGAACGACGACATCAACCGGGTGCTGCACGAGGACCAGATCTACCGCATCGACCACTACCTGGGCAAGGAGACGGTGCAGAACATCCTGGTGTTCCGGTTCGGCAATGGAATCTTTGAGCCGATATGGAATCGGAACTACATCGACCATGTGGAGATTACAGCGGCGGAGTCGATTGGCATTGAGGGGCGCGGACCGTTCTATGAGAGTGCGGGAGCGCTGCGCGATGTGGTGCAGAACCATGTGATGGAGGTGCTGAGCTTCGTGACGATGGAGCCACCTGACAGCTTTGAATCGAGCGCGGTGCGCATGGAGAAGCTGAAGGTGTGGAACGCGATCGATCCGATCGAGGTGGAGGACACGGTGCGCGGGCAGTATGGGCCGGGGCGCGTGGATGGCGAGAAGGTGATCGGGTACCGCGAGGAGGACCGCGTCAATCCTGAGTCGGGCACGGAGACGTTTGTGGCGATGAAGCTGCAGATCGAGAACTGGCGCTGGGCGGGCGTTCCGATTTATATCCGCGCGGGCAAGCGGATGGCCAAGCGCGTGACCGAGGTGACGGTGGTGTTCAAGCAGCCACCGCTACGCATGTTCAAGTCGACCGAGGCGATGAGCCAGGTGCAGCCGAATGTGCTGAAGATGCGCATTCAACCGGATGAAGGCATCTCGCTGACGTTCGGGGCGAAGATTCCTGGACCGACAACCAACGTGATGCCGGTGGAGATGCACTTCAGCTATGCGGAGAGCTTTGGCAAGAGCTCGGCGAATGGCTACGAGCGGCTGCTGCTGGATGCGATGCTGGGCGATGGCACGCTGTTTGCGCATCGCTCGGGTGTGGAGGCGACGTGGGCTTTGATGACGCCGATCCTTGAGGCATGGGCCAAGCGGCCACCCAACGACTTCCCGAACTATGATGCCGGAAGCTGGGGTCCGCCTGCTGCCGATACGCTGCTGAAGCGAGACCGGCGGCGGTGGTACAAGCTGTAGAAACAGATCGTAGCGCATAGACATGTAGAGCGGTTGCGGCGGGAAAAAGGCCGTCGCTGCCGCTCTTTGTGGTTGGGTGTTAATTTGCAAGGCTGAGAGGGTCGATGGCTCGTGCAGTGAAGGTAACGTATCAGGTTTGGCCGACGCTGGCGGAGATGGCGCTGGCATCGGCCCGGATGTTTGCGGAGTCTGTGAAGCAGGCTGTGACGAAGCGCGGGGTCGCGCGGGTGGCGATCTCGGGCGGGACCACGCCGAAGACGACGTTCACGCTGCTGGCGGCGGCGCCGTTTGCGGAGACGATTCCCTGGGACAGGCTGCAACTGTTCTGGGTGGATGAGCGCTGCGTTGCACCGGAGCATCCGGAGTCGAACTACGGCGTGTGCCGCGAGTTGCTGCTGAGCAAGGTGCCGATTCCTGCGGCGAATGTGTTCCGCATGGAAGGCGAGCTGGAGCCGGAGGTGGCGGCGAGCCGGTATGAGAGCACGCTACGCAATGCGATGAAGCTGGAGGGCGCGGAGACGCCGGCGTTCGATCTGGTGACGCTGGGGATGGGGCCGGATGGTCACACGGCGTCGCTGTTTCCGCATACCGAGGGGCTGAATGAGATGGGCCGGCTGGTGATTGCGAACCATGTTCCGCAGAAAGACGTGTGGCGGATTTCGCTGACGTGGCCGGTCATTAATCATGCGGCGGAGGTGGTGTTCGAGGTAGAGGGGCCGTCGAAGACTGACGTGCTGGCCGAGGTGCTGACCGGGCCGCGCGATCCGGAACGGCTGCCCTCGCAACTGATACGGCCGGCCAATGGCAAGCTGCTGTTTCTGCTCGATGAGGCTTCCGCGGCAAAGCTGCCGGCGGCGCAGGCGGTGGCGGGCGATGCGGGCTATCGCGTCGGCACGCTGGAGATCTAAGGCAGAGTGTAGTGGGTAGAGTGTAGAGTATAGAGCGCTGTCGGGGCTCGATGCCTGGCTGAAAGATGGACGGGAACGATGATTCTTGCGGGCGATGTTGGAGGAACGAAGGTTCACCTGGCGCTGTATAGCTTTACGGGTGGGCGGCTGGGCCTGGTGCGGGAGCATAAGTTTCCGTCAGGCGATTATGCGGCGCTGGACGATGTGGTGAGGGCGTTTCTGGCGCAGGCAGAGGGGGCGAAGGAAGAGATCGTGGCGGCGTGCTTCGGGTGTCCCGGGCCGGTGCGCGATGGGCGGCTGAAGCTGACGAACCTGCCCTGGACGCTGGATGAACGCGAGCTGGAAAAGTCGGTGGGGATTGAGCACATTTTTTTGATCAACGACCTGGAGGCCAACGGGTACGGGATTCCGGAGTTGGCACCGGAGAAGGTGTTTACGCTGCATGCGGGCGATCCGAGTGCGGTGGGGCATCGGGCGCTGGTGTCGGCGGGAACGGGGCTGGGGGAGGCGCTGCTGATCTGGGATGCGAAGACGCAGCGGCACCGTCCACTGCCGTCGGAGGGCGGGCACTGCGACTTTGCGCCGCGAAACGAGCGCGAGATTGCGTTGCTGAATTATCTGCGGCGAACGTTGAACGGGCGTGTGAGTTTTGAACGCGTCGTGTCCGGGATCGGCATCAAGAATGTGTACGCGTTTTTGCGCGACGACCAGAAGATGGACGAGCCGGCGTGGCTGCGCGAGCGCATGGAGAATGAGGATCCGAACGCTGTGATCGGGCAGTGCGGCGAGGATGGATCGAGCGAGATTTGCTACGAGACGCTGCAGATGTTCGCGGCGGCGTTTGGAGCCGAGGCCGGCAATTTGGCGCTGAAGGTGCTGTCCGAGGGCGGGATGTATCTGGGCGGAGGAATTGCGCCGAAGATCCTGAAGACGATGGAGAATGGCGAGTTCCTGCGGGCGTTTCTGGACAAGGGAAGGCTGTCGCCGGTGCTGGAGCCGATGCCGGTGCGGGTGATTCTGGATGAGACGTGCGCTCTGCTGGGTGCGGCGGCATTCGCGGAGGCGCGGGCGGCGGAGATCTCGGGACGCTCGGAGCGGGCTGCGTCGTAAGATCCTGCGCGGACGAGAGGCTGGTGTGATGGCGGGCGCTTACATGATGCGGAAGCGTTCGCGCATGAGGCGTTGGAAGCGGGGACGCCAGATGAGGTCGTAGGCCAGCTCCTTGCCGGGGAACATGGACAGCGCCGCCGAGCGGGCGTCACCGATCATGCGCGAGGCGTCGTCGACGGTGAGGGCGTGGTCCTGCGCGATGGTCTGCAATACGAGGTTCATCATCAGCTGCATGCGGCGAATCAGGCGGGCTTCTTCCTGAGCGTCTGTGGTTGCAGCGGGTTGTGTGTCTCTTGTGGACTTGCTGGTGTAATCGGTGTGTCCATCGGTGGACGATGGGGGAGGGGTGAGATCGAGTGAGGACTTGGGGGAGTAGGGAGTAGGCATGCGCGGCTCCTGTTCTACGCGGGAAGCGTGGGTGCGCGGGTCGGGAAGCAGGTCCCTCGCGGCTCTCAGGATCGCAACTTGTCCTGGCGCGAGCGTTCCGGTCTGCCTGATCAGTTAGACGGGTTGGAGAGCGCGAAGATTCTGCCGCCGGGGGTGAGGAGAAAGGTTTCGGCGCCGAGGCGGTCGGTGCGGAAGGTGCGGACGCGCGCGGCCTCGAGGGTGCTGAGGGTGACGGGGCTGGGGTGGCCGAAGGTATTGTGCTGGCCGTCGCTGATGACGGCGTCGATGGGGGAGACGGCGGCGAGGAAGGCAGGGGTGGTGGAGGTGCGGCTGCCGTGGTGGCCGACCTTGAGGAGTGTAGCTGGCTGGACGCGGTGACTGGCCAGCATGGCCTGCTCGCTGGGGGCTTCGGCGTCTCCTTCGAGCAGGACGCTGGCGCGGTCGAAGGCGAGGCGCAGGACGAGAGAGTCGTTGTTTACGGGCGCGCCGGAGTTGGTGTAGGTGGCCTCGGGCGCGAGGACGGTGGCTTGAAGATCGGACCAGGGGAAGGTCTCGCCGGCGTGGAGGTGGCGGATGGTCATGTGCTGGGCGCGAGCCTGGGCGAGCAGGGCGTAAAAGAGCGGCGAGGTACCTGGGTTGATGCTGATCCAGAGCTCGCGGGGATGGAAGTCGCGGAGGATGGCGGGCATGCCGCCCATGTGGTCGGAGTGGGCGTGGGAGAGGACGACGACGTCGAGGCGGCGGATGCGGCGGGACCAGAGGTAGGGCGCGACGACCTCTTCGCCGACGTCCCATGTGGCGGCGGGAGCGTTTTCGCCGCGGCCGGTGGGGCCTCCGGCGTCTACCAGCATGGTTTGGCCGGTGGGGCTGGCGATGAGGATGGAGTCGCCCTGACCGACGTCGATGGCGGTGACTTCGAGCTTGCCGGGATGGAGCTGCGGCGGCGTGGGATAGAGGACGGCCAGCGGGATGAGCAGAGCAACGAGGACTCCGGCGGCGAAGAGGCGGCGGCTGGCGGAGCGCAAGGCGAAGGCGCAGAAGCCGATGCAGACGCAGGCGGCGGCAAGGGCGATGGGTGCTGGGCCGGGGGTGCGGACGTTGGCGAAGGCGAGACGCTGCACGCTGTCCACGGTGAAGCGCATGAGGTGCAGCAGAAGCGCGGTGAGGGCGGCGGGAAGCATCGCCAGCCAGGAGCTGATGAGCGAGGCCAGGAACATCACGACGGCGACGCAGAGCAGGACGGAGAGCAGCGGGATGTCGACGAGGTTGAGCGGGAGCGCGAGCAGCGTGGCGCGGTGGAAGTAGATGGCCATGGGCAGGACCATGCAGAGTTCGGCGGTGAGGGAGATCAGGAGGGCTTCGAGAAGCCAGAGATAGAGGCGCGGGCGCCAGAGGGGAAGGTAGGCATAGCGATAGCCGAAGATATCGGCAGAAAGTTCTGTGGCCATGCGGGTGCGGATGCGGAATTGAGCGAGGCGCGGAGGGAAGGTGGCGTCGAGGCTGGGCTGGTCGAGGTGGAAGAGAGCGCGCAGGTGCGGATGGATGAGGCGGCGGGTGAGTGGGACGGCAAGGCCGGCGATGGCGATGATGACCATGAAGGTCATCTGGAAGCTGGCGTCGAAGAGGGCGCGGGGGTCGAGGATGAGGATGGCGAGTGCGGCGGCGCCAAGGGCGTTGAGCGCGGTGGTCTCGCGGTTGAGCCAGCGTGCGATGAGGTAGATGGCCGTCATGATGAGTGCGCGCTGGGCAGGAACGCCGAAGCCGGTGAGCTCTGCGTAGGCAAAGGCGACGAGGATCGTGAGCAGGACGGCGGGGCCTTCGGGAAGGCGGAGGCGGCGCAGCAGCCAGAAGAAGGCGGCTGCGAGCAGTGCCACGTGGAGGCCGGAGACGACGAAGAGGTGGAAGGTTCCGGTGCGCTCGAAGGCCAGGCGCAGGGAGTGGGTGAGGTGGGTGCGGTCGCCGAAGAGCATGGCGTTGAGCATGGAGACGTCTTCAGGGGTGAGGCGAAGGAGGGGCGGGAGCGCGTGGCTGGCGCGGGATTGGGTGAAGGCCTGGAGGCGGTTGGAGGCCCAGGCCTGCGCGGCGAAGATGCGGCAGCGGAGGGTTGGGTGGGAGGCGCGAAGGATCTGGACGCGAGAGGAGCGGGCGCTGCCGGTGGCGCCGATGCCGTCGCTGAGGAGGTAGTCGGCGTAGGACCAGGCGCCGGGATCGCGGTAGACGTCGGGGGTGCGGAGGCGGAGCGGGACGTCGATGAGGTCGCCGCAGTGGAGAGCGAGCGGCGGGCCGCTGAGGGTGAAGCGCACGCCGCCGGCGATGGGCTGCAGGATGGAGATGTCGGGGGTGAGGACCTCGACGGACTGGAGGTCGAGGTCGATGGATTGTGTGTCGGGTGCGGTGTCGCCGGTGTCCCATGCGTCGGGCTCGAAGTCGGAGGGTGGTGTGGGGCTGTCTGGCTGCTGCGGGGGGAGCGTGCGGACGCGGATGACGGTGCCGTGAACGTCGCGGCTGAGGCCGTCGGCGAGCTGGTGGAGCGCGCGCTGTTGCGGGACGGGCGGCTGGATCTGCGCGCACCAGCAGCCGACGGCGATCCAGAGTGCAAGGGTGGGCAAGAGGGCGAGGCGGAGGGTCCTGCGCAGGCTGAAGATGGAGAGCGCGAAGAGCAGGGCGGTGGACGCGGCGAGGAGCATCGTCGGCTGCCAGCGGAGGGCGATGATGTCGCCAGCGGCGAAGCACGCGAACGCAGCGAGGAGCGGGACCCGGCGAAGCCGCAGCGGCTCGACGACAGGGGAATCTACGATCCAGGATGTGGCAGCACCAACAGACGGCATGGGAAGCGCTGGAGAACAGGAAACAGAAAGTGGGAAGCGGAAAACAGGTGGAACGGCTGAGGCTAGTTTGTCACGGTTGGGGGTTGGGAGCTAACGGGCGCTCGATTTGCGTTCGAGAAGGGTGACGGTTTCGAGGTGGAAGGTCTGGGGGAAGAGATCGACCAGGTGCAGCGCGCGGATGTTGTAGAGCGACTGGAGGGTGGTGAGGTCGCGGGCCAGGGTGGTGGGGTCGCAGGAGACATAGACCACGGAGGGAGCGGCGATGCGGAGCAGCAACTCGCAGGCTTCGGGGCCGACGCCGGCGCGCGGAGGGTCGAGCACGATGAGGTCGGGACGGTCGCGGTCGAGGACGGCGCGGCGGAGGAAGTCGAGCGTGGTGGCCTCGTGGACGGTGGTGGCGGGGCCGTGTTTGGATAGAGCGGCGGCGAGGTCGGCGGCGGCGATGGGGTTGGCCTCGACGGCGGTGATCCGCGTGAAGGTGCGGGCGAGCACGCGGGAGAAGAGGCCGACGCCAGCGTAGAGGTCCCAGGCGAGGCCGCCGGTGCGGGGACCATCGGCGTCGTTGCAGACGAGCTCGACGAGGGCTTCGAGCAGGAAGCGGTTGACCTGGAAGAAGCCGCCGCGGGTGATCCAGTAGGTCTCGTCGAGGACGCGATAGTTGAGGCCGGGGGCGCCGGACTCGGCGAGGGTGCGGCCGGTCGGGCCGGTGCGTGGGTCAAAGGCGGCGGCGGCGATGGCGGTGAGCAGCACGCCCTGCGGTGCGTAGGCTTGCAGGGCGATGGCCATGCGGTCGAAGCTGTTGACGATGGGCTTTGTGCGAGGTGCACAGAAGAGTGTGATCTGGACGCGCTTCATGGTGTGGTCGCAGAAGAGCTCGACCTCGGCGGCGGCGTTGAGCCAGTAGGCGGCGTCGCGGTCCTGATCGGCGGCGGCGAGCAGGGACTTGGCCGTGGACCAGAGCACGGGCGCGGCGATGAGGCAGGTGGTGATGGGGAGAAAGTCGGTGGTGGCGTGGCGGTTGTAGCCGAGGCGGAGCGGGCCGGGGGAGTCGGTGCCGTTGGCGGTGCGGGCGATGCGCAGACGGATGCGGTTGCGGTAGCCCCAGGGTTCGGCGGAGTGGACGATGGGTTCGGGAGCGGCTTCGATGCCGGAGCGTGTGAGCATCTCGGCGAAGATGGACTGCTTGAGGCGAAGCTGCTCGGGGTAGTTGGCCATCTGGTAGTGGCAGCCGCCGCAGAGGCCGAAGTGAGGGCAGGATGCGGGCACGCGCTCGGGCGAAGGGGCGATGACGCAGAGGAGTTGGGCTTCGTTGCTGGCGTTGGGAGGCGTGGCTTCGACGGTCTCGCCGGGCAGCGTGAAGGGAACCAGAACGGTCGCGCCGTGGGACGTGCGGGTCAGGCCGTTGCCGCTGTAGAGGATGCGGTCAATCTGCAGGGTTTCGCTCATGCGTGGCTCATCATACGTGGCTCATGTAGAACAGGCTGAGGCGTGGGAGAGCGCGGAGTTCGAGCAGGCGTTTGTGCAGGAACTGCTGCTGCACCTGGCGGAGTTGGACTGCGGACATCTTAGCGCGATAGGGAGCGAGCTCGTGATCGGCTTGAGCTTTGAGGCTGACGAGCTCTTGTTCAGTGGCGCTGGATTGGAGCGCGGCGAAGATCTTCTCTTCAAGGACGGTGAGCGTGCGATCGAGATCGTCGAGCGCTGGCGGCGTGGGGCTGCGCATGGCGGCGCCGAGTTCGCGGAGGCGGGCGGACGTGATGGCGAGTGTAGTAGCCCACAGCTCAGAGGCGGGATGTGCGGCCCCCGAAGCTGTTTGGGCTTCGAGGGCCTTGGCGTTTTGGTCGAGGTAGGCGGCGACGCGCTCGGACTCGAAGCCGGACTCGCGGGGCTCGTGCGCGGTGGTGGGAGCGATGCCGGTGGAGGCTTCGACCATCTCTTCGGCGGATTGCATGACGGCCTGTGCACACCAGGCGAGGCCGTTGACCTTGCGCAGGCGGCCGCGGGCTTTGCTGGCGCGGGCGTCGTACTTGTCGAAGGCGGCGTCGATGCCGCGCAGCACGGCTTCGAGAGGGATGCCGGCCTCGCGCCATGTCTCGATCAGCGCCCAGTCGAGCGTGTTGAGCAGCAGGATGGAGCCACGGCGGCGGCTGAAGCGCTCTTCGATCTCAGAGAAGTATTCGAAGTAATTCATAGGAGCGGGGATCATGGATCAGGGAACGGGATAAAAATGGCGGGCATTCAAATCCATGATCTGCATTCCCGAATCTCTGCGTTAGCGTCGGCGATGGCGGTCCTGGTTGCGCTCCCAGATGAGGCGCAGGCCGTTGAGAGTGAGGTTGTTGTCGACCTGCTGGATGTAGCGTGAGTCGGCGGCGATGAGCTGGGCGAGGCCGCCGGTGGCGATGGTTTTGGTCTCGGGTCCGAGTTCGGCGATCATCCGCTCGAGGATGCCATCGATCTGGCCGATGGCGCCGTAGTACAGGCCGATCTGGATGTTGTCTGTGGTGGAGGTGCCGATGATCTTGGCGGGCTTCTTGATCTCGACGCGAGTGAGGCGGGCGGCGCGGGCGAAGAGAGCGTCGGCGGAGATGCCGATGCCGGGAGCGATGGCGCCGCCGAGGAACTCGCCTTTGGCGGAGACGACGTCGAAGGTCGTGGCTGTGCCCATGTCGACGATGATGGCGGGACCACCAAGCTGGTCGAAGGCAGCGACGCAGTTGACGATTCTATCCGCGCCGACCTCGCTGGGGTTGTCGGTCAGGACGGGGATGCCGGTCTTGACGCCGGGTTCGACGAAGAGCGGGCGGGTGTGGAAGTAGGCCTCGCAGAGGGAGCGGATGGCGGCGTCAAGAGGCGGAACGACCGAGGAGACGGCAACGCCGGTGACGATCTCGGGCTTGATGCCGCGCATGCTGAAGAGCGCTTGAAAGAGCACGCCGAGTTCGTCGGCGGTCTGCTTGTGCGGCGTGGTCACGCGCCAGTCGGCGACCATGCGTGCGGGTTCGGTGCCGGTTGCGGGCGCGAAGAGACAAAATACCGTGTTGGAGTTGCCGACGTCGAGTGCCAGTAGCATTTGGTTAGGCTTAATGATTCTTGCTGCGTGGATTTGTGGGGCCATTGAGGCCCGGTGATCAGTGTACAGGGGTGGGCCAGGTGGCCTCGCGGACGCCGCCGGAGAGGACGGTGCGCTGGGTGCCGTCGTTGGCGTTGACCAGCAGGTAGCCGCGCGGGTCGAGGCCGGCGGTGATGCCGGTGTAGCCGCCCTGTTCGGGCACGTGGACGCGCTTGCCGCGTACCCAGGTGGAGGCTGCGGTGAAGCGGGCGAGCAGGTCCGGATCATGGGCTTCGAGTTGGGTGAGTTCGAGGTCGAGCGCGCGGAGGATGGCGATCAGCAGCGCGTTGCGGCTCTGCGGCTGGCCGGTGGCGAGGCGCAGCGATGTGGCGATGGGCGCCAGCTCCGGTGGAAAGCTTTCATGGTTGATGTTGAGGCCGATGCCGATGACGGCGTAACGCAGCATCGCGTCTTCGCCGGGATTGACGGAGGCTTCCACGAGGATGCCGCCTACCTTCCTGCCGGAGCCGTCGGGTTGCGGAAGCAGCAGGTCGTTGGGCCAGCGGATGTCGATGGTGAGGCCGGTGGTGGTCTTGATCGCCGACTGCACGGCGAGGGCGGTGGCGAGCGAGATCCAGAGGGCTTCGCGAAGACGCAGCGCCGGCTTGGCGAGGACGCTGAGATAGAGGCCATCGCCGGGTGCGGAGTGCCACGCGTGACCGCCACGGCCACGGCCTACGGTCTGCTCGTCGGCGAGGTAGACGGCACCCTCGGGCGCACCGTTGGCGGCCGCCTCGAAGAGCAGGGTGTTGGTGGACTCTGCTGTAGGAAAGTGGTGCAGGCGTGCGGGAAACCGGGTGCCGACCAGTGCGGCGCGAAGCTCGGTGGGGTTCAGTGGTTCGAAGGAACGCATGGTTCCATCTTAACTCCCTGCGGGCTGCGCACTAGCTGTCGCGGCGGTAGAGCAGGTTGCGCATGGCGGCGCGGCGAGCTGCGTTGGCCTCGCGGTCGGTGGTGGCGGCAGGGTGCTGGGCGATGAGTTCCGAGGCCTCGGGCGTGGAGCAGGAGGGGCAGCGGTTGGCGTAGCCGGGCTTGTCGGGCTTCAGTTCAAACTCCTCTTCGCAGATGATGCAGGTTTTGATGGGGAAGGGCATGGGCTGGACTCCGTGATGCGGCTGCAATTAAAGACGCGTTGCAGTGGTTTTTGGGTGCCTACTCTTTTGGAAGAGCGGCGAGGGCGGCCTCGGTTTTTTGCTTGAGCGCGAGGGTTTCGGCGTGCTGTTTGCGCAGGCCTTCGACGATGTGTGCGGGGGCGCGGGCGATGAAGCCTTCGTTGCCGAGTTGCTTGTCGGCGGCGTCGATGCCCTTGGTGAATTTGGCGAGGTCCCTGGAGAGGCGTTCGCGCTCGGCGGGGACGTCGATCTGGCGCTCGTAGAGGACGGCGACGTCGAAGGTTGCGGAACTGCGCGCGTTGTTGCCGGTGAGCGCTGCGGGCGCGAGGTCAACGCTGCTGACGCGTGCCAGTCGGGAGAGCATGTCGGCGTTGGACTCGGCGAGCGCGGAGATGGTTGCGGTGGCGTGGAGTTGGATCGCCGTCGATTCTTTCTCGGGGACGCCAAGCTCTTTGCGCAGGCCGCGGATGGTGACGATGAGCTCTTGCAGCGTGGCTATCGCGAGTACGGAGGACGCGTCGGCCGCGAAGTCTTCACGCTGCGGATAGCGGGTGAGGGCGATGGACCTGGCGGGCGATGCGCTGCCGACGCTGGCGTAGAGCGCGTGCCAGAGCTCTTCGGTGAGGAAGGGCATGAAGGGCGAGAGCAGGCGCAACGCGGCTTCGAAGACGGTGACCAGTGCGTTGAGCGTGAGCGCGGTGATGTTGCTGTGCGGGCCGTCGAAGTTGAGGCGCAGCTTGACGAGTTCGAGGTACCAGTCGCAGAACTCGCCCCAGAAGAATTGGTAGATGGCGTTGGCGGCTTCGTCAAAGCGATAGGCGGCGAGCGAGTGAGCGACCTCGTCGCAGACGGCGTTGAGGCGCGAGAAGATCCAGCGGGTTTCGAGCGGCGTGTGCTCGGGAAGTTCGAGCGAGACGGAGTCGTGGCCGCTGAGCGAGACCTTGTAGCCGGCCTCGTGGGCGCGGTCGATGTTCATCTGCAGGAAGCGAGCGGCGTTCCAGATCTTGTTGGCGAAGGCGCGATAGCCTTCGGTGCGCGCTTCGTTGAAGGCGATGTCGGTGCCGGGCGAGGCTTGCGAGGCGAGCGTGAAACGCACCGCGTCCGTGCCGTATCTGGTGATGATCTCGATGGGGTCGATGACGTTGCCCTTGGTCTTGGACATCTTCTGGCGGTCGGCGTCGCGGACCAGGGCGTGGATGTAGACGGCCTTGAAGGGCACGGCGTCTTTCAGCTCGCGTTTGCTGCCGTCGGCGTTGGGCACGTCGAGCATGAAGTGGCAGCCGAGCATGATCATGCGCGCCACCCAGAAGAAGAGAATGTCGAAGCCGGTGACGAGCAATTGCGTCGGGTAAAACGCGGCGAGGTCGGGGTTAGCCGCGTCGGCTGCAGCGTCGCCCGTCCAGCCGAAGACGGTGAACGGCAGCAGCCCGGAGGAAAACCAGGTGTCGAGCACGTCGGGGTCCTGCGTGAGGTTGGTGCTGGAACATTTTGCGCAGGCGGTCGCGGCGTTGCGGGAGACGGTGATCTCGCCACACGCGCCGCAGTGCCAGGCGGGGATGCGATGGCCCCACCAGAGCTGGCGCGAGAGGCACCAGTCGTGGATGTTGTTCATCCACTCCATGTAGGTCTTGCGGTAGTTGTCGGGCGTGAACTGGATGTGGCCCTTGTCGACGGCCTCGATCGCCTTGTCGGCGAGAGGTTGGATTTTGAGGAACCACTGCAGCGAGAGGCGTGGCTCAATCACCGCACCTGTGCGCTGCGAGATGGGCAGCGTGAGCGCGTGGTCCTTGATGGCGACGAGCAGTCCTGCGGCTTCGAGATCGGCGACGATGCGCTTGCGTGCTTCGAAGCGATCGAGGCCGTGGTAGGGCGAGCCTTCGAGTTCAATGCGCGCGTGCTTGTCCATGATGGACGGCGAGGGCAGGTTGTGGCGCTGGCCGATGGCGAAGTCGTTGGGGTCGTGCGCGGGCGTGACCTTGACGGCGCCGGTGCCGAACTCGGGCTGCGCCCAGTCGTCGGCGAGGATTGGGATTTTGCGGCCGGTCAGGGGAAGCTCAAGAGACTTGCCGATCAGCGCGGTGTAGCGCTCGTCGGTGGGGTTTACGGCTACGGCAACGTCGCCGAGCATGGTCTCCGGCCGCGTGGTGGCGATGACGATGGAGCCGCTGCCGTCAGAGAGCGGATAGCGAATGTGGAAGAGATGGCCGGCGCGCTCTTCGTTCTCAACTTCGAGATCGCTGACGGCAGTTTGCAGCACAGGGTCCCAGTTGACGATGTAGGCGCCGCGGTAGATGAGGCCCTGCTCGTGGAGTCGGACGAAGGCTTCCTTCACGGCTACCGAGAGCCGGTCGTCCATGGTGAAGTACTCGCGCGACCAGTCGACGCTGGCGCCGAGGCGGCGCATCTGGTCGGTAATGGCAGAGCCGTACTGCTGCTTCCAGGCCCAGACTTTTTCCGTGAAGGCCTCGCGGGTGAAGTCGGTGCGGGATTTGCCTTCGGCGGCGAGCTGGCGCTCGACCATCATCTGGGTGGCGATGCCGGCGTGGTCGGTGCCGGGAACCCATACGGCGGTGTCGCCGGACATGCGGTGCCAGCGCGTGAGAATGTCCATCTCCGTCTGGTTGAGCATGTGGCCCATGTGCAGGCGGCCAGTGACGTTGGGCGGAGGCAGCAGTTGGACGAAAGGGTTGTTGGAGGCTGCGTCTGCTGGTGTGGGGACGGAGAATATCTTCTCGTCAACCCAGAACTTCGACCACTTCTCTTCGATCAGCGACGGATCGTATGCCTTCGGTAGCTCATTGCTCATAAGTCTTAAGGGTAGCAGGAAGGCAGAGGGTAAGGAGTAGAGAGCAAGGAGTAAAGAAAAGCGAAAACGGGAGCAGCCGAAGCCGCTCCCGTCGTCACTACTCCTTCTCCTCTACGAACTGTCTCTAGAAGGGATTCAGCTTGCCGAGGCCCTTCTTGGGCTTCTTCTTGCTGGAGCTCTCGTCGTTCGAGTCGACCTTGGGCGCCTTGACCTTCGCCTTCTTGCCGTTGGCCCCGATCGGAGCGATCTGGGCGGCGGGTGTGGCGTGGCCTTCGACGTCGTTGATCTGGTCGGGGGCCGCAGCGGGCTTCTCGACCGGAGGCAGCGCCGTGCTGGCCTTCTTAGGCATGGGCAGGCCGTAGTTGGGGTCCTGAGCGCCAGTAGCGGCAGGCCGGTCGCTGGCGCCGGTTCCAGTGGCAGGTGCGCTGCCGTCTGCGCCGGGCGTCAGCACCTCAACGCCCATGCCGGTGCTGGAGTTGCCCTCAGTGGAACTTGTCGCGGGCTCGACGACGGTGACGGTCTTCGACGAGTCGTCTGCGGTTGAGGTACCGTCGGCCGGAACGTCTTCAAGCGACGGCGGAGCGGCGGCGGCCGGGGTATCGGTGGCGGCAGCGGAGGCGTCCGCATCGCTGGACCCGGCAGCGCTGGGCTGAGCTGCGGGACGCGTCTTCGCCAGATTCGGATTGAAGGCATCGCGGTACTCGGCCATCAACTCCTTCACGACGTTGGGTGCGACGGTCGGCGGCGGATCCTGCAGGGTGGGCAGGCCCATCCGCGCGGCGGTAACGGTGTCCGGAGTGTGCAGGAAGAGCAGCTCAATGCGCTTCTGCAGGTTGTACTGCGCGCGGCTGTTCTCCAGTTCCTCGCTGGAGGCGGCCTGCTCCTTGGTCGGCGTGGGGATGGGCAGGTTCATGCCGGTGAGGCGCTCTTTGGCGTCCTCCACGTGGGGTGCGGCGGAGTGATAGATTACAACCCTGCGATAATTTTCGGCGGCCTTGCCGTCATAGTCCTCGAGCAGCCTCGCCTTGGCGCCCTCAGGCACGCAGCGAACCTCGGGCGCGAGCTTCTTGGAGCAGACGGTCTGAGTACGCACCACGGCGGCCTCTGCCTCGTAGGCGTCGCCAATGCCGATCAGCACGTCATCCATATGGCTGTAGAGCGGGTAGGTGTCGACCACGGTCTGGTAGCGTGCAATGGCGGCCGGCCAGTTGGCGTGCGTGGCATAGAAGTCGCCGAGCTCGGCTTCGCGGTCGGCCAGAACCTCCTGCACCTCGCGCAGCTTCTGGCGCGCGTCGTCGAGGATCGGCTTAGGCGCGTCAGGATACTGCTTCAACATGGTGCGATACTCTTCCTCGGCGTGCGTCGCCTTGGCGTAGTCGCGGTCCGGAACGTCCATCTGCTTGAAGTAGATATCGCCAATGCGGAGCTGGGCTTCGGCGGCTTCGGGGACGTTGGGGAAGAAGGTGATGAAGTCGCGGTACTCCTGTTCGGCCTCGGTGAGCGCGGCGGTGCCGCCCTCGCGGTACCAGGCGTCGGCGACGGCGAGCTTGGCGCGCATCATGTACTGCGAGTCGGGATAGGTGTCGAGCAGAGTCTGGAGGTCAAGCCGGCCAATGTCGTAGTGGCCGGTGGCGATCTGCGCCATCGCCTTGTCATACAGTTGCTTGTCCGGCAACTGCTGATCCTTGCCGACCAGCGGGTTGTACTTGGCCTGCTTCTTGATCTCCTTCTTGGAGTCCTTGGTGACCTGGATGCGATCTTCCTTGGCCACCTTGGCATGCTTCTTCTTGCCGGCGGGCGTGTTGCTCAGAGTCGCATCCGCCTTCGCCGGGGCTGCGCTGGCGGGCGCGGTCTGGGCTGCTGGCGGTGTGGCCGGCGATGCGGGAGAGGGGTCCTGCGCGTTCAGCGCGACGGCTCCAGCCAGTAGTGCGGCGACCGCGAGGCCGACCAGAACACTGGTCCGATTACTGGGGAAAAAACTCCGAATCTTCATGCGCATCCAAAACTCCATCTGCTCTGCGGCGAGGCCGCGAACTCCATCTGCTGTGCGGCGGTGACCGCCAACTCCATCTTCCCTGCGGCGGCGTCACGAGCAACTTCTATTCTATCTGGCCAAGGCCAATGACCGCATCCGAGGGGGTGGTTTCTTCCAACCGGCCTGCTTGCGTCCGTAGCTTCGTGCGCGTTAGCCGGCGGCGCGGGCCACGCGCAGAAACTCGCGGGCATTTTCTTCGGTCTTCTGAGGTTGCCCCGGCGCAAAGATGGCAGAGCCAGCCACCAACATATCCGCTCCTGCTTCGACGACGGAGGCCACCGTATCGTGAGCAACGCCGCCATCGACCTCAATGCGGAAGTTCAGGCCAAGCTCGTGGCGCAGCCGCCGCAGGTGCGCGATGCGAGCGAGCGAGCTGGGGAGAAACTTCTGCCCGCCAAAGCCCGGATTGACGCTCATTACCAGCACATGATGCACCATCGAAAGGACTTCCGAGAGAGCTTCGACCGGCGTTGCGGGGTTCAGCACCACGCCGGCCAGCATGCCGTGGTCGGCGATGAGTTGCAGCGTGCGGTTGAGGTGGCGGCAGACTTCGACGTGGACCGAGACCATGTCGGCACCGGCCTCTGCGAAGGCCTGGATGTACTCGTCGGGGTTCTCGATCATCAGGTGGCAGTCCAGCGGCAGCCGGGTGACGGGCCGGATGGCCTTGACGACCGGCGGCCCGAAGGTGATGTTGGGAACAAAGTGGCCGTCCATCACGTCCACGTGGACGATGGTGCCGCCGCCGCGCTCGGCCGTGGCAATCTCGTCGGCGAGATGCGCGAAGTCCGCGGCGAGAATCGAAAAGGCTAGTTCTATCACTGTGCTGTCCTTCGCTGTCGAATTGACTCAAGTTTAGCAGCGCGCGGAGGGTTACTCTGCGACATCGGCCGGAGCGACATTGGCTGGAATGACGGCCTTGCGGTTCCGCGAGCGTTTGGGCAGCACGGGAACCTCACGCTCCACACCCTCGCGGCCAGCGTGGAGCATCTTCGTCTTCACCGCCTTCGCGGCTTCTCGTGCTGCTTCGCGATCGGCGGGCGGGACGGGTATTGGCGGCCCGAGCACGACGCGCGCGGCACCGTTGAGGATGCGGCGGATCGGCCACGCGGCATCTGAGTTGGGGAGAAAGACTTCGCCCTCGCGCTGCTTCTCCGGACGGTAGTACCAGCGGCGGAAGAGCGAGAGATGGTCGCAGAACGCGGCGATGTCGATGGGCGTGGTGGCGCAGGCGTTGAGGGCTTCTATCGCAGCGCGGGCACGGTCTTCCGGCGTAAGCGTGGTGGCTAAGGGTTCCGTGGAAACCCGGGTCCGAGAATCCGGACCCGGGGCACCCATATCTGCGGCGTCGCTCAAGGGGACAGGCGCGAGCATGAGGGGCTGCGCGAAGAGGCTGCTGCCGACGGCGGTCTGCTCGCGCACGGCGCGCACGCCGAGCGTCGAGAGCCGCTCGGGCCCGGCAATCTGGCCATGCTCGAAGACGAACAGGGCAGTGTCTTCCGTGTGAGCCTCATCGCTTGCTGGCGCGGCTTCCTGAAGGATGATGGCTCGGAGTTCATCGACGGGCCGCACCAGTTCGTCGGCCAGCAGAGTGGCGGCGCGAACCTTCTCCCACTGCCGGTGCAGCGCTGCGGCGGCTTCGAAGTCCATCGCCTCGCTGGCGGCCTCGCGCTGCGCCGCTACTTCGTCGAGCAGCGACTGCCCGTGCGTCATGAAGAAT
>JAJXYW010000288.1 GCA_021780415.1 Acidobacteriota bacterium
TTTGCTCCCAGATTTCGTTGGCCGTGCCGCGATAGTGGGCCAGCCAGTTGTTTTCGTTGCCGTACTGGTCTGCGTAAAAGTATTTTCCGGGCTCGGTGGCGGCGAGTTCGCGGGCTTTGCGGATGGCGCCGTCGGAGCCGTCGGCGGGATCGGTCCAGATGATGTGGGCACCGTAGGCGGCGAGGATGTTTTTGCGCTCGGGGGAGACGTTGGAGGGCATGCAGAGGGTGACGGGGAAGTCCATGGCGGAGCCGAGCATGGCGTAGGCGATGCCGGTGTTGCCGCTGGTGGCGTCGAGGAGAGACTTGCTGGCGTGGCCGGGGGTGAGTTTGCCTTCGCGGATGGCGGCCTGGACGATGCTGGAGGCGGCGCGGTCCTTGATGCTGCCACCGGGGTTGACCCACTCGACTTTGCCGAGGAGTTGGATGCCGGGAAGGTGCGCGGTGAGGCGGTCGAGACGCAGGAGGGGCGTGTTGCCGATGCGGTCGAGGAGACTGACGCCGAGGAGGCTGGAGGGGGAAATGGTCATGGTTTGTGCGGAATGCGCTGGATGCTGCTTGAGTGTAACGCGTGGGTCGGTTGCGGCTGCGTTGAAGGATGGATAGGGGATGTGCGAGAGTGAGTAGAGATTCGCCGGGTTGTCAGGATGCGGGCGTCCCGGCAGGAAGACTGCTGGTTGACGAGACGACCGGGCAGAGAGAGTTTGAGACTGACCATGGCAAAGACGACGAAAGTTCCTACGTTTGATGAGGTTCTGGCCACACTGGGTGGCGAGAAGTTTGATGTTTCTCCGGCGGCGGAGGGTTCAAACCGGGCCGCGGGAGCGTACCGGGTGAGCAAGAATGGGTGCGCGGCGGAGATGGCGCCCAGCTCCGAGAAGAACGCTCCGGTGCGATTATTGACCAAAGGCGGCTGGGTGCTGGGTGGGGAGATTGCGCGGATTGTGGATCGCGGATATCAGAAGTTTTTGAAGACCAGCAAGCTGGAGATTCCGGCAACGGCGGATCACCTGCGCGCGCTTCATGGATTCAATGAACAGTTGAAAGAGGCTGCGGGCGCGATGGAGCTGTATAACGAGGCTCTGGGGACGACCAGTGACCGGTATGACTACGATCGGGTGAAGGGTCGGTAGGGCTAGGCTTTGCGGGACGCCGAACGCTGCCACTCGCGGTAGGCTTCGCTTTTGCTGATGTTGCGGGATTTGGCTACGCGCTTGAGGGCGTCTTTTTCGGAGAGAGACTCGGTGCGGATGAGGGCTGCGACTTCGTCGGCGAGGGTGAGGTGTGTGGCTGCGCTGGCGGGAGATGCGGCGGTGCGGGTTCCGTCGATCAGGAGAACCATTTCGCCGCGGATCGAGGGGCGGGCGCTGAGGGTGGCGTGGAGTTGGGCGGCGGTGCCGCGGAGGAACTCTTCGTGGAGCTTGGTGAGCTCGCGGGCCAGGGCGACGGGTTGCTGCGGGCCGAAGATGTCGGCGATGTCGGCGAGAGCGTCGAGGACGCGGTGCGGGGTTTCGTAAAAGATGTGGGTGGTGGGCTCGTCCGATTTACTTTGTGCGATGGCTGCGCGCAACGTTTCGAGAGATGATCGGCGCTGGCCTTCTTTGGAGGGGAGGAAGCCGTGGAAGGTGAAGCGCTCGGCGGGGAGGCCGCTGGCAATGAGAGCGCTGAGCGCGGCGTTGGCTCCGGGGATGGGGTAGACGGGAACGCCGGCGGCTATGGCCTGGGCGGCGAGGATGGCTCCGGGGTCGGCGATGCCAGGCATGCCTGCGTCGGAGACGACGGCGATGCGGCCGCCGGATTTGAGGGCTTCGATGAGCTCGCCGGCGCGGGTGTTTTCGTTGTGCGTGTGGTAGCTGATGGTGGGCGTGCGGATTCCGAAGTGGCCTAGCAGCTTGGCGGTCTGGCGGGTGTCCTCGCAGGCGATGCGGTCCGCCGAGCGGAGGACGCGGAGTGCGCGGAGGGTGATGTCTTCGAGGTTGCCGATGGGCGTGGCGACGAGATATAGGCCGGGGGCGAGGGGACGGTCGTGCGAGGGTAATCCCTCTGCGGCTAAAGCCCGTCCGTCTGACTGGGTCTCAACGGATGGGCTGAAGCCCATCCCCTTCAAAGCAGGAGCGGGATTGCTTTGCTCGTCCATCACAGGTTCTCGCGGAGTTTGTCGGTGGTGGGGCGCATGAGTTTGATCTGCTGGACCGCGCGGGAGAGGCTCTGTGGGGTGAGGATGCCGATCATGGCGCCGTTTTCGACGACGGGGATGAACTCGCTGGCGCCGAGGAGGGCGGCGCGGCGGAGGGCTTCGACGAGCTTGTCGGTGGGGCTGGCGAGTTGGAGGCTGCGGGTCATGATGCCCTGGAGGTAGTTGTCGCCCTCGGTTACGAGGCGTTCGGCGATGGTCTGGCGGGCGATGGAGCCAACGAGACGGTCTCCACGGACGACGGGGAAGACGTCCTGGGCGCTGTGGATGGAGCGGTCGAGTGCGCCTTGCAGGGTGTCGGAGCTGGAGAGGATGGTGTACTCGGTGAGCATGACCTCGCGAACGAGGATGGATTCAGCGTCCGTGGTGGAGACGGTGTGGGCGCTGGAGAGTTGCGCGCCAAGCATCATGAAGCCGCCGAGAATGACGAGCCAGAGATTCATGAGGACAAAGCCGGCGACGATCATGGCGAGTGCCAGACCGGTGCCGAGGCCGAAGGAGGGGAAGGGCAGGAGGCTGGCAACGCCTGATTTTGCAGGCTTGGTGTCGGCGGTATTGGCTCCGGAGCGAGTGACGGTGGCGGGCACGACGGGCATGGGCAGAAGGCTGACCATGCCGAGGATGATCTGCATCCAGATAAGGCTGCGAAGGATGTGGCTGGTGGAGATCCAGGGCTGTGCGAGGAGGGAGACGCGGGGCTCAAGGCCGTAGCTGGCGCCGAGCAGGAGGAGGCCGACGCCGAAGTTGGCGATGGGGCCGGTGAGCATGAGGAGGCGGGTGTTGGCTTCGGGCGTATTGGCGTCGTGGGTGGAGGTGGAGAAGGCCATGAGGCCGCCGACGGGAAGAAGGAAGAGTGCGCGCAGACGCAGACCAACGTAGGTGGCGGCGATGGAACGTGCAACTTCGCGCACCAGGACTGCGGAACACATGGCCAGCCAGAGTGCTGCGCCGCGTCCGGCTCCGCCGGTCTCGACCAGCGAGAAGCCTACGGAGATAATGAGCAGCAGCAGGAAGGAGATGTGGACGCGCAGATCAACATTCATGAACCTGCCGATGGAGATGGACGAACGCAGCATGGGTCTATTGTAGGCGGTCCTGCGCGGACGGCGAGGGTAAGGACAGAGTTCGAGTGAGGGCGCGCGGGCGCACGATATCCTTGAAGGATGAGAGTGATTGCGGGGGAGTACCGGTCGAGGTTGCTGCAGGCGCCGCGCGGAGTGGCGACGCGGCCGACGAGTGACCGGCTGCGGGAGACGCTGTTCAATGTGCTGGGGTCACGCGTGGAAGGCTCGCGGTTTGTGGACTTGTATGCGGGGTCGGGAGCGGTGGGGATTGAGGCGATCAGCCGTGGCGCGGAGTTTGTGTGGCTAGCGGAGAGTGCGCGGGCGGCGGTGGCGGCGATCCGCGCGAACCTTTCGGCGTTGAAGATTGCGGGCGGGTTTGCGCTGGAGGACCGAGGCGTGGAGAAGCTGTTGCAGTCGCTGCTGGCGAAGGAACGCGCGGCGGAGATTGTGTTTCTCGATCCGCCGTATGAGGACGCGGAGGCGTATGAAGAGACGCTGAAGTTTCTGGCGCGACATCATGCAGCGGTGCTTGCGGATGGGGCGGTGGTGGTGGCGGAACATGCGCGCAAACAGCCGCTGCAGGCGAGATATTCCGTGCTGGAGAGGACGCGCGTGCTGGAGCAGGGAGATGCGGTGCTGAGTTTTTATTGCGTTGGCGGGTGAGTGGATTAGGTGGGGCGGGTGCGCGCGGGCTCGGGTGCGGCCGTGGGGTCGAGGCGCGTGGAGGAACGATGGAGGGCGCTGTCGATGGCGCGGATGAGGGTGGGGGAGTCGTTGAGACTCTCGGCTCGCCAGAGCTTCATGCCGAGGGCTTCAGCCTGCTGCTTGAAGTCGATGTCGATATCGTAGAGGATTTCGACGTGGTCGCAGAGGAAGCCGACGGGCTGGAGGACGACGGCTTTGTGGCCGGAGTCGGCGAGGGCTTTGAGGGTGTCGGGAACGGTGGGCCCGATCCAGGGAGCGCCGGCGACGCCCTGGGACTGGAAGGCGAAGAACCAGTCGGAGTCGGTGAGGCCGACGGGGCGGAGGGCGGCGGCGATGGCGATGGCGGTCTGCTTGCATTCGACGGGGTAGGGGTCGGGGCTTTGGGAGCTGCCGTAGTGCTGCATGCCGTCGGCGGGGACAGGGGCGCCTGGGCGCGCATCGGATAGGGCCGATGGAGGGGTGCTGGCCATGATGGTGCGGCAGGGAACGGCGTGGGCGGTGAAGAGGATGGGGACGCGAACGGGTTTGCCTGCTGCGGCGCTGGTGACGGCGCAGGCTTCGGCCCAGACGGGCCACATGCGCTCGGCGAAGGCCTGGGCGAGGAGAGGCTCGTCGGCCCAGCCGGCGATGAAGTCGACGGTGAAGCTGTTGCCGACGGCGTCCATGAGAGCGCGGCGATAGAGGCCGGTGGAGGTGCGGGAGTTTTGTGGCGCGAGGCAGAGAACTCGCGCGTGCCGGACACCGTCGGCCTTCATGCGCGCAACGACGTTGGCGATGTAGGGGTGCCAGTTGCGCATGGCGACGTAGACGGGGCGGCCGAGGAGTTCGCTGAGCAGGCGGCCCTGCATGAGTGTCCAGCGGGTTAGCGGGGGGCCTTCGGGTAGCGGCTCCTCGCGGAGGCCGATCTCAGCGTAGCGGTGCTGGAGTTCCTGGACGACCTCTTGCGGCATGGGGCGGCCGCCGGTGACCTTCTGGAGATACTCCGGCATCTGGCTGAGCGTGTCGGGCGTGCCGTGGGCGAGCAGAAGAATTGCGGGTTGCTGACTCATGTTCTCCCCGATTATTTGCTGGTGGTGTGGGCGTGCTGCGCGACACCGAACTGCCTGACCCACTCGACGACCTGAATGACGTTGTCCACGGGCGTTCCGGGCACGATGCCGTGGCCGAGGTTGAAGATGTGGCCGGGACGTCCGGCGGCGCAGGCGAGGACTTCGCGGACGCGCGCTTCGAGGATGTCAAGCGGGGCGAAGAGTGTGATGGGGTCGAGGTTGCCCTGGACGGCGCAGCCGGGGCCGATGGAGCGCCAGCCTTCGTCGAGGGGCGTGCGCCAGTCAAGGCCGAGGACGTCGGCGGTGGTTTCGGCCATGGCGGGGAGCATGGAGGCGGTGTCGACGCCGAAGTAGATGACGGGGACGCCGAGAGCCTTGATGCGCTGGACGAGTTCGGTGGAGGGGGCGAGGCAGTACTGGCGATAGTCGGTGACGGAGAGCGCGCCGACCCAGGAGTCGAAGATCTGGATGCAGTCGGCACCGGCTTCGACCTGCTGCTGGGCGTAGGCGACGAGGACGGTGATGAGCTTCTCCATCAGGAGGGGCCAAGCGCCGTCGTTGGAGTACATCATCTTCTTGGCTTCGACGTAGTTGCGCGAGCTGCCGCCCTCGATCATGTAGCTGGCGAGGGTGAAGGGAGCGCCGCAGAAGCCGATGATGCCGAGGCGGTCGCCGTCGGGGCGCGGGGTGGCGAAGTGCGCGGCGACTTTTTCGATGGCTTTGGCGACGTAGCTGAGCTCGTCGACGCGATCGGTGCGGAGGGCCTGGATGTGTTCGAGGGAACGGATGGGAGTGTGGACCTGGGGGCCTTCGCCGGCGACGAACTCGAAGTCGAGGCCCATGGGCGTGAGGGGCAGGAGGAGGTCGGCGAAGATGATGGCGGCGTCGACACCGAGGCGCTCGGCGGCGGTGATGGTGACCTCGGCGGCGATGTCGGGGGTGCGGCAGATGTCGAGCAGCGAGTGGTGCTTGCGCACAGCCATGTACTCCGGCATGTAGCGGCCGGCCTGGCGGAGGAACCACACGGGGGTGCGGTCGACGGGCTGGCGAAGGCAGGCGCGCACGAAACGGCTGCTGCCCTCAGGATGGAGGGCAACGGTTGCAGATGTTGCAGTAGATTCAGTCAAAATGGATCAGGCTCCCGCCTTCCAGCCTAGCATCTGGAAGACCTCGCGCGCTGTGATGGGGTGCGGTGGATGGCGGGTAACGGTAGACTATTTGTAGAACCTCGTGCGCGGATGTGAATCGTCTGGAGGGTGCCGTTGCTGGAGTCGCAGCAGCAGGCACGGCCGAGTGCTGGTTTGAAATCGCCGAGAGAAGAAGAGACCCTTAACGCTATGGTGAATTATCTTGAGCTTCCGGTGGGCGAGAATGCCCCCGAGCTGGTCAATGCCGTGATTGAGATTCCGCTGGACGGCATCAACAAATATGAGTACGACAAGAAGCTGCACGTCTTTCGCCTGGACCGCAATCTGTTTTCGCCGGTCCACTATCCGGGAGACTACGGATTTATTCCGAGCACGCTGGCTGAGGATGGTGATCCGCTGGATGTGCTGGTGCTGGTGGATACGCCGAGCTTCACGGGCTGCGTGCTGGAGGTGCGACCGATCGGGGTGCTGGATATGATCGACCAGGGCCAGCCGGATGAGAAGATTCTGGCGGTGGGCGAGAGTAATCCGCGGTATAAGAACGTCAGCGAATACCCCGAGGTGTACCCGCATATTCTGAAAGAGATCAAACACTTCTTCTCGATCTATAAAGACCTTGAAGGGAAGCGCGTGGAAGTGCGCGGCTGGAAGGACGCGGCAGCGGCGCGGGCGATCATCACCAAAGCGCGGGTTGCGTTTGAGGAGAAGAAGAGCAAAGGCTAGGTTCGATTGATCCAAGTGGAGACGGTGGCTCGTGGGTTGCAGCGGAAGCTGCGCCTGCGGGCCACGCTTGCGATCAGGGGTGACGGTGCTTGCGGAAGAATTCAGCCGCAGCGTAGACCACGGCTCCGGATACGGCGACCACTGCGGAGAAGAGCAGGGCATTGAGGCCGAGGACGCGTTCGTCGCGGGCGGCCCAGAGAGCGAAGGCGATCAGGAGTGCGGGCCCACTGCCTGCGGCGATGGCGCCGGGCATTCCGCCGGGGACACGAAAGGGGCGGACGAGGTCGGGCTCGCGGCGGCGCAGGACGATGAGCGCAATGAACTCCAGAAGCAGTGCCGCGCCGTAGAGTACGAGGTCGATGGAGATGAGACGCTCGAAGGTAAAGCGCAGTGCGAGACCCCAGATGGCCGCGCATGCCAGGACGCTTACCCAGGGTACGCCGAGCCGGTTGCGGCGCAGAAGTACTCGGGGAGCTTGACCGCCTTCGGCCATGGCGAAGGGAACGCGGGTGACGCTCATCATGAGGGGATTGAACATGCCGACGCCGTTGATCATGCCTCCGGCAACGACGGCGAAAGCGAGGATCGGTCCGGCGAGAGTGCGTGCGGCGTCGGTCCAAGCGCCGGTGGAGAACTGGCTGGGTGCGAGGCCGGCGAGGGCTACGGCGGTGAGCGGAAGAATGTAGGTGAAGGCGACCAGCGCGGTGGCGCCGAGCATGGCGCGGGGATAGTTGTGCTGTGGGTCCTCGACCTCCTGCGCGACGGTGCTGGCGTTGTCCCAGCCCATGTAGTTCCACATGGTGACGGAGATGGCACCAGCGAGATCGGGGACTCCGACGGAGCGCAGCAGCGCGCCTGAGCCGTTACCATGCCAGGTCCAGAGGCCTGCGGCGATGAGCACGACGAAGGGTGCCAGAAGTACGCAGAAGAGGGCGACGGAAGACATGCCGACGGCTTTGGCTCCGGTGAGATTCCAGAGCGTGCAGCCGATGATGATGGCCAGCGCCCAGAGGGTCCCGCGATATCCCAGTGTCCACGCAGGGGCGAGGCGAGTGAGGTAAAGGACAAAGATGGTGGGGTAGATGGCCATGTCAAAGACGCTGGCGGCGAGCGAGAGCCAAGCCTCCTGAAAGCCCCAGAAGGGACCCATGGCGCGATGCACCCAGACGTAAAAGCCGCCCTCTGCGGGGATGGAGCTGGCGAGTTCGCCGACCATGAGCGAGGTGGGAAGGCTCCAGATCAGCGGGATGACGGCGAGCATCAGAAGGGCTCGCCAGTAGCCGGCTTTGCCGATAATGTCTTCCAAGCCGTACGGGCCCCCTGCAACCATGAAGTAGGTGGCTCCGAGCAGGGGCAGCAGACGCATCTTGTTGCGTGCTGGCAGACTGCGGCGCGTGAGGCGCACGGTGCCGGGGATCGTGGCGACGTCTATGGCTATGAACTCCTGGAATAGGATGCAGACGATGCTCTTTGCAATGTATCGCTAAATCCGTGCGGGCGGGAGGCCGGAGTTCGCGCGGGGCGGCGGCACAGGCTATAATCAGGGTCTACCCCGCAGGAGAGTTGGCCGAGTGGCTGAAGGCGGCGGTTTGCTAAACCGTTGTAGGACGAAAGTTCTACCGGGGGTTCGAATCCCCCACTCTCCGCCAGTTCCA
>JAJXYW010000137.1 GCA_021780415.1 Acidobacteriota bacterium
AATCACCACAGGGCACGGCTTCGGTCGTGCCTTGTGCTTTTCCCACCGCCCAATCCGGTTCCATCCGGCGAAGGGCGAAACCTCAGAGGCGCCACATGAAGAACAAACCATCCTGGCGTTTCTTCCTCGCCTGGCTCATAGCGAATACGCTCCTCGACATCCTCCTCGAAGCCCTCCTGCACGGCCACCCCGCATGGAACCAGATCCCCGGAGCCATCGAAGGAGCCATCCTCAGCGCCGCCCTCACCTGGTTCTTCGCCCTCTTCCTCTGGTACAAGGCACAGGATCATTTCTAGCGTCCTGCATGTTCCAAACCCACGCCCTCCTGTTCTTCTCCCCGACGGGCATCATCTCAGCCTCATTTCCCCATCCCACCCATTGGGATCTTCCACCTCCATGAACCTCGTACGCCGACTATCCGCTCTTGCGATGCTCCTATCTTTTCTCGGCATAATCCGTCCAGCCGACGCCTACTCTCCCCTCACCCATGAGCAGCTCATCGATCTGACGTGGAACAGTTCCATCGTCCCTCTGCTCAAGAGCCGCTATCCGTACCTCACCCCCGCCGAAATCGAACACGCTCGCGCCTACGCCTATGGTGGTTGCGTCATTCAGGACATCGGCTACTACCCCTTCGGTGACCTTTTCTTCTCCAAGCTCACCCACTACGTCCGCTCGGGCGACTTCGTCGTCAACCTCTTCCGCAACGCCAGCAACGCCGACGAGCTCGCCTTTGCCATCGGAGCTCTTTCCCACTACATTGGCGACTCCATCGGCCACTCCGAAGCCACCAACCTCGCCGTTCCCATCGAGTTCCCCAGGCTCCGCGACAAATACGGCTTCGTCGTCACCTACGCCGAAGGGGAGCATCAGCACGTTCAGTCCGAGTTCGCCTTCGACGTCGACGAGATCGCGCACCACCGCTTTGCGCCCGTCCACTACCTGCGTTACGCCGGCCTTGAAGTCCCCACCAAACAGCTGGCCCTTGCCTTCTACCAGACCTACGGCCTCCGCGAGGACTTTACCAGCATCCGCCACCGACGTATGAATGTCGCCGGCTACCGCTTCTCCGTCCACCGATTCATCCCCCGCATCGCCGACGCCCTCACCATCCTGCATCGGCACGACGAGCCCGCCGACGTCGACAACGCCGATCTCCAGCAGCTCACCCTCGAGATCGCCGCCGTCGCCCAGGCCAACAACTGGAGCGCCTACCGCAGACGCGCCGGCATCGGAACCTTCGTCCTCGCCGGCTTCATCCGTATCCTCCCCAAGGTCGGCAAGCTCAAACTACTCGCCATCAAAGGCCCCACCTCCGAAACCGAAGTCGACTACATCCACTCCGTCATCGTCTCCACCAACGAACTCAATCGAACCCTCCGTCGCTTCACCCCTCCCGCAGCCAGCGGCACTCACGCCAACACTCCCCCTTCCACTCCCCCCACATCCAAAGAGATCGCTGCGCAACCCGTTCCGCGCCAGTCCCGCGACCCCTTCCACCCCCTCACTAACCGCGACCTCGACACCGGTTATCCCGCCCGCCCCAGCAGCTACAGCCTCACCGATGAGACCTACGCCACCCTCCTCCACCGCCTCACCCTCACTCCCGCCAACCCCATCCCCCCGGCATACAGAGCGACATCCTCGCCTACTACTCCAACCTTGACCTCCCCTTCGCCACCAGGAAGGATCCCGGTGCCTGGAAGGCCCTCCTCCAGGACCTCGCTACCCTCCGCTCCATGCCCACCAGCACTGAGCCCAAACCCTATCCCACCTATGGCGACGGCGACGACGGAATCACCCCCGCCCAGCTCTCCACCGGCGAATCCGACGGTGCCGGAGCCCCCGTCCCAGCCGCCACTGGAGAATCACCCACATCTTCCAGCAGCAGAGAAAATGCTCAACCACAGGACTGCCAGAATAAATACGGTCCCACTCAGAGGTATTGCGCACCAAAACAGTCCGATATATGATCTAACTAGAAAAGATCGAGAGCGAGCGCCTTTCAGCACCCTGCGCCGCCTCTTCTGAGAGGGACTAAAACACCATGGCATACAGCGAAAAGGTAGTTGATCACTACGAACATCCCCGCAACGTCGGCACGCTCGACAAGAGCTCCTCCGAAGTAGGCACAGGCCTCGTCGGAGCGCCTGAGTGCGGCGACGTCATGCGCCTCCAGATCCGCGTCAATCCCGAGACGCAGGTCATCGAAGACGCCAAGTTCAAGACGTTCGGCTGCGGCTCAGCCATCGCCTCCAGCTCTCTCGCCACCGAGTGGGTAAAGGGCAAGACGGTGGCCGAGGCCCTGTCCATCTCCAACACCGACATCGTCAAGGAACTCTCTTTGCCGCCGGTAAAGATTCACTGCTCCGTGCTCGCCGAGGACGCCATTCGCGCCGCCATCGGCGACTGGAAGACCAAGAACGGCGTCGCTGAATCTGCTCCGGTCGCAGTCGCCGCTCACTAACCCTCCTTTCTCCCAAGAGATCCCCATCCATGACAGCCATCGCTGTCATGGATGGGTTCGTCAACCGGCTCGCCGATGAACGTCTTTGTCGTTCGCCTATCTGTTGCCCGTTTTTCGCTGTCATTCTAAGCGAAGTGAAGGATCCTTGTAGTTGCTCTTGGATGCCTTTCTGAGTGAAGCGAGGGACCTGCTTTCCGTCACACCCCACACATCTCTTATGTCCACCGTCTCCATCTCGACCACCACCAGCCAATCGATGAGCGCCCCTGCGCCCGACACCACCAAGGACCCGCTCGCGGGCATGACCCTGCTCACCGCCGAGGGCCAGCAACCCCGCGCCAAGGCGGCCATCGAGATCACCAAAAACGCCCTCAAGCGCATCCGCATTGCGATGGCCAAGGAAGGCATCTCCCCCGACGCCGGCGGCCTCCGCGTCGGCATCCAGGGCGGCGGCTGCAGCGGCCTCAGCTACAACATCCGTTTCGACACCCAGCCCCGTGACCGCGACCGCACCTTCGTCTTCGGTGCCGGCCTCGAAACCCCCAACGACCCCAGCGGCGCCAAGCCCGTCCGCATCTTCGTCGACCCCAAATCCTTCCTCTACCTCGCCGGCATGGTCCTCGACTTCGAAGAGACCCTCATGCGCCAGGGCTTCAACTTCATCAACCCCAACTCCACCAAGAGCTGCGGCTGCGGCTCCTCCTTCTCCGCATAATCTAGTCTGGGTATACCCTTAGCTCAATGTATCCATGCGTTAGGTGCGGCGACCTGATTCCAGCGATTCGACTAAGCTCTCACATGCTCAAATGTATGGGACCGCCTCGAAGCGGATCGCGCCCCGGCCCTAAGAGCCGGGCAACGTCGACAGGAGCAACTTTCGAACGAGCTCGTGCAATCGACTTCTATCGAAACGCTGACGAAGGCGCGACTCGAAGCATGCCGAAGAGCCGTAAGCCCAAATGAAGCCTTTGAGCATTGTTCATTATAATTTGGGTCAACCTTGAGGTGAAGCATGGGAAAATGCAGCAAATGCGGTTGTACGATCACCCCGCTGACAATGCGAACCCATCGCGAAAAGTGTTCTCTCGTTTCAACAATTCTAAGAGGCACGAACCCTGGCCCCAAGAGCCACGGACGATCCTCCTGCACTGTATTACGTCAGGAACGCGAAATTGAGCACCAACTTTTATTGGACGGGGGCAATCGGTCAGCGAGACAAGCAGAAATGAGCAGGCGCTACGAAGCAATTCCTTCTATTCATCCAACAACCTGACAAGGATCATGCGCAACTACCTAGTCATCTACGAACGAGGTAAAGACGGCGGCTGGGGAGCTTACGCTCCCGATCTACCTGGCCTCGGGGTCGCCGCAGAGACTCGCGAAGAGGTAGCCACATTGATCCGCGAAAGTATCCAGATTTACATCGAAGAACTCCGCACTGACGGCCTGTCCATCCCTGAGCCCAGCACCTTTGCCGAGCGCATCTCCGTAGCCGCCTAACTACCGCGCCCCCGCCGCCTGATCGCTCACCGGCAGGTGATACATCTGCGCCAACATCTCCTCATACGTCTTCATCGGTGGCAGAAACACGCTCGCTCTCCGTGCATCGAGCCCCGCCGGATCCTCCACCGCGACCATCGCCATCTTTCCCCCGACGACCTTGAACTGCGTACCATAGCGTTGCAGCTTGCCCTCGCTCACCAGGTTCTTATCCACCACCGTCGCCAGCATCGACCCATCGATCTTCCCTTCCCCCGCCAACCTCTCCAGCCGCGGCAATAACGACACCTGCCACGCATGGTCCGGCGTATGCGTCAGCATCGCCATCGCATCATTCGACGCGTCATACCCCACCATCGCGATCGTCGGCCACCCATGCCGCGCGACAATCTCTTTCAGCTCCGTCGTCAATTGCCGATCCACCTCCGCCGTCTTCGCCGTATACACCGGATGCCCCGTCCCAGCACCGCGAGCCGCTTGGTCGCTTGCGTACATCGCCACCAACTTGTCACGCATCGCCGCGTCCGTACCCGGCCCATTGCGCTTGATCAACTCCGCCCGCCGCGCCGCGAGATCATTCCTCCACACCGCATCGGCGTTCGTTCCACCAGCAGCCGTCTCCTGCGCCTGCGCCCCACTCACCATCACCAAACACAACACAGACAGCGCCCACACTCTCAGCATCTTCATGCCCTCAAGTGTAAGCCCCGTTCGCCTTCATCAACACTCAACAACTACTCCGTAGCCGAGTCCTTCTTCTCCTCAGCCTTCTTCTCTTCCACCGGCTTCGGCTGCATCCCGCGCACATACTTGTCGTACCAATCAAACCAATACTGATACCGGTCCTTGATAAAGCTGGGCCGCGTGAACCCATGGAGCTGCCCCGGATACACGATCAACTCCGCAGGCGTTCCCACCGCGCGCAGCGCCTGGTACATCTGCTCGCCGCCCTCCACCGGAACATTGAAGTCCTTATCCCCACCCATGAACAGCGTCGGCGTCTTGATCCGATCCGCATGCAGGAACGGATACGACAGCTTCACATAAAGATCCAGCTTCTTCCACGGCGGCCCCAACTCATCCTGATACTGCAGGATGTACTGATCGATCCCATAGAACCCCAGCAGGTTCCCCATGCCCGCACCGGACGTCGCGGCCTTGAACCTGTCCGTGCTGGCAATCGTGTAGTCCGTAAGGATGCCGCCGTAGCTCCATCCACCCACGCCCATCTTGTCTTCATCAATCTTCCCCGTCGCCACCGCAGCATCGGTCGCAGCCATCAGGTCGATCACCTCTTTATCACCCCAGTCCGCATTGATCGCCGTGCTGTACGCCTGACCGCGCCCCGTGCTCCCGCGATAGTTCACCTGCAGCACGGCATACCCATGCGCCGCAAACATCTGCCGCGACAGATCGAACCCATGCTGATCCTGTGCCGTCGGCCCGCCATGAATGAACAAGATCATCGGAGCCTTTGTGCCCGCAACGTACCCCACCGGCATCGTTAGCAACCCATGCACCTCGCTGCCGTCCTTCGTCTTCGCCTCAATATTCTCCGTAGGCACAACTTCCAGCGTCGCCATCAGCGCATCATTCTGCCCCGTCAGCTTACGCAGCTTGCCGCCATCCAGCGCATACACCTCCGCCGGCGCAGCGTCAGTCGACCACAGTACCGCCACATGTCCGCCTGCCTCATTCAATCCAGCCGCCGACCCACTACCTTTCGTCAACCGCTTCACGTTCCCGTCGCCATCCAGCGGAATCTCTCCCACCCACTCCTCGCGATCCTCCGGCACTTCGGTCAGCATCGCACGTCCGCCTGGAGCCAGCACCGGTGAACCCACCCACGCATCCAGTTTCGGCGCCAACAACTTCGGCTCTCCACCAGCCACCGCCACCATCGCCATCTGCCGCAGGTCATAGATCGAGTAGTGCAGCGTCGTTCCCTGCCGATAAATAATCTCCTTCGAATCCTGCGTCCACGCCAGCGGCCCAGAGTTTGTCCCCACAAACGTCGTCAGTTGCCGCGGCGTCGCTCCAGCCTTCGCATCCACCACAAATACATCTGGGTTATCCACGCGGTCAGGATCCGGCTTCGACTGGTTGCTCACAAACGCCACCATCGTCCCATCCGGACTCCACGTCCCACCCCCTTCGCCATAAGAACCCTCCCCATCCACCGGCCCATTCGTCAGCTTGCTCAACTTCTTCGTCGCCACATCGAACAGGTAAAGATGCGGCTCCTTGTCCGTCAGAAAGCCCACATTGTCTTCCTTATAGTGGTACCGGTCGATCACGATCGGCTTGGGCGGCTTAGGCTTCGCACCCTTGTCCTCCAACGGCTCATCGCGTTCCCTCAGCGTCAGCAGCAGCGTCTTCGAATCCGGAGACCACTTGTATCCCTGCAGCTCCTGCTTCACATTCGTCAACTGTTGCGCCTCGCCTCCGCGCCGGTCAAGCACCCACACCTGCTCCCCTTTGGCCGCCTTCGCTCCGTCCGCCTCGCGCCCCGTCGTAAACGCCAACCACCGGCCGTCGGGGCTCCACTGCGGATCCCCTGCCCCATCCTTACTGAACGTCAACTGTAGGTCCTGCTTCCCATCCCAGCTCACCATCCATAGCTGGCTCACATTCTTGTCATCGCGCGGATCAACGCGGCTCACCGTGTACGCCACCCACGCCCCATCCGGCGACACTACCGGCGCACCCACCCGCGCCATCGTCACCAGGTCATCCGGCGTCATCCCATGCTTCGCCGGTACCTTCTGCGCATAGCCGCAGACACTAAAAGAAAGCGCGCAGCCCATCACGGCCGCAGAACAAAGGTAGATTCGTCCTCGCATAATACGGGAGTGTAGCATCCTCCCGACCCTCCTCAATCTGCGTTCCATTCCCCGCACCCATCCCCCGCCACAGGTACTCTAACAACTGAGAACTAACAAACCCATGCCCACCGACTACTTCACCCTCTTCTCCCTCCCGCAGCATCTCCACCTCGACCTCGCAGCCCTCGAGAAGACCTTTTACGCTCAATCGCGCAAGCTCCACCCCGACCGCTTCGCAAGCCAGCCTCTTGAGGCCCAGCAGGCCGCACTCGCCGCCAGCTCGCAGCTCAACGACGCCTACCGCACCCTCCGCGACCCCATCCTCCGCACTGAATACCTGCTCTCCCTCCAGGGCATCCAGCTCGAAGAGCAATCGCGCACTGCCACTGACCTCGCCAAATCAACCGGCACGCAGAAAAAACAAGTAGCCCCACCCGACCTCCTCGAAGAAGCCTTCGAACTCAACATGGCCCTCGAAGAGCTGAAAATGGCTGGCGATGATCCCGACGCCCGCGCCCAACTCGAATCCTCCCGCGTCAAGTTTTCCGCCTTGCTCACCGAAACCCACGAGCAGCTCGAAGCCCTCTGGACCGCCTGGGACACCGCTGTCGACACCGCCAACGAAGCCTCCCAAGAGTCCACCAAGCAAGCCCTCGTAGCCCTGCTCAACCGCCGCACCTACATTCGCAACCTCGTCCGCGACGTCACCGCCGCCCTCGAATAATTCATCATCCGCACCACATCCATCACTCCCGCCGCCCGTCTGCAAGCTGATATCAAACAAACATGCGCCTGCTCTCCCGATCCATACGTCTCGCGGCCGCCGTCCTCTCAGTGCTCGCATGCGCCCAGATCCCAGCGCAACAAAACCCCGACTGGACCACCCCTCTCCCGCCCTTCCGCATCGCCCCCAACCTCTACTACGTGGGCAGCCGCGACCTCGCCTCCTACCTCATCACCACCCCTGCCGGCGACATCCTCCTCAACTCCAACCTCGTCTCCTCGCCTCCGCTCATCCGCCACAGCGTCGAGCAGCTCGGCTTCCACTTCTCTGACATCAAGATCCTCCTCATCAGCCACGCCCACTCCGACCACGCCGGCGGCAGCGCCGAAATCCTCAAGCAAACCCATGCCAAATACATGGTCATGGACGCCGACGTCTCCTCCATCGAAACCGGCGGCCGCACCGACTTCGCCCACTTCAAGCCCTGGCCCGCAGCCCACGTCGACCGCGTCCTCCACGACGGCAGCACCGTCCAGCTCGGCGGCATCACGCTCACCGCGCACAAAACCCCCGGCCACACTCCCGGCTGCACCACCTGGACCATGCAGGTCATCGAGAACGGCAAGCCGCTCAACGTCGTTATTGTCGGCAGCGTCACCGCACTCGATGAGTACCGCCTCATCGCAACCCCCGGCCATTCCGCCTCGTACCACGGCATCGCGCAGGACTTCGCCCACACCTTCGACATCCTCAACGCGCTCCCCTGCGACATCTTCCTCAGCTCGCACGGCAGCTACTTTGACCTGCTCAGCAAACTCGCGCGCATGAAAACCGAAGGCCCCTCGGTCTGGATCGATCCCACCGGCTACAAGCGCGCCATCGCTCAAAGCCGCGCCGACTTCGAAGCCGACCTCGCCCGCCAGCAATCCGCCGCCCGCCATCACTCCTAGCGCCGCT
>JAJXYW010000250.1 GCA_021780415.1 Acidobacteriota bacterium
CGCCAGCGTCGCACACGCCAGGCCGCGCGGCAACCTCGCGCGGCACGCCGCGCGGCCCGGCGCCCTGCCGGCTACCCAGTCCCTCGCCGGTCAGCCGCGGACGGCGCGCAGCGCCACCAGCCCGACCAGCGCCAGCAGCGCGCCGAACAGCAGCAGCCCCTTCGTGCTCAGTGTCGGGATCAGCTCCTGGTAGGCGGCGGAGACAACGTTGTCCCAGTTGATCGTCATCGACGTGCCGGGAGGTGCGCACACGTTGAGGGCGACTTGCGCGGAGTGGGCACCCGCCGGGATCGTCACCTTCCCGGTGCTGAGCGAGACCCACGTTCCCTGCTGCGAGCCCGGTATCGTCGCTTGGGTTGAGAGGGAGAGGACCGTGGTGCAGCCGGCGTCGCTGAAAAATACGTAGCTCACGTCGCCGTTCCCGTTCGTCGGTTGCCCGGACGGGACGTACGCCTGCGCGCTCAGGGTGCAGTTGGCGCCGGCGGTGACCGGCACGCACGTGGACAGCGAGTCGCCGCAGGTCATCGAACCGCCGGCGTTCACCGGCCCGACCTTGTCCGACCCCACCGGGTTGCCGAGCGACCCGTCCCACGTCGCAAAGTTGCTCCAGCCGCTCACGTCCGACGCGAACGTGCCGTTCGCCACGACCGGACACTGGCCGCTCGCCGGCGCCGCCGCGCCCGCTCCGGCCACGACGACGACAACGACCACGATTGCGAGTGACTTTCTCATCGCCAACTCCCCCCGGATCCTGGCCCCGATCGCCCGGCGCCTCCGGCCCGCGTCGCACCGCCGATCCACCGCAGCTTCCCCCACGCGAAGTTAAGCCGAGTCTACGGCGGTTGAGAGGCCGTGTCAATATGTGTTTGGTTTCTCGCCCACCCCGCGCCCGACAGCGGGCCGGACGACCAGGCACTGCCAGTCGCATCGGGAGCCGCGCCCGGGATCTGCCGAGGGCCCCGCGGCCAGCGGCGCCTCCGGTCCCGGCGGGCCGCCGCTGCCGGCCCGTCGGCGAGCTCGGCCCGGGGGCGCGGACCGGAGGCGGGCAGGGAGCGGAGACCGCGCTATGCCCTCCGTCCGAGCAGCCACGCCCCGGCCAGCGCCAGCAGCGCCAGGAACAGCGCCAGCGCCGCGCGCGACAGCAGCGGGATCGGGTCGGAGAAGACGCCGACCGCGAACCCGGCCGCCGGCCCGGCTGGCTAGGTTCTCTCCCGGAACCTTGACACTCCCACCCGCCGGGCTACCATCGATCCAGATGTTTACGAAATCGGCCATCCATGCCCGGTTCCCGGAGCAGCCTGCGGTGGGCGTGCGCTTGCCCGACAACCGCGACTGGGAGCAGTACGAGGATCGCCTCGCCCAGGAGGGCGCGATCGAGGCCCGCAACCCGTTCTGGGCGACGAAGTCGGTGGAGCAGTGAGAAGTGGCCCAATTAGCGTCTGGGCGGAGCACCTTCCGGCCTACCCCTGGGCGCGACTCTCGGTTTCCGGGGCTTTCCTCGTACAAATCGGCATGGTTCATCTGCCTTTTCGTCCGAACATCGACGCGTTTTTCTCCCGTCCAAAAGAACGAGAGCTGTTCGCGAGGTACAGGTCTGAGATGCGAAGCCATCTCCAGTCGAATAGGGCCGTGGCCTGGCCCCGCGACAGAGAAGATGAAGCGACCAAGTCCCTTGGCATCGCCGTGAAGGCAGTTGTCTTTGAGCCTGAACTGCGCTTCTTCCTCGATGTCCAAGCAGCCTACGCTCAGCTTCCGAACCACAAGATCTTTGGCAAGCAGCCCACGGCTGACGTTGTTGAGGTACTCTTCAACGGGGCAATTTTCCTTGCAGCTGCACGGGTCATCGAAGTCCCAATCTACCTTGATCTTGGCACCCTTGTCCGGGACTTCCTCGAGCATGCCCTCGGCGAGTCAGAGTACTGGTCCCATTACCGGACTATTGGCCCCTCGCCAACCCACATTGACCTCTACGCAATCGTCGCAACTCCCACCAGGGTCAATGCCGGCATGCCAGACCGTCCGATTGCAGATGAGGGCGGCACTACTGTCCTCCATTTGCTGCGAGCCGATGAAGACGCCACCACTCACTTCGCCCAGATTTTCAAAGAAGCCGCCTGGGCCTTGCCCGCGTTCTACGGCCTTGTGAAGCAGTGCGCACGGGTTGATCAGTCTGTGATGAAGCTCTCGAACAGCACAAATCGGCTCGCAGTTTCGCTCGCGGACCATTTTCAAGCGTCCCCACTCTGGGGCGTTTTCTCGCGTAAACCAAGGGCCATACGCCATCTGCTCGCCGATATGCATGTGAGGCTTCAACGGATGTCAGCTCGGCGAGTCCGAATCGACCAGGAGGGGCGCTTTCTTGGGAACCTACTCGAACGACTGCCAACCCTCAGGCTGGCCGCACCATATTTCAGAGGTGTATCCATCCCGAATCTGACGTTCGATGCGGATGCCCTCTTGGGTCTCATGTCCTATGCCGCCGACGAGTCCATGGGCTCGTCTGTCATTCGGTCCAACCTGGGGGCTGCCATAGCCGGCGCTCTGGCGGGCGCTCTAATGGCGTTGCTGTTGAAGTGACAGCCCGCTCCATGGCTAACGCTCACGCCCTTGCGATCCTCTGTGCCGGTATATCGCCAGCCTAATCGACGGGTAGCAACAGCCTAGGAGATGCCCGTGGCGGCAGTTGGGAGGTATGCTGGACGTGGCAATGGGAGCTCGCGGCACGGCACGACGTGTCCACAAGGGAAGAGTGATTCGCTCGCCGAGCCGTGGGCCGCGCCCTGTGCAGGCCAAACGGGCGACGAGGTCCGGCAGGGGTAGGGAGGCCGATCTGTTGCGCCCGACGGGTCCGGATGAGCTGGACTGGCCGACGCGGGTGAACGACTTTCTCGAGGCTGTTGATCTCGTGCGGCTGCACGCGTCTGCACGCCTTGAACCCAAGCGGCGCGGCGAGTTCGGCCAGTTCATGACGCCCGTGCCTGTAGCACGGCTCATGGCTGGCCTCTTTGTGGGGAAGAAGAAGAGGGTTCGCCTCTTGGACGCCGGCGCAGGCGCGGGGTCTCTCACGGCCGCGTTCGTCGCCGAACGCTGTCGCCAAAGGGACGCGACGAACCTCTGCGTCACAGCGTACGAGATTGATGCGGCGCTCCGCGGGTGCTTGGCGGAGACGCTTCGGTTGTGCGAGGGGCTGTGTCAGGAGGCCGGTATTGCCTTCACGAGCCGGGTTGTCAGTGAGGACTTCATTGTGGCGGGCGTGCGGTCTCTTACGGGCGACCTCTTCACGGAGGCGCACGAGGAAAGGTTCGACGCCGCAATCCTGAACCCACCCTACCGGAAGAGCCGCAGCGACAGCATGGAACGACGCGCCCTCCGTCGCATCGGTGTCGAGGCAGGCAACCTGTACACGGCGTTCCTCGGGATCGTCACTCGACTGCTCGTGGAGGAGGGGGAGCTGGTCGCGATTACGCCACGGAGCTTCTGCAACGGACCCTACTTCCGCCAGTTCCGGCAGGATTTCCTCGGGCGGATGCGACTCGACCATATCCATGTGTTTGAGAAGCGCGACCAGGCATTCAGGGACGACAAGGTCCTCCAAGAGAACGTAATCTTCCACGCCACCCGAGGCGGGACACGCGATCATCCCGTCGTCATCGCGAGCAGCGCCACCGCGGAAGACATGGGCGCGACCGTCCGAGAGGTGCCGTACGACGAAGTGGTACGACCCGATGACCCGGAGGGCTTTATCCACTTGACCACGGACGGCATCGACGAGGCCATTGCGACTAGGATGCGGGGCCTCCCGGCACGGTTGGAGGAGCTTGGCGTGCAGGTCTCGACGGGGCGGGTGGTGGACTTTCGTGCGCTCGACTTCCTGCGCAAGGACCCTGAGACGGGGTCTGTCCCGCTCATCTATCCCGGACACCTGAAGGACGGGCGTGTGGTCTGGCCCCGGCCTGGGTTTTCGAAGGCCAACGCAATCAGGGATACGAGCGCCTCCCGGGTCTTGCTTGTGCCTGCGGGCGTGTACGTGCTCGTCAAGCGCTTCTCGGCTAAGGAGGAGCCCCGGCGCGTGGTTGCGGTGATCTTCGACCCGGATGAGGTTCCCGGTGCACGCGTGGGCTTTGAGAATCACCTAAACTACTTTCACGAGGCTGGCCACGGCCTTCCTCGGGACTTAGCCCTCGGTCTTGCGGTGTTCCTGGATTCGACACTGGTGGACGAGTACTTCCGCCAGTTCAACGGTCACACTCAGGTGAACGCGACAGACCTCCGCAGTCTCCAATATCCGTCCCGCGATGCCCTGGTGCGGCTCGGCCGGCGCATTCCGGAGGGACTACCAGCACAAGACGAACTGGACGCGATGGTCCAGGAGGAACTCTTCCCTATGGCAGAACATGATATCGACCCCGTCAGGGCAAAGAAAAACATCGACGACGCGCTCCAGGTTCTCAAGGACCTTGGATTACCACGCGCGCAGCAGAACGAGCGGTCGGCACTGACGCTCCTCGCCCTGCTCGACCTCAAGCCAGGCGGCTCCTGGGCGAAAGTCGGCTCGCCGTTGCGCGGCATCACCGAGATGATGGAGTTCTTCGAGAAGGAGTACGGGAAGCGTTACGCGCCGAATACGCGCGAGACTGTCCGCCGACAGACCGTGCACCAGTTCGTCCAGGCCGGCCTGGTGGTGCAGAACCCGGACGAACCACGCCGCCCGACGAACAGCCCAAACAACGTGTACCAAATGCCAGCGGTCGTCCTCGATGCGCTCCGGGCGTACGGGACCGGCCGATGGGAGGGAGCGCTGCAACGCTTGCTCGCGAAGGTCGGGTCGTTGCAGGAGCGGTACGCGAACGAGCGGACCCTTCAGCGAATCCCCGTTGTGGTCGCGCCAGGCGAGCGAGTCTCGCTCAGCGCGGGCAGCCATAGCGCGCTCGTCAAGAGCGTCCTCGACGAGTTTTGTGCGTGCTACACGCCCGGAGCACGGGTTGTGTACGTCGGGGACACGCAGGAGAAGTGGGCGTAGTTCGACCAAGACCTGCTCAAGAAGCTCGGCGTGTCCGTCGAGGAGCACGGCAAGATGCCGGATGTTGTCGTGTACGACGGGACCAAGCGGTGGCTCGTCCTTATTGAGGCTGTGACCAGCCATGGCCCAGTCGGACCGAAACGCCACGCCGAACTCAAAGACCTTTTCGCCGGCGCGAAGGTCGGGCTCGTGTTCGTCACAACATTCCCGGATCGAAGGACCTTGAATAGGTACCTCGGGGACATCGCCTGGGAGACTGAGGTCTGGGTTGCGGAGAGCCCAACGCACCTCATCCACTTCAACGGCGAGCGATTCCTCGGGCCCTACCCGGAGTAGTAGGAGGCAGACCGGGGAAGCACCATGACGCTTGAGGAGAAGCGCGCCAAGCTGAGCGCCCTGCTCGCCAAGGACCCTGGTCAGCTCTCGGGGCGCGACGGCCTGCAGGACCTCGGACTGACGATCGACTACGCGACGGGCCTCGCGGACTCTGCCGCCCTGCAACAAGCGGTCGAGCGGGCCACGGCCCTCTGGCCGACTCTCGCGGACGCGAAGGACGTTGCTGAGTTCCATTTCTTCCTTGGGAACGCCTGGGATGAGTTGTGCTACTTGCGGCGTGCAGCGGATGGTTTGTCCTGGGAGTGGAAGCAGTCTGAGCTTGAAGAGGCCAACCGGTCCTTCCGAGCTGCGCAAGCTAGTGATGGCTTCGCTTGTCTGCACCGGTATCGCCAGTGCCAGGTGTTAACGAACATCGGCAATCACTTCGATCGGGTCGGACGATCCCAAAGGTACCGCCGTCTTGTCTTATCGGTGGCTCTCACTCAAAGGGGGGCAAAATAGAACGGCCTAAGTACTTCAAAGCCTACTTTGCAAACCTTTCCAGAACCTTCTGCAAGATCACGGGTATGGAAGAAACCAACATAACGGAGAATACCGCTGACAGCGACTTGAGTCTGAAGGGCCAAGAGTTGATGGCGTCGATCCGTTCACGTAACTGTAACATGGCATGAAGCTTGTCAAGGTGCTCGTCGCCCCCCCCAACCCGAAGCGTCTCGAGCGTGGCGAAAAACTCGGTTTGAATTTGCTGATCGAGTTCGCCCAGAGCGAGTGTCTTCGAGACTCTAATCCTGCGGACGACAGGAATTGAAGGGACGAGAATCGAAGCCACGATACTGAGACACGCGAACGCGGAATACCCTGCCACCCATCCGCCGAGAGGAAGCACGGAGAACAGGATGCTCGAGATGCAGATGGCGACGTAAACACTTGCCAGCAGCGCAATCCTGCGGATGGTCCCGAGAAGGAATTCTGTTGAAGGATTCCTTGCCTGCCAGAGATCGACCTTTGCCATGGTGCCGAGCCTGAGAGACTGGATGAGGAACTGTATCAGGCCGTAGAACCCGACGCCGGTCACAAAGTTGACAAGTGCCATGAAGGCGGCAAGGGCGAGTCGTATCGGCAACTCGTTTTGCCACACGTGCAGGAAGAACGGTGCCAACCCGAGAAGGATCCCGTACACGGCACCGGAGAGCGTGGCCCCACGGAGACTGGTTAATGAGGAACACAACTCGCCGTGGCGTAGATAGGCGTCGCGCGGATCGCCCATGGAAAGAACGAATGAGTAGAACTCGAGGCCCTTACGGTTGACGAACCGCAATATCGCTTTCATCCCGAGGAGTAAGATGACCGTGGCGCCGATTAACATGCTTGTGAAGGGGATGTCCACGACGGTTCCGGTTTGCCGAAACTGAATCGTGATGTAGGCGACCGCCGCGCCCGTCACCAGGAGGGTGAGAGTCGCGAGGCCACCTCGGGAGAGGTAAGGGGTCGCGACTTCGGGCGAGCCGGAGCTTGCGCCGCACGTCTGTCTGGCTTGGACCGGATCTGGCTCAAAGTTCACGACTAGACCTCCCGATCTGGGGCAATCGTACGTTTGATCTCCTCCGCGTATTGTCGGGGAGCCTCGACCATCGGCGTATGGGACGCACCGGGCACCTCAACATATCGGGCACCGAGCAGACCTGCGAGCGTCAAGGACGGCCCTCGTGGTGCAACCCAGTCGCGCGCACCCCGAAGAATGGTCGCCCGCGTCCCAAGTCTGCTCGGAATAGAGGCGCGCGGTATTGGCCGGCACAACTCGCGGAAGAGGCGGCCAGCGGTTTTGGGGTCTGCGCCCATAATGCCCTTGACGAGCGTCGCCGTGGCAGGGGTCGGATGGTTAACCGTAAATCGCACAGCAAGGCGTGCGAGGGGCGCTGCGAATGTCGGAGGCAGAGCGTGAAGCGTGCGGAACCCCAAGCTGACCAGGCCTGGGACGGCCAGCAAACGAAGGCCTGCCGGGAGGCCGAACGCGGGGCAGCCGCTGAGGACAACGGGGCATCGAATGGTCTCATTCGAGCCGAGGCGTAGCGCCACGATCGCGCCCAGCGAGTCTGCGACAAGGCAGGCAAGGCCCTCGCTGCCGCGCCCGCGGAGCGCTGTGGCCAGCAAACCCGCATACGCGTCGACAAGCGGCCCGCGTGTCTCAAGCGGCCGGGAGCAACCAAAGCCGGGCCAGTCCGGCGCCATCAACTGGAAGGTGCCGCACAGGCGATCCATGACGGCGTCCCAGATCTCGCTGGAATGACTCCAACCGTGGAGAAGTAGGATCGCTGGCCCTCGGCCCTTCTTATGGACGAAGAGCTGTTGAGCTTCGGCCCTTAAAGCGGTTGTGCGCCAGTTGTTGGGGGGACCCGGCTCAATAACCTGCTGGACCTGCGTGAGACTCTCAGTCACTGGACCAATCTTCCACCGCCAGTGCCACAACAGTCAACTATTGCCCCAGGCTCCCGCGTGCCGGTCTGCTACTACTCGCCGGGTCCTTGCCCTCCGGCCAAGATGCCGAGACGACACCGCAGGGACGCTGGGACAAGCAACACGGGGGGGTGGCCCCCCCGCGGCCTGCTCTAAGGCCTGCAGAGTTGGCTCGGGCTTCCAGGGGGACATTGTCGGCTCAGTGCGTCGCTCCCGCTTCATTCCGGGATTCGGGTCTGGCGTGGGGGATGGAGTGCAAGGGTTCATTTGGGCCGTGACCTGCTACGGCACGACCGAACCCGGCCCGGCTTCGAGAATGGGCCTGATCCTGACCGCCCGCAGACTGGATCGAATCCGCGGTACAATAACTGCGACAGCGTCGCACCGGTGATTCGCGCGCGGTCGCGGTGAGGGAGGCTCCGATGTCCATTCGACCGATCAAGAGGCTTTCGCTGTCCAAGCCGACGCTCGAGGGGGCGGGGGTGCGGCTGCGGCGGGCGTTCGGGTTCGGCAACACGGCGGAGTTCGATCCGTTCCTGCTGCTCGACGACTTCCGCAACGAGCGGCCGGAGGACTACCT
>JAJXYW010000100.1 GCA_021780415.1 Acidobacteriota bacterium
TCGACGGCACCGCCGCCAACCCCAAATGGCTCGGCTAGCCAGCATCAGCCTTGGGGTAGGAGCGAGCGCCCATTCCTTCCCCACCCCAAATCCTGTCAACCCCCAAAACCACCTAACCACAACAAAACAAACCAAATAGAGTTGGCATAGTTACCCATCCAACTTTCTATAATTAAATCAGGCCATAAATCGGGAAGGGAATCACTCCTCCCTGGACCAGGGGCTGCAAGCCGGCGACACCGCCACTTGCAGCCCCTGATCCATTTAATGCGCCAAATCAAGGAGAAACATCATGAACGAATCCTGTAAGAACGACGCCTGCAAGAACGGAACCTGCCAGCACGACGCCTGCCAGCACGATGCCTGCAAGAGCAAGTCAAGCGACAATGACGCCTGCAAAAGTGACGCCTGCAAGCGTGGAACCTGCAAGCATGACGCCTGCAAAGACAATGACTGCAAGGTTGACCGCAAGCTTCCGCCGCACGAACTCAACGCCCGTCGCAACCGCAAGCGCATGGTCACCCATCTACCAGGCGTGGCCCATCTTCCCGCAGCCCGCCACCACAAGCCGTCCCACTCGCCCAACGACAGCGTCTATAACCCGGCGACCAACCCAGTCAATAATCGGTAGCCATCCTCCGGAGGAGCAATCGTAACCCGTCTGCTTTGAATATCTTGCGCGTAAAGCATTTGAATTCAATACTTTATCGCCATAGAAGTCCGTAAACAGCTCATTCCAGGCTGGTTAATCGACCCCAATGGAATGAAAACCTTACCCCTAACCCACCTCTTTTGAATACTTTGCAAAGGGAGGGGGGGGTGGGCAACCCCGGCAGGGCATACTTACGCCCGCCGGTGCCCCACCCAGCAACGTACCACCCGAAGGAAGATCACATGGCCACCAAATTCTGTCGTTACATTCGCACCAACGGCGAGCGCTGCGGCTCACCCGCTCTCACCTCCAAGCCATTCTGCTACTACCACGTCGAGCAGAGCCGTCGTCATCGCCGCTCCGGCACGCAGCCCGATCCCACGCCCGCCATCCTCCATCCCATGACCCTCCAGGACGGCACCCAGCGCGATCCCATCCCCGCCGAGTACCCCAATCCGCCTCTACCCGCGCCCCTCCAACTCGACTTCCCGCCGCTCGAGGACCGTCATTCCGTCCAACTTGCGCTCTCCGTGCTCATCACCGCCCTCGCCGAAGACCGCATCGATCCCAAGCGCGCCGCGCTCCTCTTCTACGGCCTGCAGATTGCCAGCTCCAACGCCCGCAACCTCAACCCCCTCCCACCCAAACACCAGATCCCTGGCAAGGTTCGCCAGACCATCCTCGACGAAGCCACCGGCACCCTCATCGCCCCCGACGAAGACCCTGAGGACCCCGAAGAGTGCGAGGACTACAGGCCGATGGGCACTTTTACCCGCATCCTCAAGAAGCTCGACGAGAAAAAGGCACAAAGGGCCGAGCAAGCCCGTCTCGCCGCCGAGGCAGCCGCATCCCCCAACGCCGCCGTCCCCCTCCCAACCCCCGACCGCAACTTTTCTCCAGAGTCGCGGTTTGACCCCACCAGCAGCAAGATGATCCAGTATCCATCCAGGAGCTGAACCCTCATGAAGAACAACAAGTTATTCGCGATCGTCGGAGCCCTGTTTCTCTCTGCTTCGCTTGCGGCCGGCGCGCAGGTTGTCGTCCGCATCGGTCCTCCGCCCCCGCCGGTCGAGGTCATCCCTGTAGTCCCCCATCCCGGCTGGGTCTGGCAGCCCGGCTTCCATCGCTGGAACGGCTTCCGCTACGTCTGGTTCCCCGGCCGCTACGTCCGGCCGCCCTTCTTCGGCGCTCGCTGGATCCCCGGCCACTGGCGTCCCGGCCCCGGCGGCTACGTCTGGATCCCCGGCCACTGGCTCCGCTAACAGCGACCGAGTCCTGGAGAAGCAGTCGCTCGTCAGTATTCAGCCCAGGTGCCCCATTCGTCCGCGTCTTTTGTCGACGGGTGGGGTGCTCCTGCTTAAGTCCGACCCCTTCGCCATCCGCGTCGGGCTACCATAGAGGCATGTCTGAACTCACCCCTGAAGCTCGTGCCCGCCGCGTCAAAGTCCTCCTCTACGACGTCGACGGCGTCCTCACCAACGGCGACATCACCATCATCCCGCCGTTGGACGGCAATCCCGAAGGCCGCGCCACCGAAATCAAATCCTTCTCCGCGCACGACGGCATGGGCATCGGCATCGCCCGTCTCGCCGGCCTCAAAATCGGCTTCGTCACCAAGCGTCAATCGCAGGTCGTAGCCATCCGCGCCCGCGACCTCAAGATCGACCACGTCTATCAGGGCCAGTCGAACAAGGTTGACGCGCTCAACAGGATCATGGCTGCCGAAGCCTGTACCCTCGACGAGATCGCCTACGTCGGCGACGACATCATCGACCTGCCCGTGATGCGCGTCGTCGGCCTGGCCATCGCCACCGCCAACGCCCGCCCGCAGGCCAAGGCCGCCGCGCACTACATCACGCCCAACTCCGGCGGGAACGGCGCCGGCCGCGACGCCATCGACTTCATCTTGACCGCTCGCGGAATCCTCGACCAGACCATCGAGCGCTACCTCGACCCCACCAGCGCCGAGGCCAAATCCGCCGACATCGGCTCCGGCAACATGTAGCAGCATCTGACCCACGCATCTCACTCACTGCATTTCAACCTCAGGAGAATCCCATGGAGATCAAACGCGTCGGCACCCAACCCTCCGAAGTTGGCCCCGCAGACTGGTTCACAGGCACCGTCCGTCTCGACCCGCTCTTCCGCGCTCCCGATCCTGCCTTCGTCGCCGGCGCCAGCGTCACCTTCGAGCCCGGCGCACGCACCGCCTGGCACACCCACCCCCTCGGCCAGACCCTCATCATCACCGCCGGCAGCGGCTGGGCGCAGCGTTGGGACGGCCCCATCGAATCCCTTCACCCCGGTGACGTCGTCTGGTTCGCCCCCAACGAGAAGCACTGGCACGGCGCCACCCCCACCACCGCCATGACCCACATCGCCATCCAGGAGCGCCTCGACGGCAAGGCAGTCGACTGGCTCGAGCACGTCACCGCCGAGCAATACACCAAAGGCCCCAGCTAAGAATTGTTCTAAGACGTCGTTAGCAGGGAAGGTATCTGTCATCTCGACCGGAGCCAAACGGCTCCATCGTTTGGCGCAGCGGAGAGACCTGCAGTTTGCCCTTTCCGGCTTCAGCCGGAATAAGCGAAGAAACCACGAACAGCTACAATAGCTCATGGCGATCGAACCGCTCCCAGCCGATCCCGCTCTGGACCCCCTCGCATGGGCGCATCCCATTGTGCGCGAGTGGTTCCTTTCGAAATTCGGCTCCGCCACCGAGTCGCAGATCGCTGGCTGGCCCGCCATCCTGCGCGGCGACCCCACCCTCATCTCCGCGCCCACCGGCTCCGGCAAAACCCTCTCAGCGTTTCTGGTCTGCATCGACAAGCTTCTGCGCGCAGCCATCGAAGGCCGTCTCTCCGCGCACACCCACGTCGTCTACATCTCGCCGCTCAAGGCTCTCTCCAACGACATCCAGAAGAACCTCGATGGCCCGCTCGCCGAGATTCAACAACTCGCCATCGCGCGCGGCTATCTCTGTCCCGAGATCCGCACCGGCGTCCGCACCGGCGACACCCTCACCAAACACCGCGTGGCCATGCTCAAGCATCCGCCGCACATCCTCGTCACCACGCCCGAGTCGCTCTACATCCTGCTCACCGCCGGCAAGTCGCGCCTCAACCTCACCCGCGTGCAAACCGTCATCGTCGACGAGATACACGCCATGGCCGGTAACAAGCGCGGCTCGCATCTCGCCCTCACCCTCGAACGCCTCGACGCCCTCGTCTGCGGCGACAACCACCTCGCACCCGGCACCATGCTCACCGGCCTCAACACCCCGCCGCAGCGCATCGGCCTCTCCGCCACCCAGAACCCCATCGAGCGAGTCGCAGCCTTCCTCACCGGCGTCAGTGCCGCCCCTGAACCAAATATCCAACCAAAGAATTGTCATCCTGAGCAAAGCGAAGGATCTGCTTCTCGTCTGGAGCGTCCAGCGTCTGCGGGCAGCGCGCGTCCACCCGCCACCGTCATCCAGGTAGGCCAACGCCGCACTCTCGACCTCGCCATCGAAGTCCCCAGCGCCGAGCTCACCTCCATCACCTCCACCGCGATGTGGACCGAGATCTACGACAAGCTCGCCGCACTCGCCCAGCAGCACCGCAGCACGCTCGTCTTCGTCAACACGCGCCGCCTGGTCGAGAAGCTCAGCTTTGAGCTGGCCGAGCGCCTCGGCGAGGACGCCGTCGCAGCGCATCACGGCAGCCTCTCCCGCACCCTCCGCCTCGACGCCGAGCAGCGCCTCAAGTCCGGCCAGTGCCGCATCCTCATCGCCACCGCCTCGCTCGAGCTCGGCATCGACATCGGCACCGTCGATCTCGTCTGCCAGATCGCCACCACCCGCGCCGTCGCCGTGGCGATGCAGCGCGTCGGTCGTGCCGGCCACTGGCGCGGAGCCATCCCCAAAGGCCGCTTCTTCGCTACCACCCGCGACGACCTCTTCGAGCAGGCCGCGCTCCTGCGCAAGATGGTCGCCGGCGAGCTCGACCTCCTCGAAGTCCCCGAAGCTCCCATCGACGTCCTCATGCAGCAGATCGTCGCCGCCGTCGGTGCCGAGTCCTGGCGCGAGGACGATCTCTTCCACGTCCTCCGCCGCGCCTACCCGTACCGCAACCTCACCCGCGAGCACTACGAAGAGGTCCTCGCGCTCCTCCATCACGGCATCGAAAACTCCCGCGGACGCTACGGCGCCTACATCATGCGCGACCAGGTCCAGGGCCATCTCCACGCCCGTCGCGGCTCGCGCAGCATCGCCATCTCCAACGGCGGTGCCATCCCCGATACTTCCATCTTCGCCGTCATGCTCCAGCCCGAGAACGTCCAGATCGCCACCCTCGACGAGCACTTCGCCGTCGAGAGCTCCCCCGGTGACGTCGTCCTCCTTGGCAACACCAGTTGGCGCATCCAGCGCGTCGACCCCACCGGCAAGGTCCTCGTCGAGGACGCCCACGGCGCACCACCCAGCATCCCCTTCTGGGAGGGCGAAGCCCCCCAGCGCACCTCCGTCCTCTCTGACGCCGTCAGCGACCTCCGCACCGAAATCGACCTCCGCACCCGTAGCCTAACTTCCGCGCATCTTCTAAACCCTGTCATCTCGACCGGAGCGCAGCGCAGTGGAGAGACCTGTAGTCCGGATCCCCATGACCCCCAACACCAACTCCACGCCACCATCGCCTTCCTCCAGCGCGAGTGCTTCCTCTCCGCCTCCGCCGCGCTCCAAATCATCACCTACATCGTCCACGGCCGCGCCGTCCTCGGCGCCGTCCCCACCAAAACCACCCTCATCGCCGAGCGTTTCTTCGACGAAGGCGGCGGCCAGCAACTCATCCTCCACGCACCCTTCGGCGGCCGCCTCAACAAGGCCTGGGGCCTCGCCCTCCGCAAGCGCTTCTGCCGCGGCTTCAACTTCGAACTCCAGGCCGCCGCCACTGACAACGGCATCAACATCTCCCTCGCCGAGCAGCACAGCTTCCCGCTCGCCGACGTCTTCCACTTCCTCACCACCCTCACCGCCCGCGACCTCCTCGAGCAGGCCTCGATCCCCTCGCCACTCTTCAAAAATCGTTGGCGCTGGGCCGCCGGCCGCAGCCTCCAGCTCCTGCGCATGCAGAAGGGAAAGCGCGTCGCCCCGCAGATCCAGCGCACCCGCTCCGACGACCTCCTCGCCAGCGTCTTCCCCCACGCCTCCGCCTGCCCCGAGACCATGTCCGGCGACATCGAAATTCCCGACCACCCCCTCGTCCGCGAGGTCATGAAGGACACCCTCACCGAGGCCATGGACATCGACGGCCTCCTCGAAGTCCTCAGCGGCATCTCTTCCGGAGCTATCCGTACTTTGGCGATAGACACGCCCATCCCATCCGTCTTCGCGCACGAGCTCATCCACGCCATGCCCTACGCCTTCCTCGATCCCGAGGACGCCGTCGCCCGCCGCGCCCGCGCCGTCGCCACGCGCGGCAACGTCCCCTCGCGTCTCCCTGAATCTCCCGGCCGCATCGACCCCGCCGCCATCGCCACCATCCGCACCCAGCTCTGGCCCGACCTCCGCGACGAGCACGAACTCCACGACCTTCTCCTCCAACTCATCGCGCTGCCTCTTCATTGCCTCGACACTCTGGGTGCCCCGGGTCCGGACTCTCGGACCTGGGTTTCAACACCCGCGACAATCTCCCGCTCCACCCACCACTGGCCCCTCTTCTTCGACCGCCTAGCCCAACAAGGCCGAGCCCACTGCATCGACCTCGACGGCTCGCCCGCCTGGATCGCCACCGAGCGTCTCCCCGAAGCCGCCGCTCTCTGGCCCACTTGTATCGCCCACCCTTTGGACGCCGTCATCCAGAGCGCAGCGAAGGATCTCAGTATTCCGCCCGCTGCGCCAACGAAGCCGGGTGCCCCATCGTCGCCTCACGTGGGCCCGCAAGAAGCCACGCTCGCCCTCACTCAGGGCTGGCTCCAACTCCTCGGCCCCACCACCGCCGCGCATCTCGCCGCACTCACCCACCTTCCTGCTGCCAGCATCCTCCAGTCTCTCCTCACCATGGAGCTACAGGGCCTCGCCCTCCGCGGCGTCTTCGAAAACCCCGCACCGTCCCCCGAAGCACCTCACGAAACCGAGTGGTGCGAGCGCCGCATCCTGCAACGCATCCACCGCCTCACCCTCGGCACGCTGCGCAAGCAGGTTGAGCCCGTCACGCCCACCGTCTTCATGCGCTGGCTCCTCGACTGGCACCACCTCGCCCCGCAAACCGAAGCCAACCCCAGGCCCACCGGCGAAGAAGCCGTCCTCGCGGCCATCGAGCAACTCGAAGGCTTCGAAGCCCCCGCCATCGAGTGGGAGCGCACCCTCCTTCCCGCCCGCGTCGCCAACTACGACTCCCAGTGGCTCGACAACCTCTGCCTCGCCGGCGTCATCGCCTGGGGCCGCCTCTCCCCCCACCCCGCATGGTCCTCGGCCCCCGCTTCCGCAACTCTGCCATCTCGTGGCTCCACAAATTTGTCATCTCGTGGCTCCACAAAGTTGTCATCTCGACCGGAGTCCGCGTACTTTGCGGACGCAGCGGAGAGACCCGCAGTTTCTGCTGGCGACGATCCATCCTCACAGCCCAGAACCGCGCCCCGCCGCGTCATCCCCACCACCGCCGCGCCCATCACCTTCTACCTCCGCGACTCCACCGACTGGCTCCACCACGCCCTCGCCTCCAAGTCCATCGACGAGTCCATCCTCACCCAATCCCTCTCGCCCGAAGCCCAAACCCTCCGAGCGCTTCTCACCGCCCACGGCGCCGCCTTCACCGCCGATCTTCAGCGCCTCTCAGGCCTCACCAAACTCCAAACCACCACCGCCCTCTGGGAACTCGCCACCGCCGGCCTCGCCTCGGCCGACGGCTTCGACCAACTCCGCTCGATGATGGACCCCCGCCGCAAGTCCGCGACAACCTCCACTACCGCCGCCCCGACCCTCCGCAAGCGCGCCGCCGCCCGCACCACCGCCGGCCGCTGGTCGTTGTTATCCGGGGCGCAGCCGCTCCTCGCGACCATTCCGGGTGCCCCATCCATGACAGCATCATCGTCATGGGTGGGGTCGCAAGCCGCCATCGACCACGCCCGCCGCACCGACGCCGCACTCGACGCCCACGCCCGCATCCTCCTCTGCCGCTACGGCGTCCTCTTCCGCGAACTTCTCGCCCGCGAAGCCAACGCTCCCAGGTGGCGCGACCTCCTCCCCATCCTCCGCCGTCTCGAAGCCCGTGGCGAGATCCGTGGCGGCCGCTTCATCTCCGGCCCCTTCGGCGAGCAGTACGCCCTCCCCGAAGCCGTCGACAGCCTCCGCAAATTCCGCAAACAGCACGAAGCCCGCGCCACCGAACCAGCCATCTCCATAGCTGCCGCGGACCCACTCAACCTCGCCGGCATCCTCGTCCCCGGCGACCGCGTCCCCGCCATCCCCGGCCGCGCCGTCACCTACCTCAACGGCTCCGTCGCCAGCGAACCCCCCTCCCCCGAATCCGAAGCCCCTGCCAAGCCCATTCGCACCCCTCGCACCCGCAGCATCTCCGACCTGCTCCGCGCCGAAGCCCTCGCCTCCCGCACCTCCCAGCCCGCACCCTCCCCCGGTCTCTTCTCATGAGCGACAGCAACGATCCTTCGCGCTCAGACGCATTGAAGGGGACAGGCTTCAGCCCGTCCGTAGAGCGAGAAAAAAGTCAGCGG
>JAJXYW010000012.1 GCA_021780415.1 Acidobacteriota bacterium
TCGTCGATGGCCGCGAAGTCGAAGGCATTCTCGCCGAGATCGCGGCCTACGGTGCCGACCTCCTGGTCATCGGCCTCAGCCAGCATCACGGCTTCGGCGAGATGAGCAGTACCGCCCACCGTATCTCTCTGCAAGCACCCTGTCCGGTCCTCGGCGTCCACTAAATCAGCCCATCTCGCATAAAATAGAAGCAGTACAACCCTCACCAGGCGCGTCCGTTACGCCGTTAGGAATCATCCACCGGTAGCCTGCAGCTTTTACCTCAAGAGACATTCAAGAGCCCCCGGAGATCCTCCCGAGACCCCATGAACATTCACATCCCCACCCCACTGCGCACCTACACCAACAAGCAGGAGACCGTCGCCGTCGATGGCGCCACCGTAGCCGAAGGCCTCGCCGCTCTCACCACGGCCTTCCCCGCTATGCAGCAGCACCTCTTCACCGCCGAGGGCAAGCTGCGCTCCTTCGTCAACGTCTACCTCAACGACGACGACGTCCGCTATCTCCCCGCCAAGGAAGAATCCCCCGTCGCCTCCACCGACGAACTCACCATCATCCCCAGCATCGCCGGCGGTTGTTGTCGCTAACCCCTTCACCATCTGTCATCCTGAGCGCAGATTCGCGGATTCCCGCACCTCGGCCGCTCCGTCCCTGCAGCTTCGCTCGCCTTCGTACATCCAATCATCAGGCCGGTCTTGATACCCTTGCTATAATTAGAAGAGCAAGAGTAGCCCGGCCAACCTGCCGGGCCTTTGCGTTTAAGAGCGGGTCGGACTTCTGTAAGTCCACCTCTAACCGCAGTCTTGCAAGGACTTCAGATCAGAAAGTATCTGGGGGCACCCCCCCCACCCACCAGCTAAACTGGAAGGACACATGATCGCCACTGCCACCGAAACTGCCACCCTCCCCAAGCTCACCAACGAGGAGATCGCCCGCTACTCCCGCCACCTCATCCTGCCCGAAGTCGGCATGGAGGGCCAGCAGAAGCTCAAGGCCGCCAAGGTCCTCTGCGTCGGTACCGGCGGCCTCGGCGCGCCGCTCGCCATGTACCTCGCCGCAGCCGGCGTCGGCACCCTCGGCCTGGTCGACTTCGACGTCGTCGACGAGTCCAATCTCCAGCGCCAGATCATCCACTCCCAGGCCACCGTCGGCAAGCTCAAAGTAGACTCCGCCGAGATCATGCTCAACGGCCTCAACAAGAACATCAAAGTCGTCAAGCACAATACCATGCTCACCAGCGCCAACGCGCTTGAGATCTTCAAGGACTACGACGTCATCGCCGACGGCACCGACAACTTCCAGACCCGCTACCTGGTCAACGACGCCTGCGTCCTCACCGGCAAGCCCAACGCCTACGGCAGCATCTTCCGCTTCGAAGGCCAGGCCAGCGTCTTCGCCACCGAGGAAGGCCCCTGCTACCGCTGCCTCTACCCCGAGCCACCGCCGCCCGGCCTCGTCCCCTCCTGCGCCGAAGGCGGCGTCCTCGGCATCCTCCCCGGCTTAGTCGGCGTCATCCAGGCCACCGAAGTCATCAAGTTAATTCTCGGCATCGGCGAACCCCTCATCGGTCGCCTCCTGTTAGTCGACGCCCTCGGCATGAGCTTCCGCACCATGAAGCTGCGCAAGAACCCCGACTGCCCCATGTGCGGCACCCACGAGATTAAGGAACTCATCGACTACGACCAGTTCTGCGGCATCCCCAAGCCCACTGAAGTCGGTCCGCTCGAAGTTAGCTCTCACGGCAAAACCGCCGATCTCCCCATCGTTGACGGCATCCCACAGATGACCGTCGAGCAGCTCAAAGCCCGCATCGACGCCGGCACCGCGCCCTTCATCCTCGACGTCCGCGAACCCCACGAGTACCAGATCGTCGACATCGGCGCACCGCTGATCCCCGTCGGCGATCTCCCCAACCAGCTTCACCGCCTCACCTTCCCGAAGACAACAGAGATTGTCATTCATTGCAAATCCGGCGCTCGCTCTCAGCGTGCAGCTCTCTTCCTCAAGGAACAGGGCTACACCAACGTCAGCAACCTCGCCGGAGGCATCCTCGCCTGGGCCGACCGCATCGACAAAAAGCTCCCCAAGTACTAACAATGTTTTGGTAACTACTGGTTTTACTACCTGATTGCCCGTCCATGCGCGATCAACCAAAGCCACCCAGAGGAAATCGAGGCCGATAGCAACGCCACGCACAGGCATTGCAATACGCGTCTCGAACTTGCCCAGATAGAAGAAGGTTGAGGTGCGTTGAGAATCGATAGATTGGTTTCATCGCGTGTCGTTCCGAGTTGTCTATATGCAACAAGTCCAACCGAGACGATGAGAGCCGTGAACGACAGAACAGAAAAAGCACCCCATAGCGGCGCAATTCTAGCCAATCTGAGAATATTTCCCATCTCGATGTTAAGAAAGACAAATAGGATGAGGGCCCCCACACTACACGCAGCTATTAGGAGAATCCCGACCAAACCGGGTGCTCCCTCGTCGCTGCCCGCTCGATTCCGTACAAACCAGCCCCACAGCAGCCCGAACATCAGGATGAGTGTGACACGTCCGAACTCCCAAAGGTCTCCCCAGATTTCTTGAGCCAGAGCTGAAGCATTCATCCCTTTAGCCTTCCTAATCCGTCGCCGGATCATTCGCCACCAGAATCTCCAGACACAGCGGCGGCTCCACCATAAACGCCATCGTGGCCATCTCGGCGACAGCCCTCTCCAGCGTCGAACTGCTACACGGCTCGGTCGTCACGACAAACGGCAACCGCGCTTCCGGATGCCCGCGATGCTGCAGCAGCGAGTCAATGTTGACTCCATACTTCGCCAGCACCCCTGCAATCGCCGCCACAATTCCCGGCTTGTCCCCGACGACGAACCGAAGATAATGCGGCGCCACCACATCGCCCACCACCTTCATCTTCTTCGCCGGCAGCCGCACCTGCACACTGCCCTCCGCAATCGCGCGCACATCGCTCATCACCGCGACCGCCGTCGGATGCCCGCCCGCACCATGCCCGCTAAACACCACGTCGCCGCCAAAGCGGCCACTGGTCACCACCATATTCTGCGTCCCATGCGACCACGCAATCGGCGATGCCGTCGGCACCAGCATCGGCCCCACGCTGGCGCTCACCACACCATCGACCACCTCTGCACGCGATACCTGCCGCACTGTGCAGCCCAACTCTTTCGCATACGCAAAATCGATGGCCGAAATCATTGCAATCGTCTGTGTCGGCACCTGCTCCGGATCGATCTCCGCATGCAGCGCTAATCTTGCCAGAACGCACAACTTCGCCCGCGCATCGAACCCATCGACATCCGCCGAAGGATTTGCCTCTGCATACCCTGCGGCCTGCGCCTTCGCCAGCACCTCACCGTAATTCGCGCCACTCTCCATCGAGCTCAGGATGAAGTTGCACGTACCATTCACAATCCCGCTGATCCGCGTAATCTGGTCGCCGCTCAGCCCCTGCGCGATGCCCGGAATTACCGGCACGCCACCGGCCACCGCTGCCCCATAGAGCAACTGCACCCCGTTGCTCGCAGCCAGCGCAAACAACTCCGCTCCACGATAAGCAATCAACTGTTTGTTCGCGGTCACCACATGCTTACCCGAGCTCAATGCCGCGCGCAGCCAACCCTCCGCCGGATCCAGCCCGCCCATCAACTCGACCACCACGTCCACATCCTTTGCGTCCAGCACATCTTCGACGCGCTCAGTCCACAGTGAATCGCTGGCCACAAACTTCGCATGCGCATGGGCACGTTTCCGCTGCACGCCACGATTGAACACATGCGTAATCCGCATGTCCTCATTCCCAGAGGCGGCCAGCACCTCGGCAAACGCACTCCCAACCGTCCCAAATCCCAGCAACCCAACGCGCAACAGATTTCTCCTTCGTTCGTCCGTCTTCGAGTCCATTCTTTCGACTGTCATTAGTACACCACCTTTACAGCCGTATCGCGCCACGCCGCAAAACTCGCCCACGCCTCATCCGGCAGCATCTGCACCATAGGAATCGTCCGATCACTCATTGGCTTCTTCATCTCCTCATACAGAAACGCATCATCGAACCCCACCTTGGCCGCATCGTCCGCCGAATTCCCATAGTAGATCGCTCGGCAGCGCGCCCAGTAGATCGCCGCAAGGCACATCGGGCAAGGCTCGCAGCTCGTATACACCTCGCAGCCCTCAAGCTGAAATGTCCCCAGCGTCTGGCACGCATTGCGAATCGCCGTTACCTCGGCATGCGCCGTCGGATCATTCGATGCGGTCACCAGATTCACACCCGTCGCAATCACCTTTCCGTCCTTCACCACCACCGCGCCAAACGGACCACCACGTCCGCTCGCGACGTTCTCCGTCGCCAGCGCGATCGCCTCTTGCATAAACGCCCGGTTGCCCTCCATTGCGCCTCCCTCAAGACAAGGATTCAGAGTTGAGAGCCTTCTTTGCCCTCAACTCTCCACCCAAAGATCTCGCGATTCCCTATCTTCCAATGTCTGTTTTTGCTCTAATCAGCAATATGGTACATGCTCTCCGTTCCCGTCGCGTCATCACGCCCCACGGCGAACAGGACGCCGCCGTCCTCATCGACGCCGAGCACATCGCCGCTATCAAGCCTCTGTCTGAGGTCTCCGCAAACATTCCCGTCGAAGATCTCGGCTCGCTCGCCCTTCTTCCGGGCCTCATCGACGTCCATACCCACATCAATGAACCCGGCCGAACCGATTGGGAAGGTTTCGCCACCGCCACGCGCGCCGCAGCGGCTGGCGGCTTCACTACCCTCATCGACATGCCGCTCAACTGTCTCCCAGAGACCACCAACGTCGCCGCCCTCGAGCTCAAGCGCGAGGCCGCAACCTCTGGTGGCCCTGGCGCTACGCCACAGTGTCTCGTCGATTATGCCTTCTGGGGCGGCTGCGTCGACGGCAATCAGCCCGATCTCGAACTTCTCGCCCTCGCCGGAGTCGTCGGCTTCAAGAGCTTCCTCATCTACCCCGGCTGCGACGGCTTCACCGCCATCGACCGCGTCCACCTCGAGCGTGCCATCCCGCACATCGCACGCACAGGCCTTCCGCTACTCGTCCATGCCGAACTCGAACCCTCCATCAGCGCCGCCGTAGCGCACCTCAACTCGACCGGTGCCGACTGGCGCGAATACTCCACGTATCTTGCATCACGCCCCGACGAAGCCGAACTCGAAGCCATCGAGTTGCTCCTCGATCTCTGCCGCGACCACCGCTTCCGCCTGCACATTGTCCATCTCTCCACAGCCAAAGCCCTGCCGCTGATCGCCGCCGCCAAACGCGAAGGCCTTCCCGTTACCGTCGAGACGTGCCCTCACTTCCTCCACCTTACCGCCGAAACTATCCCGGACAATCCCAATGGCCCCACGCTCTGCAAGTGTGCCCCTGCGATCCGCAGCGCCGCCAACCGCGAGCAGTTGTGGCAGGCCTTGCGCGACGGCCTCATCGATCTCATTGCCACCGACCACTCACCCTGCCCACCACACATGAAGCGAACACATGCCGACCACGTCGCGCCCGGCGAACAACCGGGCCGTTTCGACCTCGCCTGGGGCGGAATCCCCTCGCTCTCCACTACGCTCTCGGTCCTCTGGACCGAGTGCACGCGCCGCGAACTCACGCTCTCGCAACTAGCCGAGTGGACCTCCGCCGCACCCGCGCGGCTCGCCGGCCTGTCCACCCACATCGGCTCCATCGAACCCGGCAAGCACGCCAACCTCGTTGCCTTCGACCCCGACGCGATCTTCACCCTCACCCCCGACATGCTCCACTACCGTCACAAGATCTCCCCCTACCTCGGCGAAACCCTGCGCGGCCTTGTCCGCTCCACCTGGCTGCGCGGCCAGCGCGTCTTCTACCGCGACGCCTCCACCCCCAGCGATGTATTCGCCATCACAGCCCGTGGCCGTGAGCACGCGCTATCCTGTTTCCTCACACCGGAGTAGCCACTCCTCATGATGACCGGGGCGCAATCACCCAACTCGACCCTCGCCCGATGGAACGAACTCGACGTGCCCTCCGCCATCGAGGCGATCCTCCCCTGCAACGGCTCGCAGACCTGGGCCAGCAAGCTCACCGCGCTCCGTCCCTTCAATTCCGTCGCCGATCTCACCTGCACCGCGGACATCGTCTGGCGCGCGCTGCCCGCATCCGACTGGCAGCAGGCATTCGACTCCCATCCCCGCATCGGCGAGCGCCACGCCAAAGCCGCCACCTCCGCAAGCCTCTCCCTCTCAGCAACCGAACAATCCGCCACCCAACTCACCACCGGCACGCAAGCCGCATTCGCTGCCGCCAACTGCGCCTACGAAGAAAAGTTCGGCCACATCTTCATCGTCTGCGCCACAGGCAAATCCGCCGCAGAGATGCTAGCCATCCTGCAACACCGCCTAACGAACGATCCTCATAGCGAACTACTCGAAGCCGTCGAGCAGCAGCGCCAGATCACCCAACTCCGTCTGAGAAAGTGGCTCGCAGATTCCTAATCTTTCTCGAAGCTCTGCACTCTATCAACTACACTCTGCCTTATGAGCCTATCCACCCACATCCTCGACACCGCCATCGGCCGCCCAGCAGCCAACGTAGCACTGACGCTGTCACAGCTTGACGCCGAAACATGGCGTCCCATCGGCACCGGCCAATCCGACGCTGACGGCCGCTGCAAGTCTCTCCTGGGCGACCACGCACTCCAGGCCGCCACCTACAAAATCCACTTCCACACCGCAGACTACTTCCACCACCTCGGCCTCACCAGCCTCTACCCGTTCGTCGACATCGTCTTCACCGTCACCGACCCGGCCCAGCACCATCACATTCCCCTGCTACTCACCGCCAACAGTTACACCACCTATCGCGGAAGCTAACCCTCTAACCACGAACGACTGGGACTCCATATGCCTGCAAACCTTCGCTCCAACCGCTACGGCAAATCGCGCGTCCGCCTCATGCGCCTCACCAAGCACGCAGCCCAGAACGGCCGTGAGGCCTACCACGACCTCGACGAGTGGACCGTCCAGATCCTCCTCACCGGCGACTTCGAATCCGCCCACACTCACGGCGACAACTCCAAAATCCTCCCCACCGACACGATGAAGAACATCGTCTACTTCGTCGCCCGCGAGTCCAAAGCCGACAGCATGGAGGACTACGCCCGGGAGCTCATCGACTACATCCTCACCCGCAATTCCCAGGTCTCCTCCGCCGAGGTCAACATCGAATCCACGCTCTGGAAGCGCCTCCAGATTGACGGGCAGCCCTTCCCCACCGCCTTCATGCGTGGCTCCGACGAGCGACAGACGACAACGGTCTCCCGCCAGCAAGGAACCCCCTTCACCATCACCTCCGGCCTCGACCACCTCACCATTCTCAAGACCGCCAACTCAGCCTTCATCGGCTATATCAAGGACGCGCTCACCACACTGCCCGAAACCACCGACCGGCTCTTCGGCACCGCTCTCAAAGCCGAGTGGCCCTACACCCCCGACGCTATCCGCGCGGGTACCGACTTCAACAAGACCAGAAGTCAGATCCGCGAAGCCATGATCTCCACCTTTGCCAAGCACGACTCCCTCTCAGTACAACAAACCCTCTTCGCCATGGCCGAGGCCGCACTGCATCATACCCAGCTCGTCGACGAGATCTATCTCCTCATGCCCAACAAGCACAACCTCCTCGTCGACCTCAGCCGTTTCGGCCAGAAGAACCCCAACCACATCTTCGTCCCCACCGACGAACCCCACGGCACCATCGAAGCCACCGTCCGACGCGCATGAACTCCGCAGACAGCCAATGACTCCAGAACCCTCAGCCCACGCATCCACCGCCCACACCCTCGCCACCCGCGCCGCCACCAGCATCGCCCGCTGCCGCGAGCTAGCCCGCATCACCGACGTCCCCGGCGAGACCACGCGTCTCTTCCTCTCTCCCGCCACGCGTGACGCACACACACTACTCACATGGTGGATGCGGCAGGCAGGTCTCGATGTCCGCATCGACGACGTCGGCAACCTTCGCGCCATCCGCAGTTCCGCCCACGATAACGCACCCACTCTCGTCCTCTTCTCCCACATCGACACCGTCACCAACGCCGGCGCCTTCGACGGCCCACTCGGCGTCCTCCTCGGCCTCGCCGCGATTGAACAGTTGGGCGCCACCCCGCTGCCCTTCCACATCGAACTCATCGCCTTCTCTGAAGAGGAGGGCATGCGCTTCGGCTTTCCCTTCCTGTCCTCGCTCGCCGCCACCGGCAAGCTCACCCCAGAGCATCT
>JAJXYW010000051.1 GCA_021780415.1 Acidobacteriota bacterium
TCTTGGAGGTGAGAAGGCGGGCGTCGTCGATGCCGCGGTTGGTGGCGGCGTCGATCTCTTCGACGTCGAAGGAAGATGACTCCTCGAAGATGGAGTTTTCCTGGCGCGAGGCGGAGGAGATCTCGCGGCAGTTGACGCAGATGCGGCAAGGCTCATTGGTGGGGCGTTCGGGAGTGCCTACGGGCGTGCTGCAATTGAGGGCTGCTGCGAGGATGCGAGCAATGGTGGTCTTGCCGATGCCGCGATGACCCGAGAAGATGTAGCCGTGTGCAATGCGGCTTTGCGCAAGCGCGTTGAGCAGGGTGCGGGTGACGTGATCCTGCCCGATGACGTCGGAGAAGAGCTGGGGGCGGTACTTGCGGGCTAAGACTTGGTAGGCCATCGACAGGGTTGATTGTAGCGCTCGAGGGTGTGGAGAGGGTCGGTCGGCGGCTCGGAGGCGAGATAATGCGCGCGGGTTGGTGGTGGTAGAGAAGCAGATTCCTCCGCTGCGCTGCGGAATGACAACCAAAAAGGCAAAGGCAAAGGCAAAGGCAAAGGCAGAGGCAACGGCAAAGGCAGAGGCAGAGGCAGAGGCAACGGCAACGGCAGAGGCAACGGCGAAGATCAGGGCAACGACAACGGCAATGGTCGCGACCCAAGGCAACGGCCAATGCGATGTACAGGGTCGAGGGATTTTCTTATTAGGGCTGAGTTACTTTGTTGCGCTGCGGGCCTTTTTGCGGGCGGCTTTGCGGGCCTGGCGTTTGACTTCGTCTTCCGAGAACATGGTGCCGCGGCAGTGCGGGGCGTTGCAGTAGCAGTCGGCTGTATCGTCGTCGGAGTCGTAGAGGTGGTATTCGTAGACGAGCTCTTCGTTGGCGGCGATGTTGCGGATGGCGCGGATGTAGATGCGGCCACCTTCTTCCTCGGTCTCGCAGTTGGGGTTGCAGGAATGGTTGATGAACATAGCGGTGCCGAAGCCGTCGATGACGTCGGTGGAGCCGCCGAAGCCGAAGAGATAGGTGACGGGGCGGTCGGCGTAACGCTCGTCGGCAAGCTCTTTGGAGATGCGGGGGCCATCGTACTCGAGGACGCGGCGGCCGCGGGGGATGGGGTCGAGGGTGTAACAGCCGGCGGCGTGGATGGACGAGGATCGGATGAGGAGGCGGGGAGTGGCGGTGGTGCGACGTGGCATGGGGTGGAGTGTAGCAGAAGGCAGTGGGTAAGGAGTAGTGAGTAAGGAGTAGTGGGAGTAGTGAAGGAAGGGGGCTATCGCGGCGGGGCGGTGTGTCGTCTAATAGGGGTATGCGGTTGATGCGGGTGTTGGGACGATTGGGTTTGGTGAGTGTCGGGCTGGGGCTGATGCTGGCGGCGCATGCGGCGCGGGCGCAGGGTGGCTGTACGTTTACCGATGAGAAGACGGGTAAGACGGTGTTCTGGCCGGATTGCCAGCCTCCAGATGAGGCGAAGAGTGCTGCGGCGAAGGGTGATACGACCAAGCCCGGGACGGCGGCGCCTGCAACGAATCCTGTAGCTCCTGCGCCCGCGAGCAGCCCGGCGAAGAGCTTTCCGTTCCCGGGGCAGACGCCTGCGGTAACGCCGGGCGCTCCGGGTGCGGCGACGGGACAGAAGGCTGCGGGGAGTTCGGGTGCGGCGGACAAGTTTCCGTTCCCGGAGTCAGACTCGGGGGGGAGTGCCAAGGGCGGCGGTGGCGGGGCGCCAGCGTCTTCGTCGAGTGGCGGGCCGCTGCAGGATGCGGGGAGCTCGGGGAGTAGTTCGAGTGACAACTCGGGGGACGACCCCACGGCTGGACCGCTGGGGGATACGGACCCGGCGGCCAGGGCGGCGGAGGCTCGCAGGGCGGCGCGGAAGAAGAAGGGAATTGACTTCCACCAGACGATGGACCAGCGCGAGGCGGAGGATTTGAGGGTGGCGTCGTTCTACCAGACGACGGGCGACTACCGGGGAGCGTATGAGCGGGCTACCGATGCGGTGTCGCTGGCCGATGACGATGCGGCGGCGCATCTGGCTGTGGCCGAGGCGGCGCGGCGGCTGGGTAAGCTGGATGAAGCGGAGAAGGAGTATAAGAAGTGCCTGTCGATGGACCCGGTGCCGAAGGTGCGGAAGGTCGCGGAATCGGCGCTGAAGCAGATGACCGCAGGCTCACTGTAGGGGCAGCTACTTGAAGGGCCGGGTGAGGAAGGCTGGCGGCCCGGTGGGGAGCGGGCGGGGGAGCGGCTTGGTGCGGCCGGTTTTGGCGGGCTTGGACGTGGATTTGGCTGCGGCTTTGGTGCGGGGGGATTTTGAGGACTTGGGATTGGGCGTGTCGTCGGCGGTGGCGGCGGCGATCTCTTCGGTGAGGTCTTCTTCCACGTTGAGGTACTTGCGCAGGTAACGGAGCGGCTCTTCGGAGAGGGCCATCTCGCGGAGGTGGTAGCGCCAGGCGTCGCGGCGGGCGGAGCGGCGGATGTAGGCGCTGCGCTCGACCGTCTTGATGGTGCCGTCGGGGGAGGGGCGCTTGAAGGTCTGGGCTGGGACGCTGAAGGTGATCTCCTCGCCAGCCTTCCAGAAGGCGTTGGCAAAGTCGTGGGAGAAGAGCAGGGCGTAGTAGCGGCGTTGCTGGTCGAGGAGGGTGAGTGCGGCTTCGGCGCTTATCCAGGGGAGGCCGAGGCGGGTGGTGTACCAGCGGCGAAACTCGAAGCCGTTGGCGCGGGCTCGGCCTACAACGATGGTGAGGAGTTCGAGGCGGGTCATGAGGCAGAGGGTAGTGGATAGAGTGTAGCGGAAAAACTACTCGCCGTATTTGGTTTCGTTGCGGATGCGCTCGCGGAGGGCTTCGGCGTCGGGGACGGGGGCGTCGGGGCTGGAGCCCAGGCGGTCGTGGCGGCGCTTCCAGTAACGGAGGAGCAGCAGGACCAGCGCGATGCCGAGCAGGAGGAAGGCGAAGGGGCCGATCCAGGCTACGTCGTCAAAGCCGCCGCGTACGGGTTCGGCCAGGACCGTGGGCCCGTACTTGACGGTGAAGAACTTGAAGATTTCAGCGTCGGAGGCGCCTGCATCCATCTGGGCATGGAGGTCGGCGATCTCTGCGGTGGAGCTGGTGCAGCCGACGTGGTTGCACTCGAGCAGGATCTCGGCGCAGCCGCAGGTGCACATGAGGTCGTGGCCGAGGCGCTCGAAGCGGCTGGAGGGGGAGCTGGCACCGAGCATGGTGAAGGCGACAACGACGACGAGGATGAGTTGGGCGGCGCGCTTATACATGGGGCCCCTCGGGGGCGTTCATGGGAATGGTGCCACGGGTGAGGCCTCCGCCAAGAACCGCATTGGGTAAGAGCGGTTCGGGGACTTCGACGCGGCGGGTGGAGGGTTTTAGCGGAGGGACCAGGGCGATGAAGGTCCCGAAGATCACGATGACGACGCCGACCCAGATCCAGTTCACGAGCGGGTTGATGAAGAACTTGATGATGGGACGGTCGTTGTCCGGGTTGGTGCCCTCGAAGACGACATAGAGGTCGTTCGCCAGGGTGGAGTGAATGGCGACGATGGTGGAGGGTTGGGCGTGATCGGTGTTGACGAAGTAGACGCGGCGCTCAGGGGCGAGGCGGGTGATCTTGCTACCGTTGTGGTAGACGTCGAGGAGCGCGAACTGCGAGTCGTAGTTGGGGTTGGAGTCCTCGGAGTAGCTTTGGCAGACGATCTTGTAGCCATCAAGGCTGATGGAGTCGCCGAAGCTCATCTCGGATTCCTTGGACTGGTTGAAGGCGGAGCCGGCCAGACCGATGAACATGATGACGACGCCGAAGTGGATGAGATAACCGCCGTAACGCCGGGTGTTGCGGCGGGTGAGAAGGACGGTGGACTCGACGAGGTTCTTGCCGGTCTGGGTGCTGACGACGTGTGCGCCGCGAAGGAACTCGGCGAGGATGGCCGTGATGACGCCGACGCCGAGCGAGATGCAGACCAGTGCGTAGATGTTGGAGACGACGGAGCCATCGGCCTGGACGTCGGCGGACCAGGGACGGACGCCTGCGATCATCAGCACGATGGTGGTGACGATAATTGCGATGCAGGGAAGGACGAAGTTGCGGCGGATGGCGCGGAGCGAGGTGGAACGCCACGCCAGCAGCGGGCCGACGCCGGTGAGGAAGAGAAGGAAGAGTCCGATGGGAACGGAGACGCGGTTGTAGAAGGGCGCGCCCATGGTGACCTTCGAGCCTTGAACGAACTCGGAGAGCACGGGGAAGAGGGTTCCCCAGAGAACGGTGAAGCAGGCGGCGAGAAGGACGAGGTTGTTGAAGAGGAAGGAACTCTCGCGGGAGACCAGCGACTCGAGGTGGTTTTCGGCGCGGAGGTGGTCGCGGTTATAGAGGAAGGTGAAGAGGCAGACGGCGAGGACCAGGACCAGGAACCAGACGAACCAGGTGCCAATGGAGCTCTCCGCAAAGGCGTGGACCGAACTGACCAGGCCGGAGCGCGTGAGCAGCGTTCCGAGGATGGTGAGGATGAAGGTGATGAAGATGAGCCAGACGTTCCAGGCCTTCATCATGCCGCGCTTCTCCTGCATCATGACGGAATGGAGGAAAGCAGTGCCGGTGAGCCAGGGCATGAGCGAGGCGTTTTCGACCGGGTCCCAGCCCCAGTAGCCGCCCCAGCCGAGCACAGCGTAAGCCCAATGCATGCCGAGGATGATGCCGCAGGTGAGGAAGAGCCAGGCGACCATGGTCCAGCGGCGGGTGATGGCAATCCACTTCTCACCGGGGTAGCGCATCATGAGGGCGCCGAGAGCGAAGGCGAAGGGGACCGCGAAGCCGACGTAGCCGAGGTAGAGCATGGGCGGGTGAATGACCATCTCGGCGTACTGGAGGAGGGGATTGAGTCCGAAGCCATCTGAGGGCCCGATGCCGCCGGGAACGATGGCGAAGGGCTGCGCGACGAAGACCACGAGGAGAAGGAAGAAGACCTGCACGGCCGAGAGGATGGTGGAGGCGTAGGCGTGGAGGGTGATGTCGGATTTGTGGCGGAGGCGGAGGACGAAGCCGTAGGCGGCGAGGAGCCAGGCCCAGAGCAACAGCGAGCCCTCCTGGCCCGCCCAGATGGAGGAGAACTTGTAGAACCCGGGAAGGGCGATGCTGCTGTGGTGGAGGACGTAGTCGACGGAGAAGTCGTTTGTGAAGAAGGCCCAGATCAGGGCGAAGGCAGCGGACGAGACGGCGATGAAGCTGGCCACGCCGGCGCGGCGGGCGGTCTCACGGATGCGTTCGGGGGCGACAGCCAAGGCTCGGCCGCGAGCGATGGCCCACAGCGAAAGGGTGCCCGCCAGAAGCGTGTAGACGGACAGTACCAGTGCCAGGAGGAGGGAGACGCTGCCGAAGAACGGCATGGGGTGAGACATTCGTGGACACTTCCTTCAGGGACTATTCTCTCAGAATCGAGGCACGCGTGGAGCAGACTGCATGAAATGCCAAACAAGCCCAGTGACAGGATAGGGGTTTAGCAGAGGATAGCCCGTGACTGTCGTCACAAATGGGAGCGTTGAGCGATTCGGGAGCGACTGACGGGAGCGCCCCGATAGAATCGGAGGATGCGTGCGCGCGTCATCGTCAATGCCGACGACTTTGGTCTCACCTGCGGCATCAACCGGGCGATCGCGGAGTTGCATGCGGCCGGGGCACTCCACTCGGCGACGCTGATGGCCAGCGGCGCTGCGTTCGATGATGCGATTCGGATTGCTCATGCGCATCCGACGCTCGGTGTCGGCTGCCATGTGGTGCTGACCGACGGCGTGCCGGTGTCGCCGCCGGAGACGATCCCAACGCTGCTGGGTCGCGATGGCAGGAACTTCCGGCCGTCGTTGCGGGATTTTTTTGTGGCTGCCTTTGCCGGGAGGATCAGCGAAGCCGAGATTGCCCGCGAGGCCACGGCGCAGATCGAGCGCATTCAGCAGCATGGCGTTGCGGTCACGCACCTCGATACACACAAGCACACGCACATTCTTCCTGGGGTGGCGAGGCCGCTGCTGGCGGTGGCGGAACGGGCAGGAATCGCTGCGATCCGCAATCCCTTTGAGCCGCCGTGGAGCATTGCGCTGGGGCGGAGCCCGATGCTCCGGCGGCTGCAACTGCGCAGCCTGCGGCATCTGCGGCCGCGATTTCTGGCGCTGCCGCAGATCCGATCGGGGAGAGTGGTTACGACCGAGGGAACGCTTGGGATCTCGGCTACGGGGCAGCTTAATGCCACGACACTGCGCGCGATGCTCGACGCGATGCCCGACGGGCTGTGGGAGATGGTCTGCCATCCGGGTTACAACGACGGCGACCTTGACGCGATTACGACACGCCTGCGCTCGACGCGCGAGGTGGAACGGTCGGCGCTGCTTGATGCGTTCGCTACGACTTTCACCGAACAATCGCATCTTCCTCGCGCGCAACTCATCAACTACAGAGACGCAGCGGAGGACGTTTCGTCGCGCAGGTAGACTCACCATGATGATCGGTAGAACGGAAACAAGATGAAGATTGGGATTACTTGCTATCCAACTTATGGTGGCTCCGGCGTTGTTGCCACCGAACTTGGCATTGAACTGGCGGTGCGAGGCCATGAGATTCATTTCATTACCTACTCGCAGCCGTTCCGGCTGACCGGGCGAGACGCTAACATCCGCTATCACGAGGTTCCGGTCTCGAACTATCCGCTATTCGAGTACCCACCGTACGACCTGGCTCTTGCGACCCGCATGGCCGAGGTTGCGGAGCTGCACTCGCTCGATCTGCTGCATGTGCACTATGCGATTCCGCACTCGGTGAGTGCGCTGCTGGCGCGGCAGATGCTGGCTGCGCGCGGGCGGCATCTGCCGTTCATCACCACGCTGCACGGTACGGATATTACGCTGGTCGGGCTCGACCGCTCGTACCTGCCCATCACGCGCTTCGGGATTGACGAGTCAGACGGCGTGACGGCGATCTCCTCGCACCTGCGCGAACGCACGCGCGAGAATCTGGGCATCACACGCGAGATTGAGGTCATTCGCAACTTCGTGAACTGCGACTTCTATATTCGCAACCCGGAGTTGGTCGCCCAGCAGCGCCCGCGCTTTGCGAAATCCGACGAGCGACTGCTTGTGCATCTGTCGAACTTCCGGCCGGTGAAGCGCGTGCTCGACGTCATCGAGGTCTTTGCTCGCGTCGCCCGCGTTTTGCCTGCGCGCCTGCTGATGATCGGCGACGGGCCGGACCGGTCGGCGGCGGAGTTTCTCGCTCTGCGCCTGGGGGTCGCCGATCGCGTTGATTTTGTCGGTAAGCAGGAGAACGTCAATGAGCTGCTTCCGCTGGCGGACCTGATGCTCATGCCGAGCGAGATGGAGTCGTTCGGACTCGCTGCGCTGGAGTCGATGGCCTGCCGCGTTCCGGCGGTAGCGACGCGCGTCGGTGGCGTGCCTGAGCTGATCGATGACGGCGTCAATGGGCTGCTGTTTGATGTGGGCGATGTGGACAGCATGGCCGAAGGAGCGATCTCGATCCTCAGCGACCCGGCGCTGCTGGAGCGCATGTCCACAGCCTCGCGCCGCACTGCGCAGGATCACTTTTGCGCCTCGCGGATCATTCCGCTCTATGAGCGCTACTACGAGCGGATCGTCAGTGAGAGCGCCGCCAATCCCCGAAACTAGGCCATCCCATCCACCCCGTGTTACCTGTTAACTGGTGGGTTAACTGCGGGGATGCGTTGCCGCACGAATCCCGTTGCGTACGCGCTTCCGCGCCTATTCTTTTGAGAGGTGCCTTTGCACCCTAGTTTGATAGGAGCCGACCACGATGAAGAAGCTCTCCCTCCCGCTCGCCACCGTCACGCTGGTTCTGCTCACGGGCGCGCCGCTCTTCGCGCAGATGAGCGGGACCTCGCACCCTGAAGAACTGGACGACACGCAGACTGCGCCACCGGCTGACACGTCGCACTATGTGCCTCCATCGCACGCGTCAACCGCCGCAGTCGCGACGCCGACGCAGATACAGACTGCGCCGGTTCTTTATCAGCGCAATCCCGTTGAGGCGACCGCTCCAGTGCAGACCGCAAGAGCCAATCCGATTGATCCGACGCTGGTCGTGACCAACGATGTGAACAGTGGCGTCGTGGTGGATGTGCCGGCGGTTGGGCCCAATGCGTTGCCGATCGGAACCACGCTTAAGGGCACGCTGCAACGGCCGATCTCCACCGAGACCACGGCTGCGGGCACGCGGTTTACGGCTGCGCTCTCAACCGACGTCACCCGCGATGGCGTCGTTCTGCTGCCTGCGGGAAGCCTGATCTATGGCCGCAT
>JAJXYW010000295.1 GCA_021780415.1 Acidobacteriota bacterium
GCTCGACGATGCTGGGCCGGGAGGCGCTGCCGCAGGAACAGTTCAAGCCCAACGTCACAGATAAAGACGGCTCCCGGGTGTACTGGAATCCGGCTCCGTTCCGCACCTCGGAGCAGGCGAGCGCGGTACTGCAGGCGGGCACGGCCTATGTGGACGGGGCCATGCACGTACACAGTGAGGGGCTGCCGCCCGGAGCCAGCATGACGCTGACCCTGCGCGATGTTCAGGGCCGATCGATCGACCCGACTGCGAGCAACCCGTCTGCAAAGGGCGTGTCGTTTATAACGGACGGTTATAGAAGCGTGGACGGAAGATTGTCCGACACGCGCTGTTCGGCGGTCTATCCCTATTGCGTGACGGGGGAAATCGCTGTGGCGGATGCGTTCTACATGGGGCGGTCCATGTTCGCTGCGTGCATGAATTTGATGGGCCTGGTCGGCGTGGTGCTTGGGTTGTCCTGGGCCTTAGCGTACTGCCGAAAGTGTACCCGGGGACAACAACTGAGGACTGCCATCCGGCGAGACGAGCTGTGGATTGCGTATCAGCCGGTGGTGGACCTCGGCAGCCGGCGGGTTGTGGGTGCGGAAGCATTGGCGCGGTGGACGGACGACGAAGGGACGGCTGTGTCCCCGGATGTGTTTATCCCGCTGGCGGAGGAGGGAGGCTTTGTGGGCGAGATTACGCGGCTGGTGCTGCGGCACGTATTGCGAGATCTCGGGTGCCTGCTGCGCGCGTGCCCCAGCTTTCAAGTGCATGTGAATGTAACCGCGTGGGACCTGGCTGATGCGCGGTTTGTGCCCATGGTGGAGGGAATGCTGGCACAAGCCGGAGTACGCGCAGAGAGCGTGACGATCGAGATCACGGAGACCGCGACGGCGCGCAACGCAAGAGCGATGGAGGGCATTCGCCAACTGCGGGCGGCCGGGCACAGGATCCACATCGATGATTTTGGGACAGGGTATTCGAGCCTCGCGTATCTGCAGGATTTGTCGGTGGACGCGATCAAGATCGACAAGGTGTTTACGCAGGCCATCGGGACGGGCTCGGTGACGGTGAGCCTGCTGCCGCAGATTCTGGCAATGGCGGCCGCACTGAATCTGGAGGTCGTCGTGGAGGGCATTGAGAAGGAGGAGCAGGCGCAGTACTTCGCCGCGCGAGCCAAGCGACTTCGCGGCCAGGGCTGGCTCTATGGGCGGCCGACGCCGGTGGGTGAGTTCCTGGAAATAGTGGCTGCGGATCAGGAGAGCCTCAACCGGAAGGCGGTGCGGGGCGGATATGGCCAGGACCGACGATGCGCACCATCGGCCGCGTCTACAACAGCGTAAGAACCTATGCGCCGGCATGGTTGAGGCGCTGCGACCCGGCCGTCTGTGGATGGGTCGCACACGCGCGACCTGACCCCGGCTGCGCTGGGTCAGGCCGTTGACGCCGCCAGTGATTGGGTAGATGGGCTAGAGGGTGACGGGGGAGGTGGGGGTGTTGAGGGCCTGCTGGCGGAGGTCGTCGAAGAGGACGGTGGAGAGGTAGCGCTCGCCGGAGCTGGGGATGATGACGACGATGAGCTTGCCGGCGTGCTGGGGGTCGCGGGCCAGTTGGATGGCGGCGTGGACGGCGGCGCCGGCGGAGATGCCGACGAGGAGGCCTTCCTCTTTGGGGAGGCGGCGGGCCATGGTGAGGGCTTCGTCGTTGGTGACCTGAAGGACCTGGTCGATGAGTGCGGTGTCGAGGGTGTTGGGGATGAAGCCGGCGCCGATGCCCTGGATCTTGTGGGGGCCGGGCTTGCCGCCGGAGAGGACGGGGCTGTCGGTGGGTTCGACGGCGACGGTGAAGAAGCCGGGCTTGCGGGACTTCATGTACTGGCTGACGCCGGTGAGGGTGCCGCCGGTGCCGACGCCGGAGACGAGGATGTCGGCGGTGCCGTCGGTGTCGTTCCAGATCTCAGGGCCGGTGGTTTCGAAGTGGATGCGCGGGTTGGCGGGGTTGTTGAACTGCTGCGGGATGAAGCCGTTGGGGGTTTCGGCGAGGATCTCTTCGGCCTTGGCGATGGCGCCCTTCATGCCGTTGACGCCGGGGGTGAGGACGATGCGGGCACCGAAGGCGAGGAGCAGGATGCGGCGCTCGACGGACATGGTGTCGGGCATGGTGATGACGAGGGGATAGCCTTTGACGGCGGCGGCGAAGGCGAGGCCGATGCCGGTGTTGCCGCTGGTGGGCTCGATGAGGGTGGTGACGCCGGGGGTGATCTTGCCGTCGCGCTCGGCGGCTTCGATCATGGCGAAGCCGATGCGGTCCTTGACGCTGCTGACGGGGTTGCTGCTCTCCAGCTTGACGACGACACGGGCGCTACAGCCGGCGGTCACGTGGTTCAGTTGGACCAGGGGGGTGTGGCCGATGAGGTCAGTGGCGGTGGCAGCGATGTTCATAGTGTCCTCTCAGGTGCGCAGGGATTGGATGCGCGCGGTTGCGATGCGGCGCTCAAATTCCATGGTCTGCGCAGTGCGGCCTGATTGTCCAGTTGGGGGCCGTCAGTAGGACTTGTAGGCCGGGTTGAAGGCCGGGTGGGGCATGGAGTGGATGAAGGTTGCAATGTCGAAGGCTTCCTGCGGGGATAGGGTTCCGGGATGGTTTTGTGGCATGTTGCGGACGATGAAGGCTGCCATCTTGGGCGGCTTGTTCATGCCTGCGCCGTCGTTGTAGGAGCCCGGTCCCCACATGGGAGGAAGGACGTGGGGGACGCCAGCACCGCGGTCGCCGTGGCAGGCGGCACACTGGCGGGCGTAGAGGGCGCGGCCGTTGATTGGGTGGCCGGTAAGGGCGGGGACTGGCACGAGGCCGCGGCCAGAGTAGGATGCTCCCTTGACGCCGCCGATGGAGAGCCAGTTGATGTAGGCGATGAGGGCGTTCAACTCCTTGCTGTCGAGGGGCGGAGGCTGACCGTTTTCGCTGCGGGTGAAGCACTCCTGGACTCGCTGCTGCAGGGTGATGACGTGGCCGGCGCGCTGGCTGAAGGCGGGAAAATCCTGGGCCAGGTCGATCATGGGGGAGGCGTAGGCAACGGTGCCGCTCTGAAGATGGCAGTCGCTGCAGGTGAACTGGTTGCCTACGTATGCGTGGGCATATTTTGGGGTGTCGTCGAAGATGAGTTTGCCGAGGCGGATCTGCTGGCCCTGCTCACCAGCGGGGATGGGTGCGGCGACAAAGGGGGCGGGAGCGACGGGCTGCGGGGTGGGGGGTCGGACCGAACAGCCGTCGAGCAGACCGAGGAGCAGACACGCGGCCATGGGGACGCAGGTTCGGCGGCGAGAGACGAAGGGCATCAGGTTCTCCAACTACTTTGCGGGGGCTTCGAGGGACTTGAAGCCGAACTGGTGAAAGGCGGCCTGCGCCTCGGGCGTCTTCAGGTAGGCGAGCCACTGGGCGGCGGCCACAGGATGTGGGGCGTCGGGCAAGATGCCCGCAGCGTAGATCGCTGTGGTGTTCTCGGCGGGCGGGATCTCGACGCCGGTGATGGGGTTGCCGATCTGCTGCTGGAACTGGACCTCGGAGGCCCAGGTGACGCCAGCGTCGGCGCGGCCGTCGAGGATGCGGATGGGGGTCTGACGATGGTGAATTTCGGTGAGGACGGTGGTGCCGTCGGCGACCTTCTTTTGATAGACCTGATGGAAGAGCGCGTCGCCGCCGGCTTTGCGGAGCGATGCTGCAATCTGGTTGGCGACGCCTTCCCACTGCGGGTTCGGCATGGACAGCCGGAGGTCGGCGCGGCCGAGGTCGCGGAGCGAGGTGATGTGCTTCGGATTGCCGGCGGGAATCATGATTTCGAGCGTGTTGGTGGCGTACTCGGTGACATCTTTGATCTGCTGCTTTTCGGCCATGCCATGCAGGACACGAGCGCCGGCTTCATAGACGTCGGGCTGGACCTGGAGGGTGAAGTTGCCGAGGGTCAGGGTGTCGTTGGCGGCGATCTGTTTGCGCAGGATGCCGGGAGGCAGGGTCTCGTAGTAGATATGCCCGGCCAGCTCGGGGTGCAGCCTGACGAAGCCTGCGATGAGATGGGGCAGCACGAAGAACTGATTGCCGCCGATGAAGAGCACCAGCTTTGCGTCGGCGGGGTTGCCGTGGAGGTCTGGGATGTTGTCGACGTCCGGCACCTGGAAGACGAAGCCTTTGCTGCTGGCGGGGTTGTTGGCGCCGTTGCTCCAGGGTGGAGTGGTCTGCGGTTTGGTCTGTGCGCGTAAGGTGCTGACCAGCGTTAATGCGAGCAGGGGCAGCAGAGTCTTGTGATGGATGGAGAGCGTCATGTGTTCGATCCTTACGGTGGGGTTCAAACCGTGATGTAGGTGTAGTGGCCGTCGGCCTGCAGGAGCGCAATGGCCGCGACCATGGAGGCTACGCTGAGCGCTTCTGGAATCAGGTGCGCCAGCATTTCGCGGACGATCGATTCGGGGTCTGCGGTGAGGTTGTTGTGCTGGACGAGAACGCGCACCTGCTCCTCGGTGGCGGTGTGGCAACTGAGGAAGGTGACGCCGCGGCTTTGCAGGGCCTGGATGCTCTTGTCCTCATAGAGAGAGGCTTCGTTGCTGGGGTCCTGCGAGGTGTAGTGCAGCGCCGTGCGGCTGGCGAAGAAGGGGTTCCGGAGAGCAGGCTTTCCGGTGGCCGGGTCCTGAACCTTGAGCCATGCGCCAATCTGATATTTGTTCCAGATGAAGTCGTCGTAGTTCAACATATTGGCCGGGCCGTGCAGCGCGGCTACTACCTTGATCTGCGCGGCCGGGATGCCAAAGCTGAAGTGCAGGCCGTTGAGCGAGTTTTTGATGTTGTTGAGAAAGCGGCCATCGTTGATGGCGACGACGTCATAGACCTGCTTGATGCGCGCGGGATCGTGGACGATCTTGTTGAACGCAGCGAGCTTCCAGTCGGAGGTGGTGTAGACGAGTTGCGCGCTCGCGTCCTGGGGGTTGGCGGCGAGGGTGCCGAAGGCTGTGACGCCGGCAGCGGCGGTGGTGACAAACGATCTGCGCGTGAGGAGATTCATCGCTTCCTTTCGTGAGGGCAACGGCGAGTGTGACGTCTGTCGCCGCAAGAGAAGAGGCGGGAAGAGACGTTTGCAGTGTGGACTATCGAGGTCTGGCAGCTTCACTGCCAGAACGTGGCAGCAGAGGCACCCGGCACGGTCCGATGCAATGCAGTGATCGTCGCCGGTCGGAGGGATGAAGTCCAATTAGAAGTAGGAATGGCCGATAACGAAAAGCTATGGGCTGGTGCTTATCGTTTGGGATCGGATGCGAGGGAGTGGCCGAGGATGAAGCGGCGAAAGGCTTCGGCGTTTCCGCGTGGCTCGGGGCCGGCGGGATAGGCGAGGGAGAACTTTCTGGCAAGCTTGAGGCCCTTGACGCGTGCGATACCGAGCGTGTGCAGTGCGAGCTGGTGGCGCACCGACCACTGCGATACGAAGGTGACTCCGAGACCGGCCTCAACAGCGCTGACCTGACCTTCGGTGGAATCCAGTTCCATGACGGTGCGTAGATCTTTCTTGTTGAGGCCGGCTTTGGTGAGGGCGTGCTCGATGACGCGGCGGGAGCCAGAGCCAAACTCGCGCATGAGGAGGGGCGCCTGGAAGAGGTCCTGGACGTTGATCGTCTGTCCGGCCCACTCGTGGCTGGCGGGAACGATCAGCACCATGCGGTCTTCCATGAAGGGTTCGATGTGGAGGTCTTTGCGCAGGCCGGGGCCTTCGATGAGCGCGAGTTGGACGCGATGCTCTGCGACCGCGTCGAGCATTGCGTCGGTGTTGCCGCTGACGGCGGTGACGGCGACGCGCGGATGCTCGCGCAGAAAGGCAGCAACGAAGTTGGGGAGAAGATATTGCCCGATGGTCTGAGATGCGCCGAGGATGAGAGTTCCGGCGTGAGTACCGGAGGTGCCGGTGACGGCCTCAAAGGCTTCGTCGGAGAGGGCTTTGAGTTGCTCGGCGTAGGGGAGCAGGACTGCTCCGGCGGCGGTGAGGGTGATGCGCCCGCCGACGCGGTCGAAGAGTGGGAGACCGTACTCGTCCTCGAGCGCCTTGATCTGCTGGGTGACGGCGGGTTGCGTGAGCAGCAGCTCCTCGGCGGCACGCGTGAAGTTGAGATGCCGTGCAACCACGCGAAAGACCTTGAGCCGAAAGTTCTCCATCGTATGTACAAGCCTCATCAGAGGATTAAGGCGCCGTGTTCTCGACGACGCTGCGAGGACCGGGCTGCGCATCAGCCAACAGGACTCGGGAAAACCACTCGATGCTATTGTCCTCTATTTCAGGGTTGCATGATCGATCTGCGCGGTGTGAGAGGGCCGTCTGGATCAGTTGCTGACGTGTGATGCCGATGCTGGTGTATCTACTCGGCCAGCGGTAAGGGGATGGTCTTGCCAGTCTGCACCGACCGCCGCGCCGCATCGAGAATCTCCGTGATCGTGATGTTTGTTTTCAGAGCGGAGAGGCTATCGCCCTCCTGCACCTGCCCGCTCAAGACTGCTTCCAGATAGTGCAGCGGATCATCGTACGGCGGTGGCAACGGCTTTCCAGTTTCGATGGTGCCTGCCTTGTCACCCTTTCTGCGCACATCGAGAGTTGAGGAGTCCAATGCCTTGGCATAGCCGGTGCTGCCATAGACATCCATCTCTTTAATGGAGAAGGGCCAGTTCCACGAAGCCTGCACAATGGCCACGGAATGCTTGTAATTGAGCAGAATATCCGCCTCGTCGTCCACCCCCGGATACAGATCGGGCTGCAAGCTTTTTGCTATGGCGGTGACCGACAGCGGCGCCTCGCCATGCAGCATTGAGGTGAGCAGATCGGGTCCGTAGCAACCAAAATCTGTCAGGGCTCCGTCACCATTCTTGTTGGGATCGAGTAGCCATTGCATGAACTCCGGCTGTACGCCAATCTTCTTCGGACCCTGGTGGCCATCACGAAATACCACCTTGACCAGGGTCCCAAGCGCACCGTCAGCGAGCAGTTGGCTGGCCTGCGCGTTACTCGCATACCAACTTGTTTCATAGTCCACGAGCACGTGAATGTTTGCACGCTTCGCAGCGCGCTCGATGGCCAGCGCGTCCTCATAGCGGAAGGCCAGCGGCTTCTCCATCATCACGTGGACGCCGAGCGCAGCGCACTCTTCGACCACTCGCCTGTGGTCACTGGCTGCGGTGAATACGAGCGCCGCCTGCGGATGCGCGCGGGCGACCATCTCCGCGATGCTGTTGAAGTGCAGGCCGGAAGACAGGTGATAGCGGCGTGCATAGGCATCGAACAACTTCTGATCGGGTTCGACGATTCCGACCAGTTCGACGTCGGGACGTTGCAGTATTCCACCGGCGGGGGTGAGTGCGCTCGCGTGGAAGAAGCCTGACACATGGCCGTGCACCAGGCCCACAATTCCAACTCTTAGCGGAGCAGCCGAAGCGCATGTAGACAGCCCTGCGAGCAGCAACACGATCAGACGTTTCATCGAAGGACCTCGTTTATCCCAGACACTCGGTAGAAGAATCGCTATCGCACAAGTTTACGGAGTCAGGCGGCGTGGCAGGCCGCAATGGCTTCTTCTTCCGAGCTGAAGACGGCAAACAGGCTGAGGATGCCGACCATCTTGAAGGTCTTGGATGCGAAACCAGATGGGTTCACGAGCTTGGTATCGCCGCCGATCTGGCGAGTGCATCGCAGGGCGTTGACGACGGCGCCAATGCCGGAGGAGTCGATGAAGGGCATCTCGGCGAGGTCGAGGATGAGATAGATGCAGCCATTTGCGATCGCCGAATCGAGTGCCGCGTCGAACTCGCGCACCCGCTCGGCAATGAATCGTCCTTTGAGGCGAAGGACACAGGTATCACCACTCTGCCGGATATCGATATCCACGAAGACTCCCGTAAACATGAGCGATTTTGCTTTACATCGGGGCAGGTGCTTGCTACGCTCCGACTACCAGAGAATCAAACTTTCAGGCCGTGCTCGTCAAGCGGTACTCATCAAATGGTGTTTTGAAGTCTTCCATGCCCATAGACTTTACGCAGGAACTGGCCGATGCTCTGCTCTCCGCGGCCGACTCTTCGACGCGCGCTAAACTCATTGCTCGAGCAGCGGTGGAGGTGCTTGGCGAGAGTGCATGCGTGGTGCATCGTCTGGTGGCGAAAGACGATAAGCCGTCGCTGGTACCCGCCGCTATGGCGGGAGCCGTGTCGCACGGAGATGCGTGGCTTTCAGTAGAGAGCCGTCTGGTGGCTCC
>JAJXYW010000021.1 GCA_021780415.1 Acidobacteriota bacterium
CCGTAATCGCCGCCCAGAACCATCCCGACCGGCGTGCCCGCTGCGGCGCATACGCTCCGCCATAGCCCGGCCCATAGGGGCCCCGAAACCCCGGCTGCGCCTGATACGCCGCCGGATACGGCGGTTGAAACGGAGCCTGGTACTGCCCCTGACGGGCATCATGGCGAGGGTCCTGCGGCGGTGGCTGAGGGGGCAACGGGTCCGGCATGGCCTGAGTCTATCAGCAACCCGCGCCACCGTCCCTCTCAAATTCCGCCCTGTCCCGCCATTATTTCAATCCCCCCCGTCTGTACCTTCGTCCAACAGGTATCGTAGGATTGAGAGCAGTTTGCGCTGGGCCGCATCACCGCCAAACCGCAGGTTAACGCGGCCGGAATCCGTGGCGAAGCTGCCATCCTTCATCATCCACACGAGGACCCCGGCATGGAACCCGCCCTCAACGAAAGGTCGCCCGACAACCCCATGGCCCGTCCTCGCCTCAGCATCGTCATCCCGGCCTACAACGAGAGCGCACGCATCGAAGCCGCGCTCTCCAGCGTCCTCGGCTGCGTCGCATCGCGCCACTGGGACGCCGAAATCCTCGTCGTCGACGACGGTTCCACCGACAACACCTCCGCCATCATCCATCATTGGATGGCCACACACCCCAACCTCCATCTCATCCAGAATCCCGGCAACCGCGGCAAAGGCTACTCCGTCCGCAACGGCCTCCTCCAGGCCGCAGGCGACATCGTCCTCTTCTCCGACGCCGACCTCTCCGCCCCCATCGAAGAAGCCGAGCGCCTCATCGCCGCACTCGACGCCGGAGCCGACGTCGCCATCGGCTCCCGCTGGCTCGACAAGCAGAAGCAGACCGTCCACCAGCCTCTCTACCGCCGCTTCTTTGGCCGCTGTTTCAACTGGGTCACCCGCAAGGTCATGGGCCTGCCCTTCAAGGACACCCAGTGCGGCTTCAAGGCCTTCAAGCGCGACGCCGCCCAGACCATCTTCCGCCTCCAGACCATCGAGCGCTGGGGCTTCGACCCCGAGATCCTCTTCATCGCCCGCAAGCTCAAGTACTCCATCGTCGAAGTCCCCGTCACCTGGGGCCACGACGAGCGCAGCCGCATCTCCTACCTCAAGGACGGCCTCAAGATGCTCGAAGAGATGGGCCAGATCCGCACCAACAGCATCCGTGGCCGCTACGACGAAGCCATCGCCGCCCTCAAGGACACCACCAAGATGGTGACCGCCCCGGTCGAACGCCCCAACCACCTCGAAGCCCACTAACGAGCAAGTGACAACCCACGGGTGCATCAGAGCATCGCGCCCGAGTAACTCACCCTGACCCTATCGGCAGGCGCAACGCGATAATTAATTCGCCCAGCCCTGTCGCGTGGCGGGACAGTTGACCCACCATCCGCGTACGACCGCAAAAGCTGTCAAGCCCCCTCCCCCCTCAACAATTGCCAAACCCCCTGTCAACACTGGCGATATATATTTGCAAAACCTGGCATAATCATCCTCTCCAAACCACTACAATTTAACTAGAGCCATCCCGCAACACCCTCCACCACACCAAAGGCCCACACGAGCCAGGCCTCCCGCCGCGTGCGCAGGACTAGAGCCGTTCGCTTTCAGGTGTAGTCGCCATCATGGTGTAGTCGCATTCATTTTGATATTTGTCATTCCGTAGCGAAGCGGAGGAATCTGCTTCTTGAACCGGCGACTACACTTGATGGCAATCGGTTCCAAATTCTCTGCATTCAATAGCTTGCCGATAAACCCTTTGACTACCTCACATACAGCATGACCACCACAAGTCCAGGCTGAACGTGAATGTTTTGAATACTTTAGCCCCAAAAGTACCCCGGGGGGGGAGGCCCCCATGGCCCCTATCGTCCACCCTGTGCGACTATCGGAGTCCCGGGATGAAATCCGCATCGCAAGATGCGAGAATAAGCGACGCTGTTGATCCGCTGAGGTACATCGTTTTGCTTCGTTCGTTTTTCATTGGTCTCTCGACCAACAAGGCCTTCCGCACGTTCTCTGAGCGCTCCGCCCTTGGTCGCCGCATCTCCCTGCGCTTCGTCGCCGGCATGTCCGTCGAGGAGGCCATCGCTGCCACCGTCCAGCTCAACGCCGAAGGCATCGACGTCTCCCTCGACTCCCTCGGCGAGAGCGTACTCGACGTCGCCCACGCCGAAGCCAGCGCCGCCGTCTACCACCAGCTCCTCGACGCCATCGAGACCCGCAAGCTCCGCGCCAACGTCAGCGTCAAGCTCACCCAGGTCGGCATGGACATCGGCGGCCCCTCCGCCGGTCCCGCCCTCGCCGAGCGCATCGTCGACAACATGGTCGCCCACGCCGCCTACATCGGCAGCTTCGTCCGCATCGACATGGAGGGCGCCGAGTACACCGAGCCCACCCTCGCCCTCACCGAGCGCATCCACCAACGCTACCCCGGCGCCGTCGGCACCGTCCTGCAAGCCTATCTTTTTCGCACCGAAAGCGACGTAGAACGTCTGCTATCACAAGGGATTCGCATTCGCCTCTGCAAAGGCGCCTACAAGGAACCCGCCGAAATCGCCTTCCCTGCCAAGGCCGATGTCGACGCCAACTACGTCAAGCTCATGAAGCGCATCGTCAGCAGCCCGGTCTTCTGCGGCATCGCCACCCACGACGAGGCCATCGTCAACCAGCTCCGCTCCTTTGTCGCCGAGCACGGCATCGACAAGTGCGCCTTCGAGTTCCAGATGCTCTACGGCATCCGCCGCGACCTCCAGCGCAAGCTCGTCGCCGAGGGCTTCGGCGTCCGCGTCTACGTTCCCTTCGGTGCCGAGTGGTACCCCTACTTCATGCGCCGCCTCGCCGAACGCCCCGCCAACGTCCTCTTCCTCGCGAAGAACTTCTTCAAGAGCTAGCAGCTTCAGGAGCCATCAGCGAACCACTACTGTTCGGGCAGCATCGGTTCCACCTGGATCAGGCGTGTCAGCGCCGTCCGTTGCGCTGGGGTCATCCAGCTATAGCGCGGGCTCATCATCACCACCATGCGTTGGTTCGGAGGCAGCACGCGCAACTCCCGGAAGCTGCGCATCACCTGCCGCCGCTGGTCGATCGGCAGCGAACTCCACGTCTGCATCGCTTCACGCACGTCCGACCTCTGCTCCGGAGTCAGCCGCTCCATCGCCTCCGTATGCGCCAGCATCCGCTGCCGTTGCATCGGCGTCATGGCATTCAGTTGCGCCAGCCGCTCGTGCATCCGCTGCTGCGTATTCGCTGGCAGCTCCGTAAACCCTGGCTCCCGGTCCAGCGCCTGCTGCTGCTGCTCCAGCGTCATGCCCTCGTGCTGATTCATCCACTCCGCCAGGTGCTCGCCTCCCCGCCGCCCGTTCGGTCCCACCAGGTGTTGCTGCTGGTCTCCGCTCCCACCCGGCTGCCCCCCCGTCGGCGGCCGTCTCTCGATCGGCGCAGGCGTCTGCTGCTGTTGTGCCCCGTCTCCAGGGTTCTGGGAGCCTGCCACCGTCGCAGACGCCGCCCCCCGGTTGCCGCCCCCTCCATGCTGCTGCTGCGCGCTCACAACGCCACACGAACCGGCAAGCATGCCGATCAGCAGAGCCCGAACCATCGGGCCGCGGGATGTGAATGCACTACGCATGAATGAATCTACTCGTTGGATTCTTCGAGCCATCGGATTCCATTCCATCTGGAAACTCCCCCGGCTCAACAATGTACGTGCTCGGGCTCATAGTATCGCAGTCCGCTGCACGGCGCGCTGCTCCGTCTCCAGATCTCCGTGCAGCTGGCACAAAACTCTACCTCGCCCTCCTTGCATGATGAATGGGATTCCATATCTCGTCAGGTCGTAGGCGGTGCGGAACCGTCATCGCCTGGATCCAGCAGTTGGTCCATCTGCTGCAGCGCCTGCGCGTTATTATCCAGAACGTTCAGGTCGTTCACCGCAGGCGATGCCTGCACGACAACCGCCGCCGAACGCTCATAGAGCCCGGCAAGAGTTCCGCCGCCCCCCAGCACGACAGCTACAACCAACGTCCCCGCCAACGCCGGCCGCAACCGTCGGCCGGTGCTGAACAGCAGGAACGAGCGCATCCGGCTCCACAGGCCCTCGGGTTCAGACCCCTGGACCTCCCGCAACCTTGCCCGCAGCTTCACGTCGAAATACGCCGAAGGCTCTGGCGCAGTCCATTCGCCCAGCAGAGCTACGGTCGCCTGAAGCTCTTCCAATTCCGTGCGGCACTCCGCGCACGCCGCCATATGCGCTGCCAAATCAGGGTGTTCAGTAATGTACGACTCGTCCAGCAACAAATCGGCGAGATGACTACGACAGGTCTTACAGTCGGTCTTCCATTCCATCTTCGTTTCCATATCATTCCCCTCATGGGGTTGCGCCATGCTTCCGGCGCGAACTCAATGCAGCCCTTCTACACAAAACTCTTCAGCTTCTCCCGCAGCGTCTGATACGCCCGAAACAGAAGCGACTTCGTCGCAGACTCCGAGAGCTTCAACACCTCGCCAATCTGCTTGTAATCCATTCCCTCGTACTTATGCATCAGTACGGCGGTCTTCTGCCGTTCCGGCAGCGCCATCACAACCTGCCGGATCGCCTTCATTCGCTCCTCCTGTAGAAGGTCAGCTTCTACCGACGGTGTCGCATCGGCCACATCCGGCGTTGTCCCCGTATCCGCATCCACCGCGTCAAGGTACACCGTCGAGGCCGACCTCTCATGTCGCGTATCCCTTGCATGATTCACTCCCAGGTTGGTCGCAATCCTGTAGAGCCACGTGCTGAACCTTGCCTCCGCCCTGTATGTCTCCCGCGACCGGTAGACCCGCAAAAAGACCTCTTGCGCCAACTCCTCCGCGACCGCCTGGTTATGAACCATCCGGAACATGAAGTGCACCATCGGCTTGCGGTACTTGGACAACAGCACGTCAAAGGCACCCATATTGCCAGCCTTCAGTTCCAGCATCACCTCAGCGTCCGTCAGTCCGGAGAAGTCTCCTCGCGCGGCAGCAGCCCGTCGCGCCTCCCTTTGCGCCGGCGTCAGGTCCGTAGCCACCAGGGGTTCGGCTTCGAGTCGCGGCCCCGCTGTTTCCATCACACCCGGATGAAGCGCCAACGTTCCCATATCTTCCGAAACACAGTCTTCGCTCTCAGGTTGCGCAAAATCGTGCTCTTCGCCGGATTTTGGCAAAGTTTCTTCGCCAGATCCTGGCAAATGTGACGGGTCACCCGGCTTCAGTCTGTGCAAAGGCGGCATCAGGTGGTAATTGTACCTTTCAGCATGCTGCTATCGGACGCGCCTGCACACCCCAACGATTCGCCCGCCGTTTGGCGCACCCGCCACCGAGTGTTATCCTTAGTAATATTCAGAGGCGGGGCCATCAGTTCAGCCCGCTTCCATTTCCCTGATCTGGGAAACGATGGGCGCATAACTCAGCGGTAGAGTGCCACCTTCACACGGTGGAAGTCGTAGGTTCGAATCCTGCTGTGCCCACCAACTCGAAGACCCTAAAAATAAACAACTTAGAAACACCGATTGAAGAAAAATCGGTCAAGGTTAAGGGCACTGAAAGGGCACTTTCAGCATAAATACTGCGTACCCACGCCGACGTCGATCCAAAGAGAGCGCCCTCCTGTGACCAGAGGGCGCTCTCATGTCATGCCGAAAGCTTTGCGCTAGCTGGCCTTTGCGCGCACGATGAACAGGCTGCTCGTGTGCAGTTGCGCCGCCCTCTTGGCCTCTTGATAGGCTTGCTGGTAAAGATCCAGCGTGGTCGAGACGTTGGAGTGGCGGAGAAGTTCCTGAACCACTTTTACGCTTTTGCCCTTGTTGCCATGATCACTGAAAGGCTGCGTCGGAAGGTGTGCCAACCTACCGTCTTGGTGATGCGGGCCTCGATCAAGATCGGGCGGATGTATCTCTGTAATACGATGTCGAGCCACAAGGGACTGCGTCCGTTGGTGGTTGGTGACGCCAGCACCCAATCGTCATCGGCCGGATAGAGACATTCGTCACGCCACTTGGTAAGCACATCCGCGAGGTCCTGCGGGATCGGAATCCCGCGGCGACTTCCCTCCGTCTTCAACCTGGTCTTGTGCTTCCGCACAATGCCCCTGCGGAGGTTCAGCCATAACCTGTCGAAATCAATGTCAAGCCACTTCAAGCCCCGAATCTCCGAGCGCCGCAGACCAGTCACCGCAGCGATGAGAACAGCAATACGGTGCATAGGGTCGGTCAGACCTTGCAGGATGGCCTGCATCTCTGTGATGGTAGGATGTCTGGGTCACGCAGTCTTTTCGATCCCTGGCGAACGGTGGCAATCGGGTTTTCGCCTACGAACATCTGGTGGCGAATCGCATGGCTGTACAAAGCGCTCAGATGGTTCCTGAGCTTGCTCTTGGTTGACGGGGCATAGGGCAGTCTTCGCAACCAACGCTCAACCGCGACTGGGCTGACATCGGCGATGAACGTGTCGCCCCATGCAGGGGTAATGTAGTTCTTGAAATTACTCAGGTAGCCATCGATAGTCGTTGGTGAACGCCCCACTTCGGGATCGTGAAGCTCATTGGCCTGGTAATGACCCCAGAGTTCCTTGATGGTCATTCTGCCTCTGCGTTCCTGCTGGGCGTTAATCTCCATGCGCAGGTTTTCAACAGCACGTTTGGAGTCAGCCAGCCTCGGGAAGCGATCGAGGCTGCCAACGGTCCTCTTGCGCTGAACTCGGCGGCCATCTGCCAGCAGTTCACGCCGGCGAAAGACTCAGACGTCAGGGCGGCCTTTCTCCCGTTTCACACGCTCGATGGACCCCTCTTGATAGCGGTTGTTGCGGGTGGTGGACATGCTACTCTCCATCACTCGCCGGGCTGGGACGTCGACCTTACTCGATCGGCAGCCCCTCAGGTTAGCATCTCGTCTAGCTGTGGAGTCTCAACAGGTTGTTGACATCAAGCCCTGAGCGGCTGATGGGTGGCGACCTGGCAAGACTACTATGCGGGCCGTATTAGGCTCGGTGGAGTCCTGACGTGGTTCGCGGTAATGGTCCATCGGAGATCAACGGCTGTCCCGGCTTCGCTTCCCATCGCCCGCCCAATTTCAGCAAGCGATGGAAAGCGCCGAGGTCAACACTAGACCTGGGCTAGCGCCTTGCGCTCAAAAGCTCGGAACTATGTAGTAGCCTCCTCAATGTCAACTCGGGACGCGACCGCCTCTAGCTGTGAAGTTGCAATAGGTTGTTGTCCATCTGACCGAGAACGGAGAAGCTGATTGTGTCGAGCAATCTGTTTTCTCTGGAGGTCAGATGGACTACCACCATCATGCCCGTTTGACGGTACATGGTCGAGAGGTTCTTTGCCGATCTGTGGTGGAGGGCCGGCTGGGCCTGTGCGAGGCGGCAGCCGAGCACAGGCTCAGCCGGCAGAGCGCGGCCAAGTGGGTCAGGCGGTATCGCGAGCAGGGCGTGGACGGTCTCAAGGATCGCAGTTCGCGTCCCCGGCGGCTGCGTCAACCCACCTCCCCGGAGCAGGTCCTGCTGGTCGAGACCCTGCGCCGCGAGCGCTGGACAGGAGTTCGTATCGCGCAGCAGACCGGTCTAAGCCGATCCACTGTGAGCCGCATCCTGGCCCGCGCCAGGCTGAGCCGGATGCCCGATCTCGAACCGCCTGTGCCGGTGCAGCGTTACGAGCACGCCCATCCCGGCGATCTGCTGCACCTCGACATCAAGCGCCTGGTTAAGATCGCCAGGCCCAGCCATCGCGTCACCGGCAACCGCCGCGACACCGTCAAGGGCATCGGCGCCGAGTATGTTCATGTCGCCATCGACGACCATAGCCGCATCGCCTTCTCGGCCATCTACCCGGATCAGACACGCGCCTCGGTGCTGCACTTCCTCCATGCGGCCCTGGCCTACTACGCCCGGCTCGGCATCCACTTCAAGGCCGTGCTCACCGACAATGGAACATCGTATCGCTCCTACGCCTTCGCGGACGCCTGCAAACAACTCAACCTCAAACACCGCCGAACCCGCCCGTACACACCTCGCACCAACGGCAAAGCCGAGCGCTTCATCCAGACCGCGCTCAGAGAATGGGCTTACGCGCAAACCTTCCAGAACTCGGAGGAACGAGAACAGCAGCTCGCCCCATGGATCCACCAGTACAACTTCCACCGCCCCCATAGTAGTCTTGCCAGGTCGCCACCCATCAGCCGCTCAGCACTCGATGTCAACAACCTGTTGAGACTCC
>JAJXYW010000293.1 GCA_021780415.1 Acidobacteriota bacterium
GCAGTTAGCGGATGATACGGGTGGGCAGGCTTACTTTCCGAAGGCTCTGAAGGATGTGGACGGGATTGCGCAGAAGGTGGCGCAGGATATCCGGTCGCAGTACATGATCGAGTACCACTCGACGAAGCCGATGTCGCTGGGGGGCTATCGGACGATTCATGTGGAGGCCGATGAGAAGGGATATCACGGGTTGAAGGTGAGGACGCGTGCGGGGTATTTCCCGAAGGTGGCGGGGAGTGGTGCTGCTGGTGCTGTTGGTCCTGACGGAAACTGAGGGGTAGGGTTCGCGATGCGTGCCTCGGGATGCGGTTGGGGATAGGAGGTGCGGAAGTGCGGTAGTCTTTTGGGTGCGGAGCACGCTGGCCGCACGAAGTGGACTCGTAGAGACGATGCGCATAGGAAATAACGTGACGGAGTTGGTGGGGCATACGCCGATGGTGCGGATTAACCGCCTGGTGGGAAGTTCGGATGCTGAGTTGTGGGCCAAACTGGAGACGATGAATCCGGGTGGAAGCATCAAGGACAGGGCGGCGCTGGGGATTGTGCTGGATGCGGAGCGGCGCGGAGTGCTGAAGCCGGGCGATATTATCTGCGAGGCGACGGCGGGGAATACGGGCGTAGGGCTGGCGTTGATTGGGGTGCAGCGCGGGTATCGGGTGAAGATTTTTATTCCGGAGGGGTTCGCCGAGGAAAAGTGCATCCTGATGCGAGGGTTGGGCGCGGAGGTGGTGCGGACTCCGGAGAATGAGATGATGGCCGGCGCGATTCGGCGGACACTGGAGTTCGAGCGCGAGACGCCGGGTGCGTTTGCGGCGATGCAGTTTGAGAATCCCGCGAACCCGGATATTCATGAGCAGACGACGGCGGTGGAGATTTGGGAGCAGATGGAGGGGCGGATCGATGCGGTTGTGGTTGGGGTGGGGTCGGCGGGGACGTTTACGGGGATTGCGCGGGCGATGAAAAAGCGGCGGAAAGAGGTACTGACGGTGGCCGTGGAGACCCAGGGGAGTGTGCTGCAGGGTGGGGTTCCGGGGAAGCATAAGGTGGAGGGGATCGGCGTGGCGGAGATTCCGGTGACGTTCGACAGGAGCGTTTGCGACCGGATTGTAATGGTAAGCGACGACGATGCGTTTGCGACGGTGATGCGGATGGCGCGGGAGGAGGGCGTGCTGGGCGGGTCGAGTGCGGGCGCGAATATGTTTGCGGCGATGATGGTGGCGCGGGAGTTGGGTACGGGGAAACGCGTGGTGACGATTGTGCCGGATTCGGCGGAGAGATATTTGTCGAAGGGCGTGCTGGGGTAGGGGAAGAAGATGTCAGTTGAGTGCTGACTGAGAACTGACAACTGAGAACTGACAACTTGGGGGAGCATGTTTGCGCAGAGTTGCATCGAAGAGAGTTAGGATGCAGTTGCGGATGTGGTTTGTTTCAGCGTGAGGTACGGATGGTAGATTTTTCGACGTTGGACTTTGCGACGATCAATGATGTCTTCGAGCGGATGAGCCATCGCGGTGGGACGACCGTAGCGCTGTGGAAGAGTGGCGGGGAGTGGAAAGAGATCTCGTCGCAGCAGATGTATGGGCGGGTGCGGGCGGTGGTGGAGCTGCTTCTGAGTTGGGGGATGAAGCGCGGGGAGCGCGTGGGGTTGGTGAGCGAGAACCGCTGGGAGTGGCCGGTGGTGGACTTCGCGGTGCTCGCGATGGGGGGCGTGGACGTGCCGCTGTATGAGACGCTGACGCCGGAGCAGATGGGCTATGTGCTGCGGGACGCGGGCGTGCGAGCGGTGTTTGTTTCGAACCGGCTGCAATACAACAAGTTGGTGGCCGCGGGGGAGATTTCGACGCTGGAGTTTGTGGCGGTGCTGGACGAGGGAGAGTTTGCCGGGGCTGCGAGTGTGGCGGAGGTGTTCAAACGCGCGCCGGAGTTGGAGGCGCCGGATGCGGGGTTCGATGCGCTGCTGAAGGAGACGAGGCCGGAGGATCTGGCGACGATTGTGTATACGTCTGGGACGACGGGCGATCCGAAGGGCGTGATGCTGACGCATCGAAACCTGGCGGAGAATCTGCGCTATTCGACGGCGGGGCTGCGGATTGGGGAGGGGGATACGACGATCTCGTTTTTGCCGCTTAGCCACTCGCTGGCACGGCATTTGGGATATGCAATCTACGGGCATGGGGGACGGATTGCGTACCTGGCGAAGTTCGATGATCTGAAGAGCGCGATGCAGGCGGTGAAGCCGCAGATTTTTCTGGCTGTGCCGCGCGTGTATGAAAAGGTGCGGCAGGGAACGGAGAATAAATCAACTGGGTTCAAGAAGAAGATTTTGAACTGGGCGCTGGGGCAGGGGAAGAAGCATCGGAAGGAGTTGATGGAGGGGAAGAGGCCGATGGCGCTGGGGTGGAGGCTGGCGGACAGGTTGGTGTACAGCAAGCTGAAGGAGGCGTTTGGGGGGAAGGTGAAGATCTGGGTGTCGGGGGGAGCGCCGCTGGGGATGGACTCGGCGGAGTGGTTTCTGGATATGGGGATTCGGATTTTCGAGGGGTATGGGCTGACGGAGACTTCGCCGGTGATCTCGCGGAATACGTTCGATGGATACAGGATTGGGACGGTGGGGACGGTGGTGAAGAACCTGGAGCTGAGGGTGGCCAGCGACGGCGAGATCGAGGTGCGCGGAACCAGTGTTTTTGCAGGCTACTGGCAGAGAGATGCGGCGACGAAGAGCGAGTTTACCGAGGATGGATGGTTCAAGACTGGCGATATTGGGAAATATGAGGATGGGTTTCTTTCGATTACGGACCGGAAGAAGGAGCTGATCAAGACCAGCAGCGGGAAGTATATTGCGCCGCAGCCGATCGAGGGGAAGCTGAAGGCCGATGAGTTGGTGAGCAATGCGTGCGTGGTGGGCGACTCGCGGAAGTATGCGGCGGTGCTGATCTCGCCGGATTTTCAGGCGCTGGGAAGGTGGGCTGCGGAGCATGGCGTCGCGGCGAAGGAGCCGGCGGAGCTGGTGAAGGATGCGAAGGTGAAGGCGCACTACGAAGCCCTGGTGAAGCGGGTGAATGCGGACCTGCAGGAGCATGAGCGGGTGAAGAAGGTGGGCGTGGTGGCCGAGGAGTGGAGCATCGAGGGAGGCGAACTGACGCCGAGTATGAAGCTGAAGCGGCGGGTGATCTTTGAGCGATATAAGGACCGGATCGACGCGCTGTATGGGGGCGAGTAGGCGGTGGTTATGGGGCGGGTTAGCGGTTGAGTTGAGACGTTGAGGCGATGGCTGCATCCAATGGGGCAGTGAGTTATTTAAAGCGAGCAGCGAAGCGTGGGCGCAGGTTTCTGAATCCGGTGCCGACTACGGTGGGCGGGTTGGGCGTCGTCTTCAAGGTGCTGCCGCAGTATGTGAACAATCGGGCAGAGGCGGAGCCAAAGCTGCCGCTGGGGCCGTTTCGGACAGACGTGGGTGCGTTTGCGGCAGCACCGGCGAGCGGGCTGCGCGTGACCTGGTTTGGGCACTCGGCCATGCTGATCGAGATTGATGGGATGCGCGTGCTGGTAGATCCGGTGTGGGAGCAGCGGGCGAGCCCGTTTGGGTTCATGGGGCCAAAGCGGTTCTTTGAGCCGACGATGGCGTTGGAGGAGTTGCCGACGATTGATGTGGTGCTGATCTCGCACGACCACTACGACCATTTGGGAGCGGAGACGGTGAGGCGGCTGGCGAGGGTTGAGGCGGTCTCCGGAGCGCGGTGGGTGACGTCGCTGGGCGTGGGGAAACGGCTGCGCGGGTTTGGGGTGCAGGCGGCACAGATTACAGAGTTGGATTGGACCGAGAGCGCGGAGGTGGGGACGCTGCACCCGAGCGGGCAAAGACCGCCCGGCGGGGGCCCCAGGCTGAAGGTGACGGCGTGGCCATCGAGACACTTTTCGGGGCGCGGGGTGTTCGACCGGTTTACGACGCTATGGAGTTCGTATGTGATCGAGGGGCCGGAGCATCGGGTGTATTTTGGCGCGGACTCGGGATGGTGGGAGGGGTTTGAGGAGATCGCGGCACAGTATGGCGCGACGCCGGAACGGGCCGGCGGGTTTGATTTAACGATGCTGGAGATTGGGGCGTTTCACGCGCTGTGGGATGGGATTCATTTGGGGCCGGATAATGCGGCGAAGGCGTTTGCGGCGATGTCCTGCGCTGACGGACAGGGTGGAGTTCGGGGTGGGATGTTGATGCCGATTCACTGGGGGCTGTTCAACCTGGCGCTGCATGGGTGGAAAGAGCCGGTGGAACGGATGTTGGAACTGGCGGATGCGAAGGGGATGAAGCTGTGGCTGCCGGTGCCGGGGACTCCGAGTGAGGTGGTCGGGGGCGCGGAGCTGCGGTCGGGTTGGTGGAAGAGCGAGGGGTAGGCGGCCGGCGTCGGGTTGGTGGAGAGTGGTTATTTGTAGATGAGGTGGATGGTGGTCTCGGTGGTGGGACAGGTGACTTGCATGGCCGCGGTGTCAAAGGATGGCGCGGTGAGCAGGACATGGGGGTTGTTGGAGAAGCCGAAGCCCTCTTTGGGAATGTGGAAGAAGTTGCGATCGAGCTTGTGGTTGGAGTTTTCATCGTGCAGGGCGGCGAGGGCGTAGCGGCCAGGCGGGACCTGCAGGGTGATGGTGGTTTGGGTTCCGGAGAAGGGGTGGGGGCCGTGGGTGAATGCCTTGTCGTTGTTTTCGGGCCAGCCGTCGGGGGAGTTGAAGACGGAGAGGCCGGCATCGCCTTGCTGGTTGCGGAATCCGTCGATGTGGACGACGAGGTTACAGGTCGCGGGCGCGGCGGGTGGGGTTTGGCGAGGGAGCGCAGGACCAGGGGCGGATAGAGTGGCGGCAAGGAGTGCAGCGGCAGCGGTTGTGCAACGGGCGAGGGTGAAATTCATGGTGATTCTCCGGCGGATGGAGGTGCGGCAGGAGCGATGATGTGGCTCCTGCCGCGATGGTGGTTGAGACCACGGCGGGATTTGAAGTCCCGACCAGGCAAAACGAAGTCGAATGCAGCTAGTTCATCTTGTGGGGGTGGGCGGGGACGTTGCGGCCGAAGTGGAAGGCGGGGCCGAAGGAGTAGCGGTAGCTCCAGCCGCCGTTAGCCAGGACGTAGTTGAAGGGATGGTTCCAAACGACATCCATTTGCATGCGCAGGCCGAGATGCTTGGCGAGGGCTAGTTCCGCGCCGCCACCGATGCCATAGGCTCCGGTCCAATCGACGATGTTTCCGTTGGGCTGGAGGACATTTGCTGCTTCAAGCGCACCGACGACGATCCCGTCCTGGATGTTTTGTGGATGGGGTGTGGCCGCGAGGCGGAAGGCCGCCAAGCTGGGGCGGATGAAGAGCGTCACCTTGGAGAAGTGGCGATAGTTCAACTGCGAGCCGGCGGTGAATGTCTGGGTGGTGGCGTGCATCGGGATATTGAGGGCGTAGGTGGGGGGCAGATATCCCGCAGCGTAGAGTTGGGTGATGCCGGCGATGATGACCGGGCTGGCCATGCTGGGGATCAGGGTGGTGTCTCCGCTCTGGATGCTGTAGTCGAAGCCGGAGGAGATAAGGTGGGTGTTGGTGATGCCTGCCTGAAGATGGAAGCCGATCTGATTGATGCCGTTGAGGCCGGGGGTCTTGAGGTCGGAAAAACCGGTGTAGAGGTCATAGCGGCCAACATAGGCTTGCTGGGCGACGCAGGTGACCTGGGTGAGGGAGAAGAGAATTGCGCTAACTGCAAGAAGACGGGTGAGGCGGGGCCGATGTGTCATGGTGGGACTCCGTGGTGGTGCCGTTATGAGGTACACCCGCCGGTAAGCGGCTGCAGGTTGGAAAGAAAGTTTGAAACCCTAAGCAATAAGGGAGCGGTCTGCTCCCGGTGAGGGAGATGACCTGTATTGGCGAAGGATTCATGCTGAACGTTGGAAATGGAGGCCTGGAGCGCTGCGAGTTGCATGGTGGTACCGAACTCATCGCGCTCGCCCTGCAGGACAAGGACGGGACAGGCGATGTGGGGGAGAAAGTCGCGGAGAGGAAAGATCTCCTTGCCGAGAGAAGCAGCCCATCTGACCCAGGAGTGAAAGACCTCATCGGGGTTCTGGTGGTAGTGGGCGAGCCGCTCCTGGAGCTTGCTGCCGGAGTAGACGGAGGCCATCTGGTGGATGACCTGGCCGGCGGCCTGGTTGCCGATGACGAAGGGGCTCTCGAGGATGAGGGCTTTCACGCGGTCTGATTTGGCGGCGTAGAGCAGGGCGATACCTGCGCCTTCGCTGTGGCCGTAGAGGACGGGACAGTCGACGGAGAAGTGCTGCAGAAGAGTGGGGATGACGACCTGAACCTGCTGGAGGTAGTAGTCGTCAGTACGTAGTTCGACGGGGCCCTGAGAGTCGCCGTGGCCGGCGCGGGAGTAGGCAATGACGTTGTAGCCGGTGGCGTGGGCGAGGCTCTGCGGAAAGGCCTTCCAGTAGCTGACGGAGCCGAGCGCCTCATGCAGCATGAGGATGGTCCCGGGGGCCGAGGGGAAGGAGTGATAGACGACTTCGGTGAGTTTGCCGTCGAGGGGCAGATGCAGGAGCTCGGAGTGCAGGGTTGCAGTGGGGTTGCTCATAAGGACTCCATCCAGATGACCTTGCTCTGGGAGGCTTCCCATGCTGCGAAGCGCGGAGCAAAACATTTTTCGAGGGCGGAACGGCGGACCTTGAGGGTGGGGGTCAGGAGGTCGTTGTCGATGGTCCACGGCTGCTCGGAGATGACGATGAAGCGGAGCTGCTCGTGATGCTCAAGCTGTGCGTTGACGCTGTCGAGTGTGGCGAGGAGTTTGGACTCGATCTCGACGCGCTGGCCGGGTGGTGGGAGCTCCTTGCGAATGGGCGGAGAGAGGACGGCCATGACGAAGGGGCCGGTCATGCCGCTGCCGAAGACGACGACGGACTCGAAGAGAAATGAGACGGAGAGCAGCTTTTCAATCTGGCCGGGGACGACGTATTTGCCTTTGGCGGTCTTGAACTCCTCCTTGAGACGACCGATGAGGCGAAGGCGGCCGAGTTCGTCGATCTCGCCACGGTCGCCGGTGCGGAAGTAGCCGTCGTCGGTGAAGGCCTCTTTGGTGAGGTCGGGATTGCGGTAGTAGCCGAGCATGTTCATGGCGCCACGGATCTGGACTTCGCCTTCGGGAGAGATGCGGGTGATGGCCCAGGGGCTGGCGTTGCCGACGTAGCCGATGCGGGCTTTGCCGGGCAGCGGAACGTGGGTGATGCCGGTCTCGGTCATGCCGTAGCCCTCTACGAAGTTGAGACCCATCCTGATGTACCACTCGATGAGCTCGACGGGGATGGCCGCGCCGCCGGAGGTGACCAGACGCATGTGGTCCATGCCGAGATTGCGCAGGATTTTCTTGCGGATGAGCTGCCCGACGAGAGGGATGGCCAGAAGGACGTTCAGCCTTTTCTCGTGGATTTTTTCGAAGACACCCTGGCGGAAACGGATGTAGAGGCGCGGAATGGAGAAGAAGATGGTGGAACGTGAGCGCTGGAGGTCGGTGATGAAGGTGGGCTGGCCTTCGGTGAAGAAGATGTGAATGGGGCCGAAGAGGGAGTTCATCTCGATGATGGCGCGCTCGGCGACGTGGGCGAGGGGAAGGTAGGAGAGGATGCGGTCGATGCCTTCGGGGTTCTGGCCAAAGGCCGGCTCCATGGACTTGCCCATGAGGCTGAGGGAGCGGAAGGTGTGCATGGCTCCCTTGGGCTGGCCGGTGGTGCCGGAGGTGTAGATGATGGTCGCGACGTCGCCAGGCTCACGGACGGGATTGGACGCGATGGGAGCCTGGTTCGCGACGATGGCGGACCAGAGTGCGCTGCCGGGAGGCGTGTGTTTGGACGCGCAGTTGGGGAAGGCGATGTAGGGGAGCTGCGCGAAGACGTCCTCGGTGAGAGGCAGGGCATGCTCAAGCTGGCCGACAAAACAGGCGACTGGCTGGCAGTGGAGGAAGAGCGAGGAGAGAGAGAGCTCGCGTGCGGAGGGGAAGAAGGGCACGCTGACGTAGCCAGCCATCCAGATGGCGAAGTCCGCCATGATCCACCAGGCGCAGTTCTTGGAGAGGATGACGATGTGCGAGCCGGGGGGCCAGCCTTGCTCCTGCAGCCAGGCGGCGATGCGGCGGACTTCCTGCATGGAGCTGCCCCAGGTCCAGGTCTG
>JAJXYW010000301.1 GCA_021780415.1 Acidobacteriota bacterium
GATGTGGAGCTGGAACTGTTTGGGACCATCGATCCGATTGGCAAGGAAGTGGTGATTGCGGGGCGGACGTTTACTGTGATCGGCGTGTATGAGAAGCAGAAGACGGCGTTTGGCGGGGGTAAGAATCCGGATGACAGCTTTGCGTACTTTCCGGTGTCGACGTTCAAGAAATTGCACCCGGAGATTTTGGATTATTGGCTGAGCGCGAAGTTCGACGACCAGAAGAACAAAGCGCTGGTGATGGATGAGATTCGCGAGGTGCTGCGGCGGCGGCGCAAGGTGCGTAATGAGCAGCCGGATAATTTTGCGATCTTCAGCTCGGACTCGATTACGAAGCTGTGGAACCAGATTACGGGGAGCCTGTTTCTGCTGATGTTTGGATTGAGCGCGGTGGGGTTGATGGTGGGCGGCGTGGGCGTGATGAACATCATGCTGGTGAGCGTGACGGAGCGGACGCGGGAGATTGGCGTGCGTAAGGCGATTGGAGCGACCAGGCAGACGATTCTGCTGCAGTTTACGCTGGAGGCGATGGTGCTGTGCGCAGTGGGCGGCGTGATCGGGATCGTGGCGGGGGCGGGGATTGCGATGGTGGTGAGGTTCTGGATTCCGAGCCAGGTGAGCGCGCTGTGGGTGCTGGCCGCGTTCGCTTGCTCGTGCGGCATTGGCCTGCTGTTCGGGATTTATCCCGCGTGGAAGGCGGCGAATCTGAATCCGATTGAGGCGCTGAGGTATGAGTGAGTAGCGGGGAAGGTGTAGAGAGTAAGGAGTAGAGAGAGACGGCGAGATACTCTGCTCCTTACTCTCTACTCCTTACTCACTATTCACTACACTGTTGGGATGGAGTGGATTGCGCTGGTGGTTGAGGTCGGGTTGGTGGGGCTGACGCTGGCGGGGATGGCGTATGGGGTGATTGCGCTGTGGGGGGCGCGGGACTTTGAACATGCTGCACGGGATGAGGCGGCGCGTGAGGGTGCGGGGATGGCGCCGGATGCGGCTTTGGGCGTGTCGATTCTGAAGCCGGTGAAGGGCGTGGATGCGCGGATGTTTGCGGGGTTGGTGAGCCACTGCGCGCAGGAGTATGCGGGGGAGTTTGAGCTGGTGTTCGGGGCGAACTCGGTGGAGGATGCGGCGGTGCGGGAGATTGCGCGGCTGCGGGCGGAGTGGCCTGGGGTCAGCATCCGGCTGGTGGAGTGCGAGGCACGGCTGGGGACCAATGGGAAGATGTCGAACCTGGCGCAGATGCTGCCTCATGCGCGGTTTGAACACGTGATTGTGAATGACAGCGATATTCGGGTGTCGCCGCGGTATTTGGAGCGGGTGATGGCAGGGTTTGGGGATGAGCAGGTGGGGTTGGTGACGGCGCCGTATGTGGGACGGGCGCATGGCGGGGTGTGGTCCAGGCTGGAGGCGTTGGGGATTTCGACGGACTTTATGGTGGGGGTGCTGACGGCGCGAAAGCTGGAGGGAGGGATTCGGTTTGGGCTGGGGTCGACGCTGGCTACGACGAAGACCGCGCTGGCGGCGATGGGTGGGTTTGAGGCGCTGGTGGATGAGCTGGCGGACGACTATGAGCTGGGGGCGCGGCTGAGCGCGGTGGGGTACAAGGTGGCGCTGGTGCGGGAGGTGGTGGAGACGACGGTGCCGGCGTATACGCTGCGCGGGTTCTGCGAGCATCAACTGCGGTGGGCGCGGGGAACGCGGGACTCGCGGCGGTGGGGGTATGTGGGGCTGGGGGTGACGTATATGCTGCCGTGGGCGATGGCGACGGTGGTGGCGAGCGGGTTTGCGCTGTGGTCGTTTGCGCTGCTGAGTATGGCGCTGCTGGTGCGGGCGAGTGTCGCGCTGACGGTGGGAGTGGGGATTCTGCGGGATGGGCAGGTGCTGCGGGATTTCTGGCTGCTGCCGCTGCGGGATTGCTTTGGGTTGTTCTTCTGGGCGTGGAGCTATGCGAGCGATGTGGTGGTGTGGCGGGGGGAGAGGTTTCGGTTGAAGAGGGGCGTGCTGGTGCGGGTGTGAGCCTGCGTGGTGGTCGAGGATCAGGGTTTTGGTTGGTTGCTGAGAATCTCTTTGCCGCCGGATTGGGCTAGGACGTAGATGGGGCCGGGGAGTGGCGGGAGTTGGTTGGGCGGGTCGGTGAGGGACTGCCAGAGGAAGATGCGCTGCGGGCTGGACCACTTTTGCGCGAGGGAGGCGGGGGTTTCAAAGATCGGTGGAGCGTCGGAGAAGAAGCTGCCGTACCAGAGGTTGGAGCTGCGGCCTTCGAGGATGTGGATGAAGTTGGCGGCGCCGGGCGTGGGCGCGTAGGTGGACGGGCGCTGGAGATAGAAGCCTAGCGTGCTGCCGGCTTCGTATTCGCCGTGAATGACGATGAGGTCTTGCGGCTTCACTTGAGGCGCGATGGCCTGGGCGAGTTGCGCGGAGGTGAGGACCGGGGCGAAGGTTTGCAGGCCGAGATGCGCGGCGAGGAGGAAGGTGAAGGCTCCGGCGGCGAGGGACAGATTGGCGGCGTGGGGTTTGGCTTTCAAGCGAAGGAGCAGGGCGGCGAGGGGGCCGAGGAAGAGGCCTGAAGCGGCGAGGGCGAGAGGGAGCCGGAAGAGGGTGAGGGCCGGGCCGGTGAGGTCGAGGAAGTGACCCATGCTGAGGGCGTAGTCGGAGGGGTTCTGGGTGAGTAGCGCGGCGAGATCGTGGGTGGGGGTCAGGTTGCGCGTGCGGATGAGGAATGTGACGGCGGCGGTGGCGAAGAGAGCGCCGAAGAAGAGGACGGTGGCGGTGCATCGGATGGCGGCGCGCGCGGTGGTTGGAGCGGATATTTGAGAAGCGAGATGCGCGGTGGTGGCGGGAGAAGTTGAGACGGAGTCGTGGGCGAGCCAGGCGGCGAGGAGGATGGCGAGAGCGGGGAGGGCGGGGAGGACGTAGTACTCCTGACGCGTGGAGAAGGCGAAGAAGAGAAGGATGACGGCGGCCCAGAGGAGGAGAAGCAGAGCGCCGCGACGCTTGAGCGGGAGGTCGTGGCGGCGGAGCTGGCTGCGGAAGATTTGGGAGCGGCTGGTGCTGCCGAAGAAGGGCGCGGCCCAGGCGGTGGCCTTGAAGACGAAGGCGGACCAGGGCATGAGCCAGAGGAAGCAGAGTCCCCAGAAGAGCCAGAGGGGCGAGGTGTCGTAGTCGTGGGGGATGCGGAGGTTGAGGTAGCGGAGCAGGTGCTCGTTCATGAAGTAGAACCAGAACCAGCCGCGGACGTTGCCGTTGGAGGGCAGGGGCACGAGCCAGTGGCCGAGAGAGAGAGGGAAGGTGTACTGGGATACGAAGCGGAAGGGGGCGGGATGGCCTTCGGTGGGATTGGCCAGGCCGGCGAGGAGGTGCCAGGGCGCGGCGATGAGCAGGAAGGCTTCGAGGGTGGACCAGGGATGGAGGTCTCGGAGACGGCGGAGGGTGCGTTTGATGCCGCGCGTGAGGAGGAGATAGAGCGCGACGATGGCGACGGGGAAGACGACGCCGATGAGGCCTTTGCTGAGGACGTTGAGGGCGCAGGCGGCGGCGAAGAGGCCGCTGTAGAGGCGCAGATGCGAAGAGGAACTGCGGGTCTCTTCACGGCGGCCTGCGGCTTGCGGTCGAGATGACAGTGATTGTTGGGAGGGAGAGCCGAGCTCTTCGGTGCGCCAGAAGGCGTAGAGGGCGAGGGTGGTGAAGAGGCAGACGGCGGCGTCTGGGATGAGGATGCGGGTGAAGAGGAAGATGCCGAAGCTGGAGAGCAGGATGAGCGCGGCGTAGAGGCCGGCGCGGGTGGCCGCCTCGGGTCGGTTGGGGTTGTGGAAGATGCGGCGGGCGAGGGCTTCGACGAGCAGGGCGAGGGCCAGGATGGAGAGAGCGAGTGGGATGCGAGCGGCGATGGCGAGGGCGCGCGGAGTGGTGGCGCCGAGGAGTTGGAAGACACGCATGACGGCGGCCATGGACCAGTAGAGGAGTGGCGCCTTTTCGAGGTAGCGGATGCCGTTGGCGTAGAGGGTAACGTGGTCGTGGCGGAGGAGCATCTCGCGGGCGACTTCGGCGTGAACGCTGTCGGCGTCGTCGAGGAGCGCGGGGGTGACGAGGGTGAAGGTGGAGTAGAAGGCGAGCCAGAGGAGGAGGATGGTGAGGAGGGTGGAGCGGGGCCGGGCAATGGGTCGGGATGGCGTCGCGGGAGGCATTGGTGTTTAGTGTATGCGGGAGGAGTGGATGTGCTGCGATTCCGTGCCCCAGAAGAGGGGCATGGGACACCGGGAGTCGCGGGGTCGGGTAGACTGGCTGCGATGGCAAAGATGAAGCCGATGACGGCGGCGGTGCGGCAGAGCCTGGTGCAGTTGGCGAGCAGCGGGCCGGCAGCGGAGATGGTGTTCGGGGAGTGGTATCCGGCGCTGCGTGCGGAGGGATTGAGGCGCGGCGATACGGCGGTGACGACGCTGCTGGGGATTCCGATGCTGGTGGGGCGGAAGAGCGATGGCGCGCTGTTTGCGATGCGGGATCTGTGTCCGCATCGGGGGATTCCGCTGTCGGCGGGGTGGTTCGATGGGGAGACGGTGCAGTGCAAGTATCATGGCTGGCGGTTTGAGCCTTGCAGCGGACGATGCGAGGAGATTCCTTCGCTGACTTCGTTCGATGAGCTGGTGCCGACGAAGATCTATGCGAACTCGTTTCCGGTGACGGAGCGGGATGGGTATGCGTGGGTGTATGTTCCGGCCGCGGGCGCTGGACGGGTGGAGGATTTGAGTGGGTTGCCGGAGGTGCCGACGCTGCCGAAGTTCGGGGCGCGGTATCGGAGTGCGCACCTGACGGCGGAGCTGCCGTGCAATGTGGACCACGGGATTATCGGGTTGATGGACCCGGCGCATGGGCCGTTTGTGCATCGGGCGTGGTGGTGGCGGAGCGCGGCGAGTATCCATGAGAAGACGAAGCGGTTTGAGCCGATTGAGGATGGCGAGCATGGTGGACGGAATGCCGGGTTTCGGATGAGTGCTCATGCGCCTTCGTCGAACTCGGCGCCGTATAAGCTGCTGGGTAAGCCGGTGACGACGATTGATTTTGTGCTGCCGAACCGGCGATATGAGACGATTCGCGCGGTGAATGCGAAGGGGAAAGAGCGGTGGTTTGCGTCGCTGACGACGGTGACTCCGGTGACCGCGACGTCGTGCCGGATCGATGTGGTGGCGGCGTGGGATATCGGGTATCACGTGCCGTTTGTGCTGCCGGTCGCGAAGTACTTTGGAGCGAAGTTTGTGGCGCAGGACCAGCGGACGATGGTGGAACAGGCGCGGGGACTGCGGTCGAACCCTGGGCTGATGCTGATCGACGACGCGGACATGCCGGCGAAGTGGTACTTCGCGCTGAAGCAGCGCAGGCTGACGGGTGAGGGCGAGCATCCGCTGGCGGGGCCGGTGGAGCTGCACTGGAGGAGCTGAGGCTCAGGGTGTGTTCGTGAAGGTGGGGCGGCGAACTGCGAAGATGGCGGGCGTTCTACACTGGTGGTATGCCTGCGATGGCCAAGTCGAAGAGTTCGATGCAGCGGATTTTGAAGTTTTCGCTGGTGCTGACGGCGCTGTATATTGCGGCGACGCTGTTCTTCGGGCTGAGGGCGCATTCCCTGGCGCTGATCTCAGAGGCGGGACATAATGCTTCGGACTTTGCAGCGCTGGCGCTGAGCTTTGTGGCGGTGTGGCTGCAGATGCGGCCGGCGACGGACCAGCGGACGTTTGGGTATCAGCGGGCCGGGGTGCTGGCCGGGTTTGTGAATGCGCTGGGCCTGATGGTGCTGGCGGCTTGGATTGGCGTGGAGGCCGTGGGGCGGTTCCTGCATCCGGTGACGGTGGAGCCGCACTTGATGATGATGGTGGCGGCGGCCGGAGTAGTGATGAATGGGTTGATTGCCGGGCTGCTGTGGAAGTTCTCGGGCGACGTGAATATACGCAGCGTGTTTCTGCATATGCTGGGCGATACGGTATCGACGGCGGCGGTGATCGTGGGCGGGTTCGCGATTTCGGTGACAGGGCTGCAGTGGATCGATCCGTTGCTGAGTGTGATTATTGCGGCGATGATTCTTGCGAGCTCATGGAGCATTGTGCGGGAGACGCTGCATATTCTGCTGGAGGGGACGCCGCGAGGGGTGGACCTGGCGGAGGTTCGAGCGGCGGTGCAGAGGATTGAGGGCGTGGTGAATGTGCATGACCTGCATGTGTGGAGCCTGACCTCGCAGAGCCATGCGCTGGCGTGCCACGTGCAGGTGGTGGAGATGCAGTTGGCGGAGTGCGAAGATGTGCTGGCGCGGATCAATCATCAACTGAAGGACCACTTCGGGATTCAGCATGCGACGATCCAGGTGGAGGTGACGGATTGTCCGACGGTGGATGGATGCTGTTCGCCGCCTGAGGTGGCCGAGGTGGATGGACACTCGCACCATCATCATGGGCCGGGGCATGCGCATGCGCATTGAGGGATGAGCAGAGGACAGAGATCGCGAAGACGAAAGCCCGCCGGGTGGCGGGCTTTGGTGTTTGTGGGAGGGGAGGCCTAAGCCAAGGTGGCGTCGAGGGTGATGGCGGCGGCTTTGACGAGCTTGGAGATGGGGCAGTTGGCCTTGGCGCCGGCGGCGATTTCGTCGAATTTGGCTTTGTCGATGCCGGGGACGACGGACTTGTTGGTGAGGTGAATTTTGGTGATGGAGGGGCCGTCGGAGAGGAGTTCGAGGGTGACGGTGGCGGTGGTCTCGACGGAGGTGGCGGTGTGGCCGGCCTTGGCGAGTTCGTTGGCGAAGGCCATGGTGAAGCAACCGGCGTGGGCGGCGGCGACGAGCTCTTCGGGGTTGGTGCCTACACCCTCTTCAAAGCGCGACTTGAAGCTGTACTGGGTGTCGTGCAGGGTGTTGCTCTGGGTGGAGATGCTGCCCTTGCCGGCCTTGAGATCGCCGTGCCAGATGGCGGATGCTTTGCGGTCCATCGTAAGACTCCTTCGTGCGGTGAGATTGCGGTGTCAATTGGGACGCCGATAGCTTGGATGCAGGATTGGGTGCATCGGGTTCGATTGTAGGCTCAGGCGGCGTGGAGATAGATGAAGCGGAAGAGAAAGATGAGGGCAAGGAGGTAGAGCATCCAGTGCTGGCGGCGGGCGCGGCCAGTGGCGACTTCGAGGACGGCGAAGGAGATGATGCCGAAGCTGAGGCCGGTGGCGATGGAGTAGGTGAGTGGGATGGTGATGAGGGTGAGGAAGGCGGGGATGGCGATGCGGGGGGAGTCCCAGTCGATGGAGGAGACGCCGCCGAGCATGAGGGCGCCGACGAGGATGAGGGCGGGGGCGGTGGCGAAGTCGGGGATGGCGCCGACGATGGGGGCGATGAAGATGGCGGCGAGGAAGAGCAGGCCGGTGGTGATGGCGGTGACGCCGGTGCGGCCGCCGGCGGCGACTCCGGCAGAGGACTCGATGTAGGAGGTGACGGTGGAGGTTCCGGCGAGGGCTCCGATGACGGTGGAGGTAGCGTCGGCGAAGAAGATTTTGTCGAGGCGGGGAATGGTGTGGTCTTCGGCGATGAGGCCGGCGCGCTCGGTGACCGCGACCAGGGTGCCGATGTTGTCGAAGAGGTCGACGAAGAGGAAGACGAAGATGATCTCGAGGGCGTTGATGTGGAGAGCGCCGCGGATGTCGAGGTGGAAGGCGGTGGCGCGGATGGCGAGGGGGTTGAAGGTGGAGGGTTGGTACTTCACCTGGTGGAAGAGGATGCCGACGGCGAGGGTGCCGAGGACTCCGATGAGCATGGAGGCTTTGACGCGGTAGGTCTGCAGGATGGCGATGAAGAGGATGCCGAAGATGGCGAGCTGCGGGGCGTGCTGGTGGAGGTCGCCGAGAGTGACGGTGGTGGCGCTGCTGCGGATGATGAGTCCGGAGTTGACGAGGCCGATGAAGGCGATGAAGAGGCCGATGCCGCCTGCGACTGCTGCATGGAGTTCGTGGGGGATGGCGGCGACGAGGCGTTGGCGGATGCCTCCGATGGTGAGGAGGAGAAAGATGATGCCGGAGAGGAAGACGGCGCCGAGGGCGGTCTGCCAGGGGACGTGCATGCCCTTGACGACGGTGTAGGTGAAGTAGGCGTTGAGGCCCATGCCGGGCGCGAGCGCGAGGGGGTAGTTGGCGAGCAGG
>JAJXYW010000243.1 GCA_021780415.1 Acidobacteriota bacterium
TCCGCTGTCTCGAGGAGGGCGTGCTGCAATCGGTGGCGGATGCGAACATCGGATCGGTGATGGGGATCGGTGCGCCGCCGTGGACCGGCGGGACGCTGCAGTACGTCAACTACGTCGGGCCTCGTGCTTTTGTCGAGTGCGCGCGCCAGCTTGCCGCTCGCCATGGCGCCCGTTTCCAGCCCCCGAAGATGCTCCTGGACATGGCCGACCGCGGCGAGACGTTCCAGTAGGATCGGTACCAGCTCCGGCGAGGTTGACGGAGTAGGAGTCGCCCGGCAGCTCGGCGGCAAGAACCCCGAGGTGCCACGTGCGCCGAGAGCCCTGGTCGGCCACTTGATCTGTGCCGCCCTGTCGCGCTCCGCCGTGAGACGCCGGCGGGAGCGGGGAGGCCAGCGGACGTTTGAGCGCGCCGCGTCCGGATGGCTCATGCTGCTTCTCGACATCGGCCGCGCACGCGGTGAGGTACCGAGATAGCGGATTGGCGTTTGTCAGCTTCGCCGGACCCGACACATATCCTAGTACCTATCCCACGCCGCACAATTTCGCTACTGGCGTACCTATTGGGATGGCCCGAGCATATACGTCAAACCCGTACGCAGCATGAAACGGTCGCTGACGTTGGAAAGGCCAAACGCGGGTTCAAGACGCAGCGACCAGCCGGAGGAAATGAGATATGTGAAAACGGCACCAAGGTAGTGCTGCTGGGCGTTCCAGTCGAGGCCGAAGCGATCCTCGGTCCCCAGTGCTCCGGCCATCTCCACGCCGTAGCCCACGCGGCTCAGGGAGAGCGCCGGAGGCGGAGCCATCCCGACCATCCCTGCCATCGACCCGCTCATCCACGACGGCTTGACAAACAGGCCCAACGCGTACCCGTACGCGCTGCCATAGGGGGCTTGGAGCGCTGTCTCTCTGATGAGATTGAAGGTAGCGTTCAGCCGATCCCAGTCGTGATAGACAATCACCCGCTGTTCGAACGTGCGGGCCCGGGTATGGCGGGCGAGCGCCAGCGGCTCGGTCAGGTCTTCGCCGCCAAAACCAGAAACCTCCATCTTGTACAGAGCCGCCCCGTTGAGATCTTCGTATTCGCCGTACAGGGTCAGGTTCAGCCAGCGGTCGTCGCGAAAGAGATGGAAATAGGCGCCGTAGCGCATGCCGCCGTAGGTGGCGGGCAGGCCGGCAATCTTCTGACCCTCGGCCATGACGCCCACCGTCAAGCGCGAGGTGAGGCCGTACTCGACCATGAGCATCCCGGTGTAGAAATCGTTGCCGTAGCGCGCCGATTGATAATCTTGCAGACTCATCAACATCAAGGAGTGGCCTGCAAGCGGGTAATTGATCGCGGTGAAGTAGGGGTTCATGTTCATCTGCGCCCGCGCCAGGCCCGGCAGCGTCGCCCACAGGACGCCGGCGAGGAGGAGTCCTTTGCAGTGCGAGGTCGTCGTCATGGGTTCACCTTCTTGAACCTACGGTGTCGCGTTCCGCAGTTGCAGCGCGCGGCCGACCTCCACAGTTGCCGGGCACATCGGGGGTCGTAGGCATGGTCACTCTCCTCTCGGGGACTGGGAGGTCCGGTACGTGCGTTCCTGACACCGATTTCGACAACCACGTCGATGTCGCTCCTCGCCGCGTCGAACTCGTCGGTCGTGGCCGAGCCGAACGCGGCCAGCCGTCGCACGCGACGGGGTCGTGCGATCGCACGGAGCTGGTCCGCGTTCTCACCGATCAGGTCTGTCATCGCGCCTGGTCTCGCCGAAAGCATATCACCACGGGACGACCCGGAGCGGCCGAGGCTCCATCAGGATCGGTACCAGTACCAGGTCCGGCGAAGTTGCCGAAGCAGGAGTCGCCCGGCAGGTCGGCGGGAAGAACCCCGAGGTGCCAGGTACGCCGAGAGCCCTGGTTGGCCACCCGATCTGCGCCGCCCTGTCGCGCTCGGCCGTGAGACGCCGGCGAGCGGGGAGCTCAGCGGAGGTTTGATCGCGCTGCGGCGGGATGGCTCTTGCCGGACCTCGAGATCGGCTGCGCACGCGGTGAGGTACCCGGATAAAGGACCGGCGTTTGTCAACCTCGCCGGACCTGGCACCTTTCCTGGTATCTTTCCTACACGGCAGGCCGCTGGTCGTGGAGGGTCTCCAGTGGACTGGAGCTGTCGGTCGCCTGCGGGCCACGCGGTTACCGCGCTTACGCTGCGGAGGCGCGCTGCAAACCGCGGCAACCGTGTGCCTGTGACCTATCTGAGTTGTCGCAACGGCGCGTCGTGGTTAGAATGCCGAGCTATGACGGAACCTGTAGAACGTTCGGCCTTGGAGAACGCGATAGGGGATGTTGCATCCCGCCTTCGTGAAGGGCAGTTCCCAAATGAGCAGGCGGTGTCACAGGCCATTGTGCTTCGTGTGCTCAGGGAGCTGGGGTGGGACACGAACGACCCCACAGCCGTCTGGCCGGAGTTCCAGACGGGCGAAGGCCGCGCGGACTTCGCGCTGTGCCATCCGCCATCAAAGCCAGCCGGGTTCATCGAGGTGAAGGCGCCTGGCAAGGCCGAGGATGGCGTCCGACAGGCCCTCGAGTACGCGTTCCACACCGGTGTGCCGTTCATCATCCTGACGGACGGCCGAATCTGGAGCTTCTATTTGCCGGTCGAGAGAGGCAGCTATGAGGAGCGGCGAGTGTACAAACTGGATCTCCTCGAGAGGACTGTGCGAGAGGCAGCAGAGACACTGCAGCGCTATCTGACTCGTGAACGTATTGCCTCGGGTGCGGCGATGAAGGCTGCCAAGGAAGACCACGAGAGTCGGAGTCGCCGGGCCCAGGCGCAGGTTGCGATACCGGCCGTGTGGCGGGAGCTTGTAACGAAGGGGAATGAAGAACTGGTCGCACTGGTGGCTGATGCTGTGGAGTCGAAGGCCGGGGTACGCCCGGACGACGACGTTGTCGCGGAGTTCCTAGCGACAATGGGGGGCCAGGTTGGCCCAGTAGTGCTTGCAGCGCCCCGGCAGCCCGCGCCGGAGGCCGCACCAAAACGCACAAGCACGGCCAGTGTCTCGGGCGATGCCCCCCGCCGCGGGCAGCTCGAGATCAAGGGCAAGTCCTACTCTTACAACAACGCCCAGACCGCAATGGCCATCGTGCTTCGGCAGTTGGCAAAGGGCGATCCAACGTTCCTCGCTCGATGCGCCCAGCACCCGGACGCACAGGGGAAGAAGCGCCGCTACATCGCTCGGAGTGTCGAGGAGCTCTATCCTGGCAAGCCCAACCTGCATGGCTGCTGCGAGAAGTTGCCGGGAGGCTGGCTCGTGGCGACGAACCTCAACAACCCCCTGAAGATGACGATCATCAGGCTGGCGACTCAGATCGCGGGCTTATCGTTTGGGCGGGATGTCGTTGTACAGCTCTGATCCGCGCTCATTTCCGCCATCCTGAGCGAGAGCCAGTTGTCGGTTTGTGATTCCCGATTACTGGCTCTTGGGGACCGTCTTCGTGCCGAGGAGGTACGCCTCCATGTCGGCGGCGACCTGAGCTGAGAGCGCGCGGGCGGTTTCACGCTCGCGGGCGATGCGGGCGCGGGCGGCGGCCACCTTCTTCATGATCTGACGCTGCACGGCCAGGGGCGGGAGGGGAAGTTGAAGGGAGCGGAGTTCCTGGGCGTTGATGTTGTTCTGCATGATCTGCCGGCTGATCGCATCGACTTGTTGCCGGCCTATTACGGAATTGATGAAGTACGCGACGAAATCTGGGTCAGCTCGCTCCACCGAGGTCCGCAATCGGATCAGGTACGAGGCGAATACGTAGGGATCGCTCTCGCGGAAAACGGCGCAGGTGCCGACAAGGCCGCGGCTGCCGCTGGTTCTGATGATGAGGATGTCACCTGCTGCAAGGCGAAGCCTGGCCAGTGTCTTCTGCGGAAGCGGGATGTGCTTCAAATCTGTGATGTCGAGTTCGCCATCCTTGATGTTGCTGATTCGCAGCACCGGCACGCCCTCGCGGTGGGTGTTGGCCTTCTCGCTGGTGCCGTACTGGACGAGTTCGAGGATGGAACCGAGCGGCACGACGGGGTAGCGGCCGCGGGTGAGGTCCATGCCTGTGAGAGCGGTTTGGTTGTAACTGACGCTCCAACGAAGAAAATCGGTCCAGTGAACGGCGAAGGCCCTGGGCGCAGGACCGCTCGTGGGGGCGCGCAGGCCGAGTTCCGCGAGGAAGCCGGCGTTTGTCTCGACGTCGATCTGCCGGCAGCATTCCTCGGCGGCGGTGATGGCGGTCTGCACCTTGCGCCACTTAGCAAGAATCGCGCGCTGGGTGGTAAGCGGCATTACGGGGATCGGAATGTCCAGCAGGTTGTGGACGAACAACCTCTGCTTCACTGCGCCAACACGATGGCAGGCAATCTGTTCTCGGAAATACGAGGTTTGCAGCAGGATCTCGACGAAGGGCGGTAGCAGTTCTCCCCTCAAGCGCCACACCTGGTATTCAGGACTTGTGATGGCGTCCTCTGGCACGTCGGGAACGCAACCGAGCGAACCGACGTTGGCGCGCGTGGGATTGTGGAAGAACCAGTCCTTTCGGATCCGCTTATAGGGGGCGTTGAAGGTGTCGCCGCGCTGGCGATGGCTGAACACGACGCCCTGTTCGTTGTTGACGCCGTACACCGGCCACTCCGCCTCCGGCCTGTCCCAAGGACGCACCAGTTCTGTTGCTTCTTCGGCGAAATCTCCGAGTGGTCGGAAATGCGGATGCGCCAACCGGAACGTTGCGGCTCGCGCGGTCTTCAAGTCCCATCGCGGAAGATCGCGCCAGCTCACTACAATGTGGTGTGTGGCGAGCGAGGTCATGCCATACCTTTGGCGAAGAACTGGCCTGGGTCGGTTCGGAACTCCTGGTAGAGTTCGAAACAAGTCTTCGCGAGGCCGGGCGGGACCACCGGGTTCGGGTACAGTTCGTTCTGGTCAGCCTCGCCGGTGGCGGTGATGCCGACCTTCTCGGCCTCGTACATGAAGATGGGGTAGTTGAAGCGGGTCTTGAGGAGGGCGCGGGACTCGGCCGCTTCCCTGTCGGCCATGGCGCGGGTGTAGTCGGCCAGCGACTTCTGGGCGGTTTTGCGGGCGGCGGGGTCGCGCCTTTCCTTGGCGGCGCCGATGGCGGCGAGGAGGCGGGCGCTTTCGGCAGCGATCTCGGCAGCGCACTTGGCGTGGATCTCGGCGATGGCTGTCCGGCGCTCGGCATCGAAGCGGGTCTTATCCGTTTCGGTGAACTTCTGAAGGAAGAGAAGCGAGGCTTTGACACTGGCGCCGGAGGAGAGGAAGGTTTCCTGCGGCAGAGAGACGACGGCGCGGATGAAGGCGCGGTCCTCGGCGAATTCACGCACGTAGGCGAGCGATGGGTTGTTGAAGATGCCTTCGGGGAGCACGATACCGAGGCGGCCGCCGGGCTTGAGGAGTTCGAGGCAGCGTTCGATGAAGAGGAGTTCGGTCTTGATCTTGGCGGACTGGATGCGCTTTTCGTTCTCCCTGTCCGTGCCTTCCACGCCGCGTTTGGGAAGCTCGAAGAGGGCGGCGATGGGTTTGTCCACCGCGGCGCGCACGCGCGCCTGGGCCTCGCGGTAAAGGTCGCCGAATTCTCGGACGTATTCGTCTTCGTTGGGCGGGACGGCGACCTGTTCGGCGGTGATCTTGTCAGAGGGTTCGACGCTGGCGCCGAACGGCGGGTTGGTGAGGATGATGTCGAAGCGACCCTCGAAGATGCCGTTGACGTTGAGGAAGCCGTCGTGGTGGTGGACGCCGCCGTGGCCATCGCCGTGCATGATCATGTTCATCTTGCTCGTGCGGGCCATGCGGTCGTTGGCGTCGGTGCCGTAGATGCAACGGTTGGCGAGTTTCCAGAGGCGCGAATCGCGAACGGTCTGGTCCAGTTCGCGCCGGATCGCATCGAACCGCGCGCGCAGAAGCTCGGCACGCTTGGAGTCGGGCAGGCTCTTCCTGGCGTCAAGTCCGGCCTTGTACGCCTGGTACTGGCGGTCGGCGTCAGCCAGAATCTGTTCGCGCACGATCTCGAAGAAGCGGATCAGGAAGCCGCCGGAACCGCTGGCGGGGTCGCAGATGACGTCGCCTTCCACGGGTTCCACCATGCGCACCATGAACTCCACGATGCAACGCGGGGTGAAGAACTGGCCGATCTCGCCGCGGAAGGTGCGGCCGAGGAAGCGTTCGAAGGCGATGCCCTTGATGTCCTCGCTGGTGTCAGAAAGGTCGTAGCTCTCGAGGAGGCGGACAATTTCGAGGCCGGTGTCGGGTTTGAGATTCAGCGGTTCATCGGGATCGAAGATGCCATCAGCAGAGTAGGCCTCCTTGGTGTCCTTGAACAGCAGGGCGAGCGGATCCTTGCCGGGAAGCCTCCGCAGGTACTCCACGGTGAAGCGGTTCTCGCGCACCCGTTTCTTTCGCAGGTCTCGCTCGACGTGGACCTTGATGAAAAGGACCTTGGCGATTTCGTCAAAGGCGGCGACGGGATCCTTCTTCTCCCGGTTGCGGATGACGTTGTGGCACTTGTGGAGCAGGTTGGCAAATTCGTCCTCTTTGAACGTCTTCAGCGCCTTGAGGATGTCGTCGATCTCTTTGTCGCTGGCGTCGGCGTGGGGGATGTTCTCGATCTCCTCGATGTAGCCGGGCATGCGGTCCTTGCGGACGCGCCAGAAGCGGGTTTCGCGGGTGTTATGGGTGACGAAGAACGGCGCGTTGGTGAGGCGGGCGTAGTTGTCGCCCTGGCCGTAGTCGGCGGCCTTGATGGTGACGTTGTCGGACTTGCACTCGACCACAATCAACGGCGGTTTCTTGTCCTGCCGGTCCTGCACGGTGCGCCAGATGACAAAATCGGCGCGGGCGCGGCCGCTACCGCGGCCGGTAAGTTCCTCCTCTTCGGCGATCTGGGGAAGGGCGAAACCGTACTCGGTGGTGATCACATCGAGGAAGGTCTGACGCACCTCTTCCTCGGGCGTCTTAACGAGCCACTTCTGCCGCACGCGGCTGAAGAGTTGATTCGGGCGGACGGGGATCTGGTCCGCCTTGGCGTACGGTCGGGGGTCGGGCTTCTTGCGGGTCATGCGGACTCCTTCTATTCGGCGGCAAGTTCCTTAAGGCGCCCCTCATCGGAGTAGCTGTAATGGTGGGAGGCGCCGACAATGATGTGATCGAGGAAGACGAGTTGGACGAGGCGACAGGCGCAGGCAAGGTCGCGCGTGGTGGCATCGTCACCAGCGGAGGGCTCGGGGCTGCCAGAGGGGTGGTTGTGAACAAGAACCACGGCTGCGGCGGAGAGACGAAGGGCCTCCTCGATGACACGACGGGTGTACACGGTGGCCTGCGTGGGGATGCCTTCGGCGATTTCCTTGTGACCCAGGCTTTGGTTCTGGCCATTCAGGAAGACGGCGATGACGATCTCGTGGCGCTTGCCGGCGAGAAGCGGGCGGAAGTGGTCCGCGATGCCTTCCGACGACCCGAAGGCCGCTGCTGTGAGCTTTCCCGCGCAGAGCCGCTTACCGAGTTCGAACGCGGCCTTGATCTGTGCGGCCTTCGCCGGTCCAATCCCCGGCAACCGAAGCAGGTCCTCAACGTGGGCGCGATCCAGGCCGGATAAGCTGTGGAAGGTACGTAGGAGCCTGCGGGCCAGGTCGGTGGCGTTCTCTCCGAGCACATTCGACTTGAACGTCCCCTGCCCGACACGAAGGAGGATCGCTAGCAATTCCGCGTCGGTCAAGCGCTCGGCACCAGTTGACAGGAGCCTCTCGCGCGGGCGCTCCTTCTTCGGCCAGTTCTTGATACGCCGGGACTCAAGCACCGACTTACTCATTCGCGATGCTCCCTGTGGTGCACGACGATCCTGCTGACCTCCGAAGGGCGCCGCCGAGCGGTTGTCGGCCTCGACCGCCTGTCGCGGATGAGACGCTCCCAGTCCATGATCACCTGCCGCTGCGTGACCGCCGCGATGCCGTTGGCGGTGGTAAGGCCGTCTTGGTCCTGATCAGCTCGACGAACTCGACGGCCCTCTCGAAAATGGCCTTGGCCTCCGCTTCGGTGATCAGGCCGGCCACGTCGTAGATCGCCTGATTGCGCTTGGTCCGCATCCGGTCGAAGTAGCCGACCAG
>JAJXYW010000020.1 GCA_021780415.1 Acidobacteriota bacterium
GAGGCGCTGGGGTTCAAGCACTACATTGCGGGCGATGAGTACAAGTATGGCGGCGGCGATGCCACGCTGCGCGAGTTGATGATCGATCGCATCTATGACACGTTCATCGATGAGGAAGAGCTGCGGATCTGCGACGACACGACGGAGAAGATTACGAACTCGCTGGAGACGCGGGCGTATTCTTCGCGGGAGTTTATTGCCGAGATGGGCAAGTATCTGGTGGACAACAAGCGGACGCCGAAGGATGGGGAGAACGACTCGATTGTGCTGGCCTGCTATGAGAAGGATGTGCCGATCTTCTGCCCGGCGTTCTCGGATTGCTCGGCGGGGTTTGGGCTGGTGGCGCATCAGCATGCGCGGCGTGGGAAGCCGGTGGTGTCGATTGATTCGGCCAAGGATTTTTATGAGCTGACGCAGTTGAAGATTGCGAATCCGACGACCGGGTTGCTGATGATCGGCGGCGGTGTTCCGAAGAACTTTGCGCAGGATATTGTGGTGGCCGCGGATGTGCTCGGGGTCGAGGCGTCGATGCACAAGTATGCGATTCAGATTACGGTTGCGGACGCGCGGGATGGTGCGCTGTCGGGGTCGACGCTGAAGGAGGCGTCGAGCTGGGGCAAGGTGGACCTGACGTATGAGCAGATGGTCTACGCCGAGGCTACGATTGCGTTTCCGCTGATTGCCGGGTATGCGTTCCACAAGGATGCGTATAAGGCACGGACGGGAAAGAAGTTCGCGCAGGTGCTGCTGGAGGCCGTCACTGCGTAACGGCTGAGTGCAGAGGATAGAGTATAGAGCGAAGAGGACGGCGGAGCTTGCGGGCTTCGCCGTTTTGCTTGGGGGTGGGGGCGCATAGTTGGGTACGGTGCGGGGATGTGGGGGATGAGTTAGTTTAGGGGTAGAGATGACGGAGTTGCAGATCAATGCGGGGAGTGTGTCCACGAGCGTGTCGGCGCTGATGGGGCGGACGGTGCTGGGGCCGGATGGGAAGGCGCTGGGACGGGTGAAGGAGTTGGCGGTGGATGTGTCTGCGGACCAGACGCATGTGGCGGCGCTGGTATTGCAGGAGGGTTTTGGGAGCAAGGGGATGAAGAGGCTGCTGCCGGTGGTGGAGATGGCGTGGCCGGTGTCGAATGAGGCGGCACTGCGGGCGAAGGGGATGCCGGCAAGCTATAAGGAGCACCATGATTATCTTCTGCTGGATTATGACTTGCTGGACCAGCAGATTATCGACGTGGATGGGCGCAAGGTGGTGCGGGTAAACGACGTGAACCTGATGTGGGAGCCGGGCGCGAATGCGGGGGAGACGGCGGGGCTGAGAATTGAAGAGGTGGAGGTGGGCAACCGCGGGGCGATGCGGCGGCTGTTCAAGGGGCTGCCGGTGGCGGCGGTGGATGGGCTGGTGGGACGGCTGACGCCGCGGGTGATTCCGTGGTCCTGCGTGGATTTGATTGAGCGCGATCCGGCGCGGCGGGTGCGGTTGAAGATTGGGCAGGAACGGCTGGCGAAGCTGCATCCTTCGGATATTGCGGACATTCTGGAAGACCTGGCGCCGTCGGAGCGGGAGGCGGTGTTTTCGAGCTTGCCGGAGGAGACGGCGGCGGAGACGCTGGAGGAGTTCGAGCCGAGGATGCAAAAGGCGCTGCTGCAGGGGTTGGACTCGGAGCGTGCGGCGGACATTCTGGAGGAGATGGATCCGGGGGCGGCGGCGGATGCGCTGGCGGAGTTGTCGGAGGAGGAGTCCGAGGCGATTCTGGAGGAGATGGCGCCGGAGGAGCGGCAGGATGTGGAGGAGTTGCTGGAGTTCTCGGCAGACTCTGCTGCGGGACGGATGACGACGGACTATGTGGGCGTCTCGAAGGACGCGACGGTGGCGGATGCTGTGCAGGCGCTGCGGGACTTCGATGGCGATCCGGATACGATTACGGAGATTTACCTGCTGGGCGAGGAGGAGAAGCTGGCCGGCGTGGTGATGCTGCCGAGACTGTTGCTGGCAACGCCGGACACCAAGCTGGCGACGCTCTCAGAGGGGCACAACGTTCGGTGCACACTGGACTCGAGCGATAAGCATGTGGCGGAGTTGTTCGATAAATATAATCTGCGCTCGCTGCCGGTGGTGGATCATCATGGACGGATCGCCGGGGCGATTCATGCGGAGCAGGTGATTGCGCAGCTTCGCGAAGGGTAAAGAGCAGGGATAGAGGAGCGGTGGCGGTGAAGATTCTGTATGTGGGGCAGCAGTCTCCGAATGACTCCGCGCTGTACCGGCTGTGGGCGCTGGAGCGGCTGGGGCATACGGTGGTGGGGATGGATTCGTTGGAGTATGTGCCGCAGGGTGAGTTGCTGCGGAAGGTGGTGCATCGGGCGCAGATGGGGCCGTGGGTGGTGCGGCTGAATCGAGAGATTCTGGCGGCGGCGGAGAGAGAACGGCCGCAGGTTTTCTGGGCGGATAAGCTGCTGGGACTGTGGCCGAAGACGCTGGATAAGCTGCGTGCGATGGGCGTTGCGACGGTGAGTTACATGATCGACAACGCGTTTGGGCCGCGGAAGGATCCGGGGTGGCGGCTGTATATGAAGTGCATTCCGCACTTCGATCTGCATGTGGTGCAGCGGGATAAAAATATTACGGATTATATGCAGCGCGGGGCTCGGGATGTGATCAAGATTCAGACCGCGTATGAGCCTACGATTCACTTTCCGGTGGAGGGGGAGTGGAGTGATCGGGACAGGGACCGCGGGGTTTCGTTTATAGGGACTTCATATGATGACCGGCCGGAGTTTTTGACGCGGCTGTGGAGAGAGTGCGGGTTTCCGGTGGTGATCTCGGGGGACCGGATGTGGACGGTGCGGCTGGATGCGGAGGCTGCGAAGGCGCTGTATACGGGCGGCGAGTTGTATGGGAAGGATTATCGCGAGGCGGTTTGGCGGTCGAAGATTAATCTGAGTTTTATTACGCACTCGAACCAGGATGAGTTTGTGCATAAGAGCTTTGAGATTGCGGGATGTGGGGGATTTCTGCTGGCGGAGCGGTCAGAGGGACATCTGGCGCGCTTCGTCGAGGATGAAGAGGCGGTGTTCTTTACGGGGTTCGATGAGTGCGCGGAGAAGATCCGGAGGTATCTGCCGGATGAGGCGGCGCGGGAACGGATTGCGAAGGCGGGAAGGGCGCGGGCGGTGAGGGATGGGTACAGCAATGATGCACAGGTGGCGAAGATTGTGGAGCGGCTTGCTAGACTCAAATGACAGCTCAGTCTTAGGTCTTGAAAGGTATTAGATCGATGTCAACTGAAAATATTGGTTTTCAGAAGGCAATAGCCTATCTGGAGAAGCGCGGTTGGGAAGTCCAAGATGTATCTAAATTCGGCAACGAACACGGCGGTTATGACCTTCTAATAAAACGAGAGTCAGAAGTCTTTCGCGTTGAAGTGAAAAGCACGAGGGGCGAATACAAGGGTATTCCAGACTTGTGCGGAACCGAAATTGGGCACGATGGATTACTGATTGCACATTTTCTCCTTGTTGTCTTTATCCCGGAAGGTCTCCCCGAAAAATTCGCACTAATCCCTCGAGATGCTTTTCCTGCTAAAGCCTTTCAACCGAAACTCGGATATAGCATCGATTCGGCACACAAGAACGCGAGTTTTATCCGCCCCTTTCTCAAAGCCATGGATGAATTCGATGCCCACGAGTGAGAGTCTGATCGTTCTCGGGTTAGTCTGGGAAGGATAGCCGGTTCGGACCAGTTGGCGATTTCGATGGGGCGGTGACGATGTGAGTTTTCTGAAGCGCTACAAGGTCAGCATCATTATGTTTTTTGCGGTGCTGGGGCCGGGGTTTATTACGGCCAATGTGGATAACGATGCGGGTGGGATTCTTACGTACTCGCAGGCGGGTGCGCAGTATGGATACCACCTGCTGTGGACGATGATTCCGATTACGCTGGCGCTGATTGTGGTGCAGGAGATGTGCGCCCGCATGGGCGTGGTGACGGGCAAGGGCCTGAGCGATTTGATCCGCGAGGAGTTCGGGCTGCGGATGACGTTTGTGCTGATGGTGCTGCTGGTGATTGTGAACTTCGGCAATGTGATTGCGGAGTTCTCGGGGATTGCGGGGTCGCTGCAACTATTTCATGTGAGCAAGTATGCGAGCGTGCCGCTGTGCGCGCTGGCGGTGTGGGCGCTGGTGGTTAAGGGCGACTACAAGAGCGTGGAGAAGATCTTTCTGATTGCCAGCGTGTTTTACGTTTGCTACATTGCGGCGGGCGTGCTGGCGCAGCCGGACTGGCATGCGGCGATGATTGAGACGGTGAAGCTGCCGGGGCGCGCGATCTGGAGAGACCACAACTATGTGTACATGGTGGTGGGCGTGGTGGGAACGACGATTGCGCCGTGGATGCAGTTCTATTTGCAGTCGTCGGTGGTGGAGAAGGGGATTACGGTGAAGCAGTATCCGGCGTCGCGGCTGGATGTGATTGTGGGATCGTTCTTCACGGATATTGTGGCGTGGTTCATTATCGTGGCGTGCGCGGCGACGTTGTATCGAGCGGGGATGCGGAACATCAACATTCCGTCGGATGCGGCGCAGGCGATGCGACCGCTGGCCGGGGACTTCGCTTACATTCTGTTTGCGGCGGGGCTGTTCAACGCGAGCTTTTTTGCGGCGAGCGTGCTGCCGATTTCGACGGCGTACAGCGTGTGCGAGGGGTTGGGGTTTGAGAGCGGGGTGGATAAGAAGTTCAGCCAGGCTCCGTTCTTTTACTGGCTGTATACGCTGCTGATTGCTGCGGGAGCGGCGGTGGTGCTGATCCCGAACTTTCCGCTGGTGACGATGACGATTTTGTCGCAGGTGCTGAATGGGGTACTGCTGCCGTTTGTGCTGTACTTCATGCTGAAACTGGTGAATAACAAGGCGCTGATGGGCAAGCATACGAACTCGCACTGGTTCAATGTGGTGGCGTGGGCGACGACGGCGATTGTGGTGGGGCTGACGGTGGTCATGGTGTGGCAGCAGTTGCACCAGGTGGTGGGCGCACCGGCGACAGGTGCGGGGAGTTAGGCGCCGGAGTAGAAGCTGGTGCGGAGAAGCAGATTCCTCCGCTGCGGAATGACAACCAGAAAAGCGGCTGCAGCTATAAGGGGTTCTTCACTTCGTTCAGGATGTTGGCGTGAAGAGCAATGGGCGGCTAGAGGAGTTTGCCGTCGGCGAGGTCGCGGATGAGGGTGAGGTCGGCGGCTAGGAAGTCGTAGTCGGGGAGACGGGTGATGGGGCTCCAGAGCATCTGTTCGAAGATGGCGATGCGGTTGACGGGCTCGCCGGTGTAGCCGCGGACAAGGAAGAACTCGATCTCGATGGCGCCGCCGTTGCGGTAGTTGTGGTGGATGGTGGTGACGCTGTCGCCGATGGTGGCGGTGATGTCGAGTTCTTCGGAGAGCTCGCGGGCGAGGGCTTGCTCGGAGGTTTCGCCGGGCTCGATTTTGCCGCCTGGGAACTCCCACTTGAGGCCCATGGGCTGGCTGGCGCTGCGCTGGCAGATGAAGATTTCGCGGTCGGGGGCTTCGCCGCGGAGGATCAGAGCGGCTACGACGCGGCGGAGAGGCTTGGCGGCAGGGGTCGCGCGTGGTTCGTTGAGTTTGCGGATCGGGTCTTTCACGTCTCTCTGATCAGTGTAGACGCATGAAGGGGGCAGTGGTCTACGCGGAGCGGGCGATGGCTGGCGGTGAGAGAAGCAACGGCAGGTCAGGGGGTGACGGAGGCGGGGTAGTAGACGGGCCAGGCCTGGGCTGCGGCGTGGGTGAGGAGGCCGGTGGAGGGGTTGACGGGGAAGGCGCCGGTGATGGCATTCTGGGTGCGCGCGATGGAGAGCATGGCGGCGTCGTGGATGGAGTTGCCGAAGACGGCGTCGGGGGCGTTGATGCCGGTGGTGATGCCGACGCGGCGGAGAGCTTCGACTTTGCCTTCGTCGGTGGGGACGTGGATGATGCGGTCGGTGATGATGCCGTTGGCATCGATTTCGACGCGAGCGGCGAGGACGTGGTTGGAGGGGATGTTGAAGCGGCGGACGCCTTCTTCGATGACCCAGTCGTTGGTGGAGGAGACGGCCCAGATGTCGCAGCCGTTGTGCTGGAGCTCGGAGATGAGGACGGCTAGCTCGGGGAAGATGTTGGGCTCGATGTAGTCGCGGAAGAAGGTGGCGGCGGCGTGGCGGAGGGCTTCGACGGAGAGGCCGCGGTAGACCTGGACCATCTCGCCGCAGATGTCGAGCTCGGAGACGGTGCCGCGCTTGTAGCCTTCGTAGCGGGCGTTGAGCCAGGAGATCTGGTCGGGGGAGATGAGCTTGGTGTCGATGGACCAGTGCATGAAGGCGGAGCCGGCGTCGCCGGACCAGAGGGTGCCGTCGCAGTCGAATATGGCGATGCGGGGGGAGAGGGAGTGGACGCGGGCGTGGAAGTCGGGGGTGGTGAGGAGTTGGGGTGCGGGGGTGTTGCGATCGGTCAAAGGGGTGCTCCGTGCGGTGTGCCGCAGATACAAGGATAGCGGCTGGCGATGGAGAGGTCATCTGAACGGAGCAGGTGGTTGGCGGTATTCTAGCTAGGACTGGAAGGATGCGAGGATTATGAGCTTATTTTTTGCGGCAGGGTCGGCGGAGACGGAGATGAGCGGGGCGGAGATTCGGGCGGGGTTGCGGGAGGCCCTGACGAAGCTGGGCGAGCGGAAACGCGTGCTGGCGGTGCCGCCGGACTTTACACGGTTTCACTCGAAGGCTGGCGAGCTGACGGAGATGGCGTGGGAGTTTTATGGGGACCGGTTGGTGGATGTGCTGCCCGCGCTGGGAACGCATACGGGCATGACCGATGAGCAGATTGCGACGATGTTTGGCAAGACGCCGAGGGAGTTGTTCCGCGTGCACGACTGGCGGAATGACATTGTGACGCTGGGTGAGATTCCGGGGGAGTTCATGCGGGAGGTGAGCGAGGGGAAGCTGGATTACTCGTGGCCGGCGCAGGTGAATAAGTTGTTGCGGGATGGTGGGCATGATCTGATTTTGTCGGTTGGGCAGGTGGTGCCGCATGAGGTGGTGGGGATGGCCAATGGGAGTAAGAATATTTTTATTGGCACGGGTGGGGTGATGGGGATTCATCGCTCACACTTTCTGGGGGCGGTGTATGGCATGGAACGCATGATGGGGAGGGCGGATACTCCGGTGCGGAGGGTGCTGAACTATGCGAGCGAGCACTTTGGGAAGATGCTGCCGCAGATTGTGTATGTGCAGACGGTGGTGAACAAGAATGCCGCGGGCGAGCTGGTGATGCGTGGGATGTTTATCGGCGACGACAATGAGTGCTTTGAGCGGGCGGCGGCGCTGAGTTTGCAGTGCAATTTTCTGATGATGGATAGGGAGATGAAGAAGGCGGTGGTGTTCCTCGATCCGCATGAGTTTCACTCGACATGGCTGGGGAACAAGAGCGTGTATCGGACGCGGATGGCGCTGGCGGATGGGGCGGAGTTGATTGTGCTGGCGCCGGGGGTGATGGAGTTTGGTGAAGACAAGACGATCGATATGTTGATTCGGCGGTATGGGTACTGTGGAACTCCGGCGACGCTGGAGGCGGTGAAGAATGATCCGGAGCTGGCGGCGAATTTGAGTGCGGCGGCGCACTTGATTCATGGGTCAAGCGAAGGGAGATTTACGATTCGGTACTGCCCGGGGCATTTGACGCGCGAGGAGATTGAGAGCGTGCACTTTGCTTATGGGGACCTGGCGGAGTATTCGGCGAAGTATGACCCGGCGAAGCTGGTGGATGGATGGAATGTGGTGGATGGGGAGGAGGTTTTTTATATCTCGAACCCAGGGCTGGGGCTGTGGGCGTATGAGGGGCGGTTTGGAGAGTGAGGGGTCGGTGCAGGGGCGGGAAGCAGGTTCCTCGCTGCGGTCGGAATGACAGACGGAAAGGCAAGAACAAAGGCAAGGGCAAGAGCTAGAGCAATATTATAGTTACTATAATGTGCCGAGGCGGAGCCTGAACCAGGCTTGAGCATCTTCGGCGGTGATGTGTGGCAGCAGGTCTGCAATGGCTTGATCGAGGGCTTCGCGGGTGCGCGCT
>JAJXYW010000138.1 GCA_021780415.1 Acidobacteriota bacterium
CCAACGACTGGTCGCGCGACGGGAGGTTCCTCGCCGTCGACCGCCTCACGAAGAAGGAGTCGTGGGACATTTGGATGCTTCCCATGGACGGGCGGGGCAAACCCTTCCCGTACGTCGCGGGGCCGTTTATCGAGATCCTGCCCGTCTTCTCGCCCGACGGCCGTTACGTCGCCTACATGTCCAACGAAACGGGCCGCTTCGAGATCTACGTCCAGCAGTTCCCGGGGCCGGGGGGCAAGTGGCAGGTCTCGGCCGACGGAGGTCTCCAGCCCGCATGGAGCGCGGACGGCAAGACGATCTATTTTCAAAGCCTCGACTCGAAGATCATGGCCGCCCCAGTGGAGGACGGTGCCACCTTTTCCGCCGGCGTCCCGCAGGCCCTCTTCCCCGCGCCGATCCTGCCGGGACAGCGCCGCAACTCCTTCCTCGTCACCTCCGACGGCAAGAAGTTCCTCATCCTGGCCCCGGTCGGCAAGGAGCGCGCCACCCCCATGATCGTCATCCTGAACTGGCCCGCCGCGCTCAAAGACTGACATGACGCTTGCCGCTGGAACGAAGCTCGGCCCCTACGAGATCGTCGCTCCCCTCGGCGCGGGCGGGATGGGCGAGGTCTACCGGGCGAGGGATACGCGCCTCGAGCGCGAGGTGGCGGTGAAGGTCCTGCCCGAGGCCTTCGCCAAAGACACCGACCGCCTGACGCGCTTCGAGCGCGAGGCCAAGGCGGTGGCGGCGCTCAACCACCCCACCATCCTGGCCATCTACGACTACGGGCGAGAAGGCGCCGTGGCCTACGCGGTGACGGAGCTGCTGGAGGGCGCGAGCCTGAAGGACCGCATGGCCTCCGGCCCCGTGCCCGCCAGGGAGGCCGTGGGCATCGCGGCGCAAGTCGCGCGGGGGCTCGCTGCGGCCCACGAGAAGGGCATCGTCCACCGCGACGTCAAGCCGGAGAACCTCTTCCTCACGAGGGACGGCACCGTCAAGATCCTGGACTTCGGCCTGGCCAGGAGCGGGCCGGGCGGCGAGACCGGGGATGCGCCCACGCGGTCACTGATGACCTCGCCCGGTACGGTGATGGGCACCGCGGGCTACATGTCGCCGGAGCAGGTGCGCGGCCAGGCCGTGGACGCGCGCTCGGACCTCTTCTCGCTCGGCGTCGTGCTCGTCGAGATGCTGTCGGGCCACCGGGCCTTCCACGGCGGCTCCGCGGTGGAGACCATGGCCGCCATCCTGAAGGAGGACCCGCTTTCGGGAAGCGGCGCGGCCCTTCCCGCCGCTCTGGAGCGCATCGTGCGCCGCTTCATCGAGAAGCGGCCCGAGGACCGGTTCCAAACGGCGCGGGACGCCGCCTTCGCCCTCGAGGCGCTCTCGGGCGGCGCGCCCGCCCGGGACGCGGAGGCCGCACCGCGCTCCGTCGCCGTCCTGCCCTTCGCGGACATGAGCCCGGCCAAGGACCAGGACTACTTCTGCGAGGGCCTAGCGGAGGAGCTGATCCACGCGCTCACCAAGATCCCCGAACTGCGCGTGGCCTCGCGCACGGCTTCCTTCCAGTTCCGAGGAGGCGGGGCGGACCTCGCGGCCGTCGCCGAACAGCTCCACGCGGAGGCGATCCTGGAGGGGAGCGTGCGCAAGGCGGGCGACCGCCTGCGGATTTCGGTCCAGCTCGTGAACGCCGCCGACGGGTTCCACCTCTGGTCCGAACGCTACGACCGGGACATGAGCGACGTCTTCGCCATCCAGGACGACATCACGGAGAAGGTGGTGGCTGCCCTGAGCCTCGTGCTCACGGAGCGGGAGCGGCGCGCCATGGCCCGCCCCCAGACCAGCCAGATCGAGGCCTACGACCTGTACCTCCGGGGGCGCCAGCTCTACTACCGGGCGAGCAGCCGCAACCAGAGGGCCGCCATCGTGCTCTTCGAGAAGGCCGTGGCCGCCGATCCCGACTACGCCCTCGCCTACGCCGGCATCGCCGACGCGAGCGCCATGCTCCACATGTTCCACGGCGGCAGCCCGAAGGACCTGGTCCGGGCCGAGGCCGCCAGCCTCAAGGCCCTCCAGCTCGCGCCCCAGTCGGCCGAGTGCCACGCGTCCAGGGGATTCGCCGCCAGCGCCGCCAGGCGCTACGACGAGGCGGAGCGGGAGTTCAAGACCGCGCTGGCTCTGGACCCCCGACAGTTCGAAGCCAAGTACCTCTTCGGCCGGATGCGCGTGGCCCAGGGCCGCATCGAGGAGGCCGTGGCGCTCTGGGAGGAGGCCGTCCGGATCCGCCCTGACGACTACAACGTCCCCCTCCTCCTGCACGGGTTTTACTACGGCCTCGGAAGGGAGCGCGAGGCCCTGGAGATGGCCCGCGTGGGGGTGGCCGCCGCCGAGAAGCACTCGGCCCTCAACCCGGAGGACGCGCGCCCGCTCTACCTGGGGGCCGGCGGGCTCCTGCTCCTCGGCCAGAGGGAGAGGGCGCTGGAGTGGGCTGAGCGCGCCTTCGTGCTGGGCCCCGATGACGACGGCGTCCTCTACAACCTCACCTGCGTCTACTCCCGGGCAGGCGAGCCCGACAAAGCGCTCGACTGCCTCGAGCGCGCCGTGCAAGGCGGCTTCACCGCGGGGGAGTGGATCGAACACGATTCGGACCTCGATCCGGTACGGGAAACCGAGCGCTTCAAGGCCCTCGTCGCCAGAATGCAGGAAGGGCGGGTCAAGAGTGAAGAGTGATGAGGGGAAGAAGCAAGGGGGGCAGGCGGGCGCGAGGGCCCTCCAAGACCGCATGGCAACCGGTTCCCTTCTTCACTTCTTTACCCCTTTACCCGTGTAGGAGCGCTCTCCAGGGCGCGAAGCCTCGCTCAGAGAGGGCCCTGCAATGCGGCAAGGCCATGTCGCATAACACTCCGCCGTCGGACACCTGGACACGCCTATCGGGTGGTGCTACAAGGACTTTGTTGATGGCGGGGGTTTCCATGAAAACGTGCTACGCGACGCCAGCCTGTCGTAGTTGCCGTCTTGACACGCATGATGCACGTTATGCGTATCAATTCATCGGAAGGGGCTAGTTAGTCGTGGCGGACCATCCCTTTAAGAAATGGCTGCAGTGCAGCGAGTCGGCAGTCGGCCGCCACTCGCTTCGGGTGATTGCCGAACGTAATGGCAGCCGTTCAGCAGTTCTGGACGACCTTCGAGAGCTGGTTCGTGGGCACTACGTGGACCCGAAGCTCACGGCCAAGCGGCTGGTCTCGCTGGGAGCCCCCAAGACGGCCGCGCTGTTGCGTGACCACGTCCCCACCGGGAAGAAGGCACGCTCGGGTGACCTGGGCGAGGTATTGGCAACGGAGGTCGCGGAGCAGGAGCTTCAATACGACGTCCCGATCAGACGCCTGCGATGGAAGGATGGACGGGAAATGGCGCTCCGCGGAGACGACATCATCGGCGTCGCGCGCGACAGCAAGAGCAAACTCCTGCTCCTGAAGGGGGAGTCCAAGAGCCGTGCGACGCTGTCGACGGCCGTGCTGGATGAGGCTGGTGGCGCATTGGACAGCGACCGTGGCCGGCCAACACGTCACTCGGTGCTGTTCGTTGCAGACCGGCTTCGCGAACTGGGTGATGACGACCTCGCAGGGGAACTCGAGGAGGCGGTGCTGAGGAGCTTCCGTGGGACCCCCGTTGCCCACATGCTGTTCGTTCTCACTGGTGGTCCGCCAATGAACCTGCTCGAAGGCCACCTGAAGGGTGCCGCGAGGAAGAAGCGGATCCGACATGCCGTCGGCGTTTGTATCAAGGACCATGCGAATTTCATCGAACTCCTATTCGAGGGGCTGTAGATGGCGGAGTCGGTCGAACGCCTCACGGAGCGTTTGGGCACCGCAACGCGGTCGGGCTTCAGGGAACGACTTCTAGACAAAGGGCTTGCCCGCGGCATGATCTGGCGGGACGGCGTCGTGCCGCTGGGCTCGCCCCCCTTTCCCGACAGCCTAACGGAGGATCTGCTCGACTACGCCCACACCGTCCTGAACATGGCGCTACGGCTCCGAACGAAGAACCGAGAGGCAAGTCTCGAGCGCCCGTTCCTGGTAGCAGGCGAAGCGATCGAAGCAGCCGTTCACCGCGGGGCCGATGGGCATGAAGGGGGCTTCCATCGTGTGAGTGCAGCGGTGGCCTTTCATCTCGCGCGGTACTCAGCGAGAGCCTATTCGATGCTTCCGACCGGGGCTGGAACGACGAACCTTGCCCCTACCGAGATCGCGCTCGTGCAGCTCTTACGTCGCAAGCTCGACGATCTGCATCGGCTCTACGCAAGCTGGCTCCTCGACGCGGAGCACTCGGATGAGCAGGTCGCCGAGCGCCTCCGAGCGGACGAAGATTTCGACGAGGCGGACGCCTGCGGCGAAGTAATCGCCTCGGCCTTCATGCGCGCGCTGGCTCTCTTCGATCACGCGATAACATGTGGGGAGACCGCGTCGGCGGTTGCAGCCAAGGAAGTCCTCCAGCTTGCAGCTGACACAGCCCGAGACGTGCACGCCGTCAGCCACTGGTGGACCACAACCCTTGCGCTTCATCTCGTCGATGAACTCTGGGGACTGAGTCTTCACCAACAGGTTCCGCTGCTACCTCCCGACCATGACGACGCTGAACGCTGGAGAGGCCTCCGGCGAAACTACGTCCAGCGCCTCCGCGCTGGGAAGCGGTCCGCGATCGAGCTATGGCCTTCGCAGCTGGAGGCAGTGCGACGGGCCATGGATCCTGCTGACGACCTCGTGGTCGCCCTCCCGACGAGTGCGGGCAAGACCCGGATCGCTGAGCTCTGTATCCTGCGCACGCTCGCGTCCGAACAGCGCGTCGTCTATGTGACTCCCTTGCGGGCGCTCTCCGCTCAGGTCGAGCGCGACCTCGCGGAGACTTTCGCTCCGCTCGGATTCTCAGTGTCATCCCTGTATGGCTCGGCTGGCGTCGAGAGAGGTGACGCAGAGACCCTCCGAGAGGGCAAGATCGTGGTCTCCACCCCAGAGAAGCTCGACTTCGCCCTTCGCAACGACCACTCGACCATCGACGACGTCGGTCTCATCGTGCTCGACGAGGGCCACATGCTCGGGCCGAACGAGCGCGAGGTTCGCTACGAGGCTCTGGTGCAGCGACTGCTGCGCCGAGCTGACGCTGGCGGTCGGCGAATCGTCTGCTTGTCCGCTTTGTTCCCGACTCCGGAGGAGATGAGTGACCTGGTGGCGTGGATTCGCCAGGACGACCCTGGCGATCCCGTGCATTCGATTTGGCGACCGACGAGACAGCGCTTCGGAGTGCTGCGGTGGATGTCGAACGCCGCCCGACTCGACGTGAAGGTGGAGGACGAGAGCCCATTCGTGCCGCGCTTCATCGAGGCCGCCGATCCGCCCGAGAGGTCCCGGCGATGCAGGGCGTTCCCGTCCGACAAGAACGAGCTGACGCTGGCCACGGGGTGGCGGTTCGTGGCCCAGGAGAAGGACGTCCTCATCTACTGCTCGCTGCGAAAGTCGGTCGAGACCTTGGGGCGGTTGATCCTCAAGTGCATCGAGCATGAGGTGCTTGCGCCGCTTGGTACTCCCAACGAGCGCATTCGGAACGCGATGGCGACCGGCGCTGAGTGGTTGGGCGAGAATCACCCAGCGGTTCAGTGTCTGCAGCATGGTGTCGCTCTGCACCACGGGGGGCTCCCGCGTCCATTCCTCACCGAGGTGGAGCGCCTGCTGCGATCGGGCGACTGCCGGTTGACCGTAGCTTCGCCGACACTGGCGCAAGGACTCAACCTCTCTGCGAGTGTGCTCTTGGTGCCTTCGATCTGGCGCAATCAAGAGATCATCCCGACGGCGGAGTTTGCCAACGTGGCGGGCCGTGCAGGCCGAGCCTTCGTCGATGTCGAGGGGTTGGTGCTTCACGTCGTCTGGGAGAAGACGACGCATAAGACGAACCGGGCCGTGCGTAACTGGAATAAGCTTGTTGATGAGGCCAAGGCGCCGCTGGTGCAGAGCGGGATCTTGGAACTATCACTCAACATCTACCGGCGTATCGCTGCAGTTGCGGGGGTTCCGTCCGAAGAACTCGTCGAATACGTCACGGGCAACTCCAGCGCCTGGGATTTCAGTGACGCAGCGATAGAGAAGCTGGAGATGTCTGCCGCAGACTGGGACCGCGATCTGGCGTCGCTCGATGCCGCGATACTGGTGCTCCTAGACGCAGGCACCGAAGAAGCTGAGATTGCGGAAAGCTTGGATGAGGCGCTGAACGGGTCGCTCTTCGCGCGGCAGGTGGAGCGGCATCGAGAAGCCGAGCAGAGGCTGATTCGCGGATTTGTGGCGGCGAGGGCCGCGCGGGTGTGGGGGCAGACGACCGAGCCGCAGCGCAGGGGCTATCACGCAGCGGGCATCGGGTTGACGGCGGGCCAGTTCCTCGACGCGAACTTGCAGAGCCTCGTGGAGCTGCTCGGCAGTGCTGAGACTGCGATTTCCGTGAGCAATGTCGACGACGCGTCGCCCGCGGTGGTCGCCTTCGCAGAGCTCGTCTTCCAGGCGGCCCCGTTCCGCGCGCCCAAGGGCCTGCCCGCCAAGTGGACCGAGGCGCTGGACGCCTGGATGCGAGGCCAGTCATCGGTCGATGTCATCGGCATCTGTGATGACGATGGGGTCGACCTCTTGCAGGAAGCGCTGACGTACAGGCTTCCGTGGGCGATGGAAGCTGTCCGCGTGCACGCAAGTGCAGTCTCCTGCGAAGGAGCGGGTGCCATCACCGGGCTGGCCGCGCTCGCCGTGGAGGCCGGGAGCTGCGACAAGAGCGTCATCGTGCTCCTCCGGGCCGGCTTGAATTCGAGAGAGGCGGCGTTCGAGGCGGTCAGGTCGACGGCTGCCACGTTCGAGGATCGTGCCGGGCTGATGATGTGGCTGGGGTCCGCTAAGGTCGAGGCGTTTAATGCTGACGAGGCCTGGCCGACGCCCCGGAGTCGTCATGCCTGGCTGGACTTTTACGAGAGCGAGGCGAAGGGCGACCGTCGCAAGTGGAGCCGCGAGACGCAGCAGTTGCAGGTGAAGTGGGCCGGTGAACCTCCGGGCGCTGGCGAGCACGTGGTGGTGGAACCCGCCGGCGGGGGCTGGCTGGTACTGACGCCGTCGTTCGAGCCGCTCGGTTCACTCATGAGGCCCTTGAAGCGCCCACGTCGGGACGTGGTGCGCGCGACCGTCGGCGAGAAGCCAGACACGGTAGACGTTGAGTACTTCGGCCCGACGCAAGGTAGGCATGAAACCTAAAGTCGGCGCATAACAACAGCATGCAGCGGACGGCGCGTCGCGCAGTCGCTGATGTCCGTAGTAAACCTTGCCGCTATTATCACCGGTCGTCGAGACTGGCAAACAGGGGTCTAAACACCAGTTCCAGCGGACCGTGGCTCGCAGGTGCTTCACGCGTTGCCCTCTGTGGGCAGTCCGTTGTACCGTCATGCAAGATCCACGGTGATTGCCCGGTCCGGTGAACGGGGGCGTTGGGGGGCTGAGGCGGAGCCGAGCGAGGAGGAGCTGAGGTGACCGACGTGGAGAGGCGGAATGTGGCGGTGGTGAGAAGGTACTTCGACGGCTGCAACTCCGGCGACTTGACCGTTCTGCTCAACACGCTCACGAAGGACGTCATCCACTACTTCCTCGACCCGAAGTTCCCGCCGATTCGAGGCGCCGAGCACCTGGCGAACTATTGGCGCAAGTACAAAGTGGCCAGGGTCAGATCTTGCAATGACACAATTCGTGCCTTACCTCCCTCCTTTCTCCGTGCTCTCCGTGTCCTCCGTGGTGAATGAGAATGCAGGGTGTTGATCTTAGTGAAGCGGCAGATGGCAGGATTGCAGGCAAGAGACACGGTTCGTCATCGCCGGGGTTGCGCGGCCTGCTTGATCGAGGAGTCCCGTGCATGACCTACTCTCGCATCCTCTTTTGTTCACTCGTGGCGCTGTTGGTCATATCGACGCGCAATCTGGCCGAGGGAGCCCAACAGAAGGCGGCTCCGTTGGTCATCGGCGAGACGTTCACCATCGATTCCAAGAT
>JAJXYW010000174.1 GCA_021780415.1 Acidobacteriota bacterium
TTTTGTTGTGGTTAGGTGGTTTTGGGGGTTGACAGGATTTGGGGTGGGGAAGGAATGGGCGCTCGCTCCTACCCCAAGGCTGATGCTGGCTAGCCGAGCCATTTGGGGTTGGCGGCGGTGCCGTCGAAGTGGGGAGTGGTTTTGAAGGGCTCGAATTTGCCGGTGGCCGCGGCCTCTTTGGTGCGGTCGAGGAGGGTTGCGATCTGCGCCGTGGTGAGGGGTTTGAAGGTGCGGGCCGCGGTGAGGGCCTGGTTCAGGATGGGCGTTGAATCAATGCCGGTGATGACCACGGAGACGGGCAGAGTGAGGCTGTAGTGGAGCGCTTCAATGGGCTCAACGGTCTTGCTGTTGAGGATGAAGCCGTCGCCGAAGGTCTTCATGGCGAGGACGCCGATGCCCTGCTGGAGAGCGACGGGCATGACCTCGTGGGTGAAGGAGCGGAAGTGGGCGTCCATGACGTTGATGGGCATCTGAACGGTGTCGAAGTGGAAGCCGTGCTGCTGAGCGATTTCGAGCATGCGGAGGTGGACGGCGGGGTCCTTGTGGCCGGTGAAGCCGATGTAGCGAAGCTTGCCGGCCTTGCGGGCGGCGACGGCGGCTTCGATGGCGCCGCCGGAGGCGAAGATGCGGTCGGGGTCTTCCATGCGGATGACCTCGTGAAACTGGACGAGGTCAATCATGTCGGTCTGGAGGCGGCCGAGGGACTGCTCGAGCTGCCTGTTGTATTCGACTGCGGTGCGGCCATCCATTTTGGTCATGAGGAAGACCTTCTGGCGGTAGCCGCTGCGGAGAGCCTGGCCGACGCGGACTTCGGAGAGGCCGCCGTTGTAGTCCCAGCAGTTGTCGATGAAGGTAATACCACTGTCTACGGAGGCGTGGATGAGGTGGATGCTTTCGGCGGGATCAGCCTGCTTGCCGATGTGATAACCGCCGAGGCCGATGGCCGAGACGGTCTCGCCGGTGGTGCCGAGCTGGCGGTAGATCATGTCCGGGGATTGGGGTCTTGCGATGGCCGGGGAGGCGAGCGGCTGCGCGGTTTGAGCGACGGTGGCAGGCGTGACGGCTGCGGCAGCAACCCCGGCCGCGGCGGCGGACTTGAGGAAATCCCTGCGTTTCATGCTCGATGACCCTCCGGTTTCTGGTCCTGGAATTTGCTGGTTGGACGGCCGCGGCTGCGCGTCTGGGGGAGATGCGCAGCCGCAGGTTGAGATGCACTCCGAGGCGGTAAAGGTTCGATTGCTACTTGCCGACGACGATGAGGCTGAAGGTGCCGGGAATAATTGGAGGACGCGAGGAGCGCTGGCCGGGTTGAGGGGGCGGGGTGGGGCCGAACTCGGCGGTGGCGGTGATGAGGTGGCCGGTAGTGGAGTCGAGGGTGATGGTGCGGGCTCCGCGTTTGGTGGCGACGGTCTGCTCGACGGCGAAGCTGGTGGGAGAGGACTCCTTGATGACGGTGAGGGTGCCGTCGCCCTGGGTGCTGAAGGTCTCCTGTGTGGCGGGGTTGAAGACGGCGCCGTCGCAGCCGACGCCGATGGGGAGCGTGGTGAGGATTTTGCCGTCGGAGGCGCGGAGGATGACCATGTTGTTCTTGTCGCGGCAGGCGGCAAAGAGGATGCCGTGGGCGACGTCGATGGCCAGACCGGCACAGCCGCCACTGACGCTGGAGATGTCGTAGTTGCCGGTGAGCTTCATGGTCGCTGCGTCGACGACGGCGATGCGATCCTTATTCTCTACGTCGATGAAGAGATGGCCGTGGTTGTCGAGGACGGACTGCTCGGGCTCTCCGCCGAGGTTGAGGGTGGAGAGGATGGAGCCGGTGGCGGCGTCGAGGACGATGACGTTGGGCTCGGAGTGAGAGAGGATGTAGACGCGGTGGGTGGCGGGGTCGTCGAGGAATCCGTCGGGGTTGCCGCCGGTGTTGATGGTCTTGATGACCTTGAGAGTTTTGGTGTCAAACATGGTGACGGGATTGCTTGTAGCGAAGCCGTGGTGCGTGGCGTCGTCGATGGCTGCTCCGTGGGCGTTGCCGATGGGTACGTCGGCGATGGGGGTGAGGGTGTCGAGGTTATAGACGTGGAGGGCGCCGTTGGGCCCGGAGCGGGCGAAGTAGAGGCGGCGGTCGGTGGAGTCAGCCGAGACGTAGTCCCAGCCACCTTCGCCACCGACTTTGTCGATCTTGAGGACTTTGTAGGGGCCAGACTGGGCGAAGAGAGTTGGGGCGAGAGCTGCTGCGACGACGGTGAGCGCTAGAGCGGAGCGGAGGACACGAGTCATGATGCGATTGAGTATACGGCGGGACAGAGCGGGCGAGGATTAAGTCTTACTCACGATGGAAGAATTTTCTGGAGACGCGAAAAGGCCCATCCTGCGCGGGGAGAACGGCGGATGGACCGGAGAGAACGTAGGAGAAACGGCGCTAATCGGCCTGGGCCGGATACGAGTGGGTGCGGCCCCAGATGAGGCGTGTGATGAGATTGCCGGGGATCTTGTTGTGACGCTCGATCTGGCTGGGTTTGACGTCGATCTCGAAGCCGGTGAAGAGTTCCGTGATGCGCTTGTCGGAGAAGCCGCGCTGGCGAAGGATCTGGATCTCGTCCTCAAGCATGGAGACGACTTCGGCGCCGGTGTAGCGCTCATCTTCGGCGCCGGCGGCCTCGCGGAGTTCGCGGGCGGCAACGGCGATCTGGTCGATGGTGTAGGTCTTCTTGCTGGCCATGAAATTCCTCCTGATATGGACCGTGCAGCTACGGCCAGGATGGCGAACTGCGGGGAGTCGTGCGTGGTCGTAAACGTCCCGTGAGGGGTTTATCGGCGGACGGACAGAATTCTGCACGCTGTTCCAAACTGGGACAGGTGGAAGGAGATGGGGAGGGCCTGACACCTGTTCAGGAAGGTGGGGATGTTTTCTTCTCGCTAATGGAGAGGCAAACTGGTAGAAGAGTGGATACGGTTCGAGACCCGGCAGGCTGCGGGTGCGGAGACCGCGCGAGGCGGCGGAGGACAGTGCTATGGCCGGAGATCGGGATACGCGTGGGCCGAAGTCGCGATGGCCTGATCTGGTGCAGTTTGTGTTTGTGGTGTGCCTCACGGTGCTGTTTCTGCTGCTGGCCGTGAGTATGCAACGGCACCACTTCCTGCGCGGAGAGTTGTACAAGCAGAGTCATCCGTACTCGCAGTAGCGAGAGGGGGAAGGCTCGGGGGGATCAGTCCGTCTGGAGGTGGGTGGGGTTGATTTTGCCCCAGATGAGGCGAATCAACTGATCGTTAAGCGGGACGGACCAGTTGAATCCGGCGGGTTCAGGACGGGCGTCGATGTTGAAGCCGCTGAAAAGGCCGTGGATGCACTCATCGCTGAGGCCGCGCTCGCGGAGGATGCGAATCTCGTCCTGGAGGGTGGAGTTGACCTGGATATCGGTGAGTGGAGCGGCGGCGGCGCGGAGCTCGGGAGAGGAAGCCGGCACGAAGGAGTAATCAGCGGGATTGGGTTGCGGATGGGTCATGAGATTCCGGACTCCGGATTCCTCCTGTGCGTCATTTACGAGGGGCCCGCATCGTTGCGCCTGCTGCTGTGCCGCGCAAGGATGTCTGCAGCGATCGAAACGCCGGCGGCCACACGAACTCTACGGGCACATCGAGCGTGCTCACGAGGCTGATCTCTCAACTGAGCAATTTTGATATTAGTGGCGGGGAGGCGAATCCACAGTGGTTTGCTGTGGTTAATCCGCTGAGTGACCTAGACAGTCAATAGCGCCCTTAGAACGTGTGCAACTGGATGCGGGCAAGGGAGAAGATGCCAAACGCCTGGCTGTGGATGCAGGGGAGAGGAGCGTTAACGGCCGATGCGGTCCATGAGGGCGCGATCGTCGGGGGGAAGGCCGCGGAGCCAGTCGGCTTCGGTTCCGGGCTCGGGGAGGAGATGGCCGAACTCCGCCATTTGCGTGGGCGGAAGCTCGGCGAGGTAGGCCCAGACGGCGTTGCGGGGAGAGTTGGAGGCGTGGGCGACCGCAGCGACGAGCTGGGTGAGGAGGTCTTGCTTCTGGGCAGGGGTGCGGCCGGCGCGGATGTGCCCATGGACGAAGATGAGGTCGTGCTGCAGCGGCCTGCCACCGACAAAGTGGTTGCCGGGCGCGATCTCCGCAAAGATCACCTGCGCGAAGAAAGCCTGGGCACCGGTGACGGCCTTGTGGATGCGCGTGATCTCGTGAGCGATGGAGGCTTTCTGGCGCGGGGTAAGACGGTGGGCGGAGGTGGAGACGGTGTAGGTCGGCATGATGGTGCGCCTCGGTTGTGGGTCAGAGGGCCTGCTGGATGGGGTTGCTGAGGGTGCCGATGCCTTCGATGGTGATGGTGACACGGTCGCCGGCGCGCATGTAGAGAGGCGGCTCGCGGGTGAAGCCGACGCCGCCGGGAGTGCCGGTGGCGATGACGTCGCCAGGGGAGAGGCGGGTGAAGCCGCTGAGATAGGCGATGATGCGGGGGATGGAGAAGATCATGTCGTCGAGATGCGCGGACTGGACGAGCTGGCCGTTGAGCTGAGTCTGGATGGATTGGTGGCCGAGGGGGCCTGCCTCTTCGGGCGTGATGAGCGCGGGGCCGAAGCCGGCGGTAGAGGGGAAGTTCTTGCCGGGAGTGAACTGGTTGGTATGGCGCTGCCAGTCGCGGATGGAGCCGTCGTTGAGGATGGAGTAGCCGCCGATGAGCTGGGCGGCCTGGTCTTCGGAGACGTGGTGGCCGGCCTTGCCGATGATGACGGCGAGTTCGCCTTCGTAGTCGAAGTCGGTGGAGTTGGAGGGGAGGAGCATGGGGGTATCGTGGCCGGTGAGGGTGTCGGCGAAGCGGGTGAAGATGGTGGGATATTTGGCGACGGGACGGCCGGTTTCGGCGCGATGCTCTTCGTAGTTGAGGCCGACGCAGAAGATCTTGGAGGGGTTGGGCAGGATGGGGAGATAGGTGAACTGGCCGGTGGCGTAGTCGGTGACGGTGGGCGCGGGAAGCGGCGCGAGAAGGCCGAGGCCCTGCGCGGTGAGGAGCGAGCGGAGGTCAGGGAGAATGGAGCCGATGCGGCGGCCGAGATCGAAGACGCCGTCGGGACGTGCGATGCCGTAGGAGGTGCGACCTTCTGCGCTGAATGTGATGAATGCCATGCTTGCTTCCCTGCCCCTGTGTAGTTTTGTGGCCGGATGACGGCCTGTGTCGATGGTAGAACATGTTGCGGCGGGCGAAGAGGGAGACCCTGGTTGCTTTTGAGGATAGGCAATGGCAAGAGCAACCGCAAAGCGAAAAACAAGAGCAAGAGCAGAAGCAGATCCCTGCGGGATGACAACCAAAAAGGCAAAGGCAAGAGCCAGTGCAACTGCAAAGGCAAGAGCCAGTGCAACTGCAATAGCAGGTGCACTGGCTCTTGTGTGGCGGCCGTGGTTCCGGGTTAGTTCGTGGAGGAGAGCGAGCCGGAGAGGGAGAGGTCTACGTCTACTTCCTTGGCTACTTTGAGGACGAACCAGCTGGGGTCCTTGAGTCCCCACTCGACATAGGGGACTTTGAAGCGGGTATCGGCGGTGCAGTGGGTCCCGTCGATGTGCAGATGCATGGGGACGGTGAGCGGATGGGGAGTGCCGTGGAGGGTGAAGACGCCGGTGACCTGGAGGGTGGAGTCACCGGTGGGAGCGATGGTGCCGGTGTAGCTCGCGGGAGCAAAGGTGATGTCAGAGTACTTTCCTGCGTCGAGGACGTCCTTGAACATTTTTTTGTCGCGGCCGTCATTGCCAGAGTTGCCGCTGGTGGCGGCGACGACGATGAGGCCGGAGAGCTTCGGGGAGCTGCGATCGAAGTCAACCGTTCCCTTGTCGACGTGGAAGGTGCCGGTGGTGGTGTCGTGATTCGAGGCCAGGGTGAAGGCTACGGTGCTGGCGGCGGGGTTGACGGTGAGGGTCTGGTGTTGGGCGAGGGCAAAAGGAGTACAGAGCAGCGGGAGGGCTACCAGGAACAGACGTGCAGTGTTTTTCATTGAATATCTCCGTGAGGGATTGGACGAATGGACGGTGAATTTGGGTGCGGGATGATTTGTTGCAACCAAAGTGTGAGCGACGCGACGTCGGCGTCGGGGAGATATTCGTGGCCGGGCATGTCGGTGCCGGGGATGCCGAACTTGATGATCTGGGCGAGGCGGTCGCGCCGCGGAGTGCCGGGCTGGGAGGGAATGTCGAGCAGCGGGCCGATGGCCGGGATGGGGGGAAGACGGCGGAAGCTGGTGCGCCACTGGTTGCGGGTGGCACCGTTGGCGGCGTGGCAGGTGGCACATTCGGCGGTGAAGAGTTGCTCACCGTGGGCGGCGGTGGCGGTGGCGTAGTCTGCCGGGGAGGGCTGCCAGGAACGCTGGGCGAGGAGGTGGGCGAGGTCCTGATCAGGGTCTTGCGGGCGGAGGGTTTGGAGGTAGGCGATGAGGTCGTCGCCACGGGTGTCGGCGGCGTGGCTTCCGGTGCCCTGCTGCGTGCGGAAGAGGTAGGCGTAGGAGGGCATGATGGAGTCGTGGCTGACCTGTGGGGGCGAGTAGAAGTGGGCGCGGAGCCAGAGCGGAGAGCGGCGGCTGCCGACCTGGGAGAGGTCCGGTCCCTGGCGGCGGTTGCCGATGAGGGGTGGCTGCTCGGCACGGAGGCTGGCGAGGGTCTGAGTGGGGCCCCAGAGGAGGACGTCGGGGGTGTTGGGACGGACGTACTGGGAGTGGCAGTTGATGCAGCCTTCGGAGATGTAGACGCGGCGGCCGCGCTGGATTTGGGTGAGGGGTGGGGGCGCGGAGGTAAGGGCTCTCTGCGCGGACCACGCTGCGGCTGCGACGAGGAGAACGGCAGCGGTGGCGAGAAGTTCGCGGCGGCGGGTCTGGAGGAGCTGCGGCGCGAGGATGAGCGCGGCGGCGAAGAGGACGAAGAGGGGTGGGATGTGGCCGAGGTTCTGGCCCATGCCGATGCCCATAGCGGAGCCGCACCAGCCGCCGATGGCGTAGAGCAGGCCTGCCTGACGGGCTCGCTGCGCGAGAGTTTGGGCTGGGGAGAGGAAGGCGGGATAGGCTACGAGCGCCACGGAGTAGAGTGAGACGCCGACGGGATAGAAGAGCGAGGCCAGCAGTGCGCGGTGAGGGTCCAGCAGGAGGAAGCAGGCCGCGGCGAGGGCGAAGAGAGCGGCGGCGAGCGTGGCGGAGAGGCCCTTGCGGCGAAGGAGATATACGCTGGCCAGCGCGGCGACGAGGTGGAGAGTGCCGTTGAGATAGAGATGGGCGGTGCCCTGCCAGGTGCCGGACTTGAGGGCGGGGGTGCTCTGGATGATGAAGAAGGCCGCGGAGTCCAGCCAGATGAGCGCGGTGAAGGCCAGGAGAACTTGCGGGAAGGTGGGAGTTATGGACTGCAGGGCTCTACGCTGCGCAGAACGATGAGAACGTACGGCTTCGGTAGAGAGGACAGCGGGTTGCGACGACGAAGCTGAGGCCACAAAGACGGCGGCGAGGCAAAGTATGGCGGCGGTGAGGGATTGGGTTGCGGAAGAGGCAGTGAAGAGCGGCGGGAAGTTGCAGAGAAGGTAGCCGAGGCCAGTGCCCAGGCCGACTTTGAGTAGCGGGTTGGACGCGCCGAGCCAGAGGCGGAGATGCGTGACCAGGGTGACGGTGAGCGTGCCGAGGGAGGCTCCGATGAGGAAGGCGGCGGCGATGCTGGCGGGGAGATTGAGCGGGAGCAGCGTGAGGAGGGCTGCGGCGGCGCAGAGGGTGAGGGCTAGTTGCAAGCGTGGCCGCGGGGCCGCAAGGATTTCGGTGCGGGGAGCGAGAAGGCTGAAGAGGATTCCGCCGAGGGCCATGGCGGCCATGACCGCTTTGAGGTGTGCGTCGGCGATGTTGAGCTGGGCGAGGCGGTGGAGGAAGGCGAACTGCGCGAAGATGAGGAAGTAGACGTAAGTGATCGCGATGAGCGCGACGCCGCTCCAGCCGGAGGTGGGCTGGGAGGTGGCGGCGGCGTGCTGGTCGGTGGGGGTCATGGCGCTGTGGGTAGAGTGGCTTCGATGCTGGGGAGCCAGTGTTTGGCGAGGCCGATGAGTTGGAGGAGTGCGAAGGCGCCGTCAGAGAGAGCAACGCTGAGCCAGCCGGGTTCGAGTGCGTGGGTGAAGACGCTCGCGAGGACGAAGAGGGCTACGCTGGCGCGGCTGATGGCGGTGAGAAGCCAGACGACCTCCAGCCGGGCGGCGAAGCCGCGGACGGTGGTGAGCCATGCGCCATAGAAGCAGGCGATGCCGACGGAGAGAACGAAGGCTCCGATGTAGGAGAGGAATGGGAGAGTGTCTGGCGCAGCGTGCAGGCGCATGAGACGCAGGGTGAGTGCGGGGGCGATGAGCAGAAGGACGCCGGTGGAGGTGTCGGATGCGCCGAGGAGGAGTTGGTAGGCGAAGAGGAGGGTGCGGGGTTTCATGCGGCGGTCTCCGGGAGGGATGGCTGTGAGGTGGAGGACTCGCGGAGGAGTTGGGAGGCGGCGAGGAGCCACTCGGCGGAGGCCAGGAACATGAGGACGCCGACGAGGAGGCGGCCGGCGTAGAGGAGGTTGCGGGCGGTGCCGGGAAGGATGGTGAATGAGGGGTCGGAGCCCTCGCGCCAGCCGGCGAGGAACATCAGTGCGATGTAGGCGAAGACGCCGAAGTTCCAGGCGTGGAAGGACCAGGTGCGGTTGAAGATCCAGCCGCCGTCGCCGAGGAGTTCGACGAGGACAAAGATGAGCAAGGCGGTGACGAAGCCGGCCATCGCCATGAGGGAGTGGCCGACGAGGCCGTCGGTGAACTTGAAGTGGTCGAGGACGGCGGGGAGAAAGAGCGCCCAGCCGGTGGGCACGAGCAGCGCCCACCACCAGAGAAAGGCGAGGCGCCAGCGGCGGGTGTTGGGGTGCCAGGCGAAGGCGGCGAAGTAGGCGGGGATAAGCGGGATCCAGACGAGGAGGCTGGCGAGCGAGATGTATTGCGTGGGGCGATGGTTGCTGACGTCGGCGCGGCCGAGGCCCAGGCAGAGGAGAGATTCGGCGGCGAAGATGATCCACGACGCAGTGATGGTGTGGGAGCGGACGGTGCGGGAGCGCGGAGCCTTGCGGTGCGTGAGGCCAAAGGGGAGCAGCAGCAGGATGGCGACAACGACCAGCGTGGACTCAAGCTGGCTGGCGCCGGTGGGTCCGCCGGTGGCCGGGTTGATGGGGGGATAGAGATTGGGGCTCGCGGAGATGTAGAGGAGGATGGGGACCAGAAGCAGCAGCGCGAGACCGATGAGTTTGGCGATGCGTGCGTTTTGCGTAGAGCATGCGAAGGCGTAGGCGAGCAGAAGCCAGACCGCGAGGACGGCGAGCGGGAAGAGGATGCGGGAGTAGCCGGTCCAGTCGAGGAAGAGCTTGCCGCTGGTGTGGCCGGTGATCCAGGTGAAAGCGCCGACGGCGAGGGCGGTGGACCATATCCAGAGGATGGGGCGGGCCCATCGGGCTGCGGGCTCGCGGTCGACGGCGTAGACCTTGAAGAGGAAGGCGAGGAGTGGGATGCTCGACCAGCCATAGAGTTCAAGCTCGAGGTGAACGGTGATCCAACGGCCGTAGGTGAAGGTGTCGAAGAGGCGGTTGGTGGCCGGGAAGAGCAGCATGACGGCGAGCAGGACGCCGATTGCATTGGCGAAGGTGAGCCACGCGAGCGAGTGCCAGGCGGTGATGGCGTAGGGGTGCGGGGCGGTGGTGGTTGCGGTGAGGCGGCCCGGAACCGCATCGGAAGGAGAAATACGGAGATCCTTCGCTGCGCTCTGGATGACGGCAGTGGTGGGGGTGACCGCCGGGGAGTGCGTGCGGTTGTGGGGGAGGGTGGAGCTTGGGGCCGGGCTAGTCGGGCTGGGGCTCACGAATCCTCCCATCGTGCATATCGACGAGGCGGTCGCAGCGGGCGGCGAGGGCGCGATCGTGGGTCGCCATGACGAGGGTAACGCCTTCGGTGGCGGCGATGTCGAGGAGCAGTTGAAAGACGGTGGAGCTGGTCTCCTCGTCGAGGGAGCCTGTGGGCTCGTCGGCGAGCAGGATGCGGGGGGAGTTCATGAGGGCGCGGCAGAGGGCGGTGCGCTGGCGCTCGCCGCCGGAGAGCTTCTGGATGCGGTGGTGGAGACGGTGGCTGAGACCGGTGCGATCGGTGAGATGCTTGAGCCGGGCGAGTGCGGCACCGCGGTTGATGCCGGCGGCGACGGTGGGGATGAGGCAGTTTTCCTGGAGCGTGAGATCGGGGATGAGGTTGTGGAGCTGGAAGACGAAGCCGATGTCGTAGCGCAGGAGATTCAGGCGGCTGCGATGGCGGCTGAGCTCGGTGCTGTTGACGGCGACGCTGCCGCGGTCGGGTTCGTCGAGACCGCCGAGGAGGTGCAGGAGCGTGCTCTTGCCGCAGCCGGAGGGACCGCAGAGTGCGACAGTCTGACCTTCACGGGCTGCGAAGTCGACACCCTTGAGGACGGTGATGGAGCCATCGTCGTAGCTCTTCCAGACCTCGGAGGCACGGAGGACGATGCGGGGCTCGATGGGATGGATGGTGGGAGGCTTCATTCGAAACGCAGCGCCTCCACCGCTCGGATGCGCATGGCGTACATGGCGGGATAGAGCGCACCGGCGACTCCGGTGAGGAAGGCAAGCACGATGACGGTGAGGACGATGAAGGGCTGAATGGTGACGTCGACGTAGCCGTGGAGGGCTGGGATTAATTTGAGCACCCAGAGGAAGGCTGCGCCAAGCAGAAGGCCGGTGATGGCTCCGAAGACCGAGACGAGCGCCGACTCACCGAAGATCATGGTGGCGATCTGGAGATTGGAGAAGCCGTTGACGCGCAGGATGGCGATCTCGCGGATGCGCGTGAAGACCGACATGATCATGGTGTTGGCGACGCCAAGGCCGCCCAGCAGCAGGCCGCAGCCACCAACGGTCCAGGCCGTGGCTTTGAGGATTTTGAACTGCGAGTAGGAGCGGGTGAACTCTGCGTCTTCAAGGGCGATGAGGTCGGGATAGTGGGCCTTGATGCGTTGCTTGAATTCGTCGACGAATTTTTTATCAGAGAGCTTGATGGTGATAACCGATGAGGCTCCGGGCTTGTGGAAGAAGTCCTGCGCGGCGGGGAGAGGCATGAAGACGCCGCCGTCTTCGAAGCCGTTCGCGGTCTGGATGATGCCAGCGACGTGGAAGGTACCGTTGCCGATGGCGACCGAGCTGTTGAGATGCGCGTGAAGAAATTCAGCGGCGCGCTGGCCGAGGACGACATCGTCGGGCTGGCGGGCGAAGTTGGCACGAGAGCCTTCGAGCCATGTGGCCTTGCGCAGACGGGCGTCGGCGGCGGTGATGCCGAAGCAGGTGATGATGGGGTGGTCGGAGCTGGTGACGACGCCGAACAAGACCGGGTCAGCGTGCTGGACGATGGGCCAGGTGGAGATTTCGGTGAGGGCGCTGGCAGGGACGTTGCTGAAGAAGAGGTCGGAGACGTTGCGCTCGAATACGATGATCTGACTATCGCTGGAGAGGATGCCGGAGAACATGCCGACGGCTCCCTGCAGGATGGTCACGATGGTAAGCATCGCGGCGACAGAGAAGGCGATGCCGGCGATGCTGATCAACGATCGAATACGATGCCGCAGCAGATTGGTAAGAATCAGCTTGAGGAAGATCATGCTGCTCCCTGAAGGGAGGCCGGGGCGAAGCTTTCGCAGGCGTTGTCGATGATTTCAGCGGCCTCTGCATCCAATTGGACACGCAGCTCCTGAAGGAAAGCAACTCCGGGGCGGAGGACAACGAGGCGGTCGAGCATGCGATCGCCCATGCGGATAAGGCGTTGGAGACGATGCACGGCGCCGGTGACGCCAATGGCAAGAGCGATATTCGGGCGACCCATGGAGATGTCGCGCGAGACGGTCTTGCCGCTTTCCTCAGGGCTCTGGAGGATGTCTTTGAGGTCGTCGACGATCTGATAGGTGAGGCCCCAGCAGATCGCAACGCGATCGAGCAGTTGCAGCTCGGCAGGAGAAGCGCCGCCGAGGATGCCGGGGAGAACCAGGGTGAGACGAATGAGCGAGACGGTCTTGCCCATGGCAATGGACTCGGTGACGGTGTGATCGGTGCGCGGCGAGTTGGCTGCGTGCAATGAACCGTAGTTGATGTCCATGCTCTGACCGTTGAGCAGGCCGCCGACGCCGAGGTAGCGCTCGATGTATTCGAGAGCGCGCATCTCGCGGCCACGACCGCAGCCAAAGACGCACTTCCAGGTGAGCCCATAGGCGCGGTTGACGAGAGCGAGGGCGGCGAGGATGGCCTCGGCCTCTCCGAACTCAGCGTGGATGCAGGGTGCGCCGCGACGGTGCAGCGCGTCGTCCATGCAGGGCAGATCGTCGAAGAGGAGAGAGGCGGTGTGGAAGTATTCGAGAGCGAAGCCGAGTTCGGTGGCGTGAGCTGCGGGGAGGCCGTAGCCGGCGAACATCTTGGCAACGATCTGGGGGCGCACGAGGCTGCCGGGATTGTTGAGGACGCGATCAAGCGCTGCCCGGAGATGAGGCTCGGTATCTGCGGGGAGGGGAAAAGAATCAGTGAAGGTGCTGGCTAAACTTTTGTGATGTTCATCATTCATGGGGTGTCCCGCGTTGCCTACTCGGAAAGAAAAATGGCCCTGGAAGCCTCCGAGACAGTAAGTTGTGAGATTGCACCCAGGCCCTGCAGCACGCGCGTGCTCTGTACTATCAGACGCACTTGATTCCGATTAGTAGCGTCGAAGATATGGAATGGGCGATGACGATTTGTTCATGGGCTGGAACGTCCATTGCGCTCAAACAGACAAGGATAGATTACCATCGGGTCATGCGACTTCTATTGGTTGAGGATGAACTCGAGATTCAACATTTTCTGGAGACGTCGCTGACGGAAGCCGGTTACGAGGTGGACGTTGCGGAAGATGGAAAGACAGCGGAGATCCACGCCTCGTCGAGGGTCTATGATGCGTTGATTGTTGACCTTGGCCTGCCGGACCAGGATGGAATCGATCTGATTCTGCGGCTGCGGCGGCTGGGCGTGAGTAGCCCGGTGTTGATTCTGTCGGCGCGGCGTTCGGTGGACGATCGCGTGGCGGGACTGGAGCAGGGCGGCGATGATTATCTGACCAAGCCGTTTGCGCTCGCGGAGTTATTGGCGAGGCTGCGGAATCTGCTGAAGAGAAATGCGGCGGCTGGCACGGGGCCGACCAGCTTGCAGGTTGGCGATCTGGAACTGGATCTGCTGAAACGCAGGGCGTCGCGCAGCGGCGAGCTACTGAACCTGAGCCCGCAGGAGTTTGTGCTGCTGGAGTACCTGTGCCGGCATGCGGGGCGCGTCGTGACGCGGTCGATGCTGCTGGCTGAGGTGTGGGGGATGCGCATTCAGCCAGACACAAACGTGGTGGATGTACATATTTACCGGTTGCGCGGAAAGGTCGATACGGAGGGCCGCGAGCCCCTGATCAAGACGCTGCGAGGTGTGGGGTATGTCCTCAAAGGTTGAACGCAAGCGGTTGCGCAGCGCTGCGTGGCGGATCTCGCTGTGGGCGACGCTGGCGTTTGCACTGGGGGCCTCGCTGGTGTTCGCTACGCTGTATCGGTTCGTGGCCAATGATATCCAGCGCCGCAGTGATGCCTGGCTGTCGGGCGAAGTCGAGGTGCTGGGGGATGTGGCGGAGCGAACGCCGAAAGATCGCCTCTATGACCGCGTGGTGAGTGAAGTCGCGGAACTGGCAAGCAACGAAGTACCCAATAAATATCCCGGCGAACGCAGTGAGAACGATTCGGTGTTCTTTCTTCAGGCCGGGCCGACGGGGCCTGCAACGCTTTGGGTTGGTGCAGGCAACGGACAGGCCAACCTGAGTGCGATTCGCGCCAGCACGGTCGTACCGGATGTTCCCTTTCATCTGAATGTGCAGGGTTTCTCTATACCGTTTCGGGTGGTCGCAACGCGAATGGACGATGGCCGATTCATCTACCTGGGGCTTTCGGAGAGGGATGAATTGCGGGTGCTGCGCAATTTGCTGCTGCGCTTTGTGTCGCTGAACGTGCTCATTGTTCTGTTTGGCTTCGGGATCGTCTTCTACACAACCGGAAGCATGCTGGGCTATGTGCGTGAGATCACCGAAGCAGCGTCACGCATTGGAGAATCCGATCTGAGCCACCGGGTGCCAACGACGAAGTACAACGACGAGGTGGGCCAACTGGCGCTGACGCTGAACCGGATGCTGGATCGCATCGAAAGTTCAGTACACCAGTTGCACACGATCACGGATGCTCTGGCGCATGATCTGCGAAGTCCACTCACGGCTATTCGAGGGAAGCTCGAGATGTCACTTTCCAAAAGCAGCCGAAGCGCGCAGGGAGAGCTGATGGTGGTGTCTGCGATTGACGAGCTGGACCGGCTGACGGAGTTCCTGAATGCGTCTCTGGATGTGGCCGAGGCGAGAGCAGATGCGCTGCGGCTCACGCGTTCGGTGATTGATCTGGATGAGATGATTCGCGTGATGATCGACCTGTATGAACCCTGCATGTCGGAACGCGGGTTGCGGATGCAGTTGCGGAGCGCAGGTGCGGTGAAGGTATTCGCTGATGCGGCGCTGATTCATCGCGCGGTTTCAAACCTGCTGGACAACGAACTGAAGCACCTGCCGGCTGCATGCACGATCATGATCTATCTCCAGACGGAGAAGGGTTTTGCGACCCTGATGCTGGAAGATGATGGGCCAGGATTTGGTGAAGAGGTGGGAAGCGAGATGTTCCAGCAACGAGTGAAGGGGAAGTACTCAAGCGGCCATGGGCTGGGGCTGGCGTTTGTGGAGGCGGTGGCGCGCGCGCATGGCGGAACGGTTTCGGCATCGAACCGGAGCGACGGTGGAGCGCGACTGGTGATGACGCTGCCGTGCAGGGACTGTCCACAGGAACGTCCGGAAAACCCGCTTGCCGTGGTAGTGGGATGAGTGCGTGCCAGACTGCTGCAATCCCTTGCCGGGGTGGAGAGTAAACCGTGGATCATCGATGGGTTGCGCGGATACTGCTTGCGCTGCTGTGCGGAATTCAAGGGATTGCGACGCCTCTGATTGATCTGAATCGGACGCACGCGACGAACCCGGCGTGGGTGCGGCATGCGCGATTTCATGTGGTGTGGCAGACGCTCACGATGGTTCTGCTGGCGGTCGTTGAGGTGGCACTGATCTGGGGACCGTGGGTGGATGCGGAGCGTGGGTTTTATATGGCGGTGGCGCTTGCGGCACTGTCACCGGCTGCGTTTCTGCTCTCGTTTGCGGGACGAGCGTGGTTTGGTGGAGCGCTGTCGGATGTGAATGGGATTCAGCCGCTACGGGTGGTGGTCGGAGCGCGAACGCTTGTCGTCGATATGAACCTGGTGGCGGTGATTGCAGCGATGCTGTCGCTGGCTGCGTTTGTTGCGATCTATCGCTGGCAACTAACGTGAGCGCAGAGCTTCAGGGTTTGGTGACGTCGATGGTGTTGTCGTCGGGGATGCGGTCGATGAGCTTGTTGATGGGGTCGATGCCGGCGCGGGTGGGAAGTTGGTCTACGACGATCTCGAAGGTCTGCTTTGGCTGCGTGAACTTTTTCTTCTGCAGATAGAGAGTCTTCTCGTGGCCCTTCTTGCCGGAAAAGACGCCGATGTCAATGTAGTCGGCGAACGGCATGGGGGTTTCGTTGCCGGAGCCGTCGGACTTTAACTTTCTGGCCTGCACGGTGAGGGTTACTTTGTATTTTTTGTCGGGGGTCTTGACGTAGGTGGCGGTGAGGGCCTTGTTGTCGTAGAGGACGATGTTCTCGAAGGCGTCGGTGATGTAGTACTGATACTCAGGCGGTGTTTGCGCGCGCAGAGCGGCGACGAACTGGCGGGTGTCGGGGTAGGGGGCGTCCTGATTGTCGCTCGCGTTGGCGTAGCGATATTGCATGAGGAAGTTGTGCAGGGCGAGGTTGACTTTGTCTTCGCCAATGAAGTCGGCGAGGCCGTACATGACGAGTGACCCCTTCTGATACCAGACGTAGGCTTCGCGCTGTACGAGGACGATGGGCGGCTCTTTGTGGGCTTCGGAGGCGCGTCCGCGGAGGTAGCCGTCGAGCTCGTGCTTGAGGAACTTGTGCATCTGATCGTCGCCGTATTTCTTCTGTGCGATGCGCAGGGCGGAGTACTCGGCGAGGGATTCGGACATCATGTTGGAGCCGGCGACGGCGCCGCCGATGAGCTGATGGCCCCACCATTGATGGGCGAGCTCGTGCGCGGTGACGAAGTACGTGCGGTCGATGTCTTCCTGGGGATTGACGACGCGGCCGATGAAGCCGGACTCGGCATAGGGAACGGTGTTGGGGAATGACTGCGCGAAGGCGCGGTAGCGTGGAAACTCGAGGATGCGGAACTGCTTGAACTCGAAGGGGCTGTAATTTCTCTCGTAGTAGGCGAGGCCGGCCTTGGACGAGGCAATCATGTCGTCGACGTCGTAGGGGTGGTGGGGATCGTAGTAAACCTCAATGTTGATGGGGCCGTTGACGCCCTGGAAGACGTCGCGTTTGACGTCGTAGCGGGCGGAGACGTAGGCGAAGAAGTCGAGGGTTTTGACGTCGCCCATGCTGTAGGCGAAGTAGTGGCGGCCATTCTGATGCCAGTCGCGCTGCAGGTAGCCAGGTGCGAGAGCGATCTGGGGCTTGCCTTCGGAGTCGTGGTCGGAGGTGCTGACGACGGTGTTGTAGGTGATCCAGTCGGAGTCCTTGGTGAAGAGGTTGGTGCGGCTGCCGAGGGGGTCGCCGCGCTGGGGAAGATCGGTGACGGGACCGAGGTGTTGTTCGCGGCGGCGGCGCGGATCGGTGAGCTCGAAGCCGGGGTCGTAGCCAATGGTGGGGAAATATCCGACATCGAAGAAGGTTCCGGAGTAGGCAAGTTCGGGACGCTCGCCGCCGTCGCGGAAGCCGCGCGAGTTGTAGCCGACGGAGAAGTTCATGTTGAGCTTCTCGCCGGGCGCGAGGGGTTGATCGAGCGCGTAGATGGTGTAGAGATCGCGCTTCGAGGAGGAGACTTTGTGGAAGGGGCGATCGAAGCGGACGTTGGAGATGGACTGCTGGGTGTCGACGATGTGGATCTGGGAGATGGGCGCGGCGGTCTTGTTCTGCAGAACGTAGTGGCCGGTGCCGGAGAAAGATCGGTGCTCGGGGTAGATGTCGACGTTGGCGTCGACGGCGATGACCTTGGGCTGCGGGAGGAACTGATACTTCTTGAAGTCGCGCTCGTACTGGGCCTGGATGTCGCGACGCTGCGGCGCGCTGAGGAATTCGTTGAGGACGTGCGTGTTGTAGAAGTACCAGGAGCCGCTGCCGATGGCGATGAGCACGAAGGCCACCGCTGCGGGCATGAGCCGCGGAGTTCGGTGACGGAAGAGACGCATGCGGGCTGCCCAGCCGTCGTCTGCGCCGCGCATGGCGAGGCCGATGGAGAGCACACCCAGGAAGGCCGCGATGGACAGCCAGTAGGTGATGGACCAGAAGAGAGCAGGGACGAAGTGGCCGTAGCCGTTCATGTCCGAGTAGGTGTAGCTGGGCGTGTTGCCGAAGAGGTAGAGGGTGTCTTCCCATCCGTGGGCCTGCAGGACGGCGAGCAGAACGAAGCTGCCGATGACGATGCCGTGGCCGATGAACTTGTTCTTGAGGACGGTCTGTAGAAACAGCGCGAAGAGGGTGTAGATGAGGACTTGCGGGAAGACGATGACGTAGAGCTCTTTGAAGTATTCGATGAGTTCGTAGTGGAAGTAGCCGGCGAAGGTCTGGCTGAGGATGCCGCAGAGCATGACGACGGTGAGGAGGACGAGTTCGATGGCGGCGAGGGCGGCGAGCCTGGAGAGCCAGTCGGTGGATTCGCGCATGGGGAGAGCGTCGTGGATGCCGTCGAAGTGCGTGTCGCGCTCGCGCCAGACGAGCTCGCCGGCGTAGAGGGTGGCGACGACGAGGAGGAGGATGAAGGAGTTGCCGCGAACAGCGTCGAGCATGAGGAAGGTGACGGGATAGACGTTCTGGTCCTGGAAGTGGCCGGCGAAGTGGCCTTGGAGCATGGCGTACATCACCATGACGCAGAAGATGGCCCAGAAGGGAAGCTCGGTGAAGATGTTCCTGATGCGGATGCGCGTGAGTGAGACGAACTGCGCGAGGGTGGTGGAGGCGTTGAAGACCTGATGGATGATGGGCAGACGCGCAGCCACGAGCGAGCGGGCGCCCTGTGCGGCGGAGGCATCGTTTTCGCGTTCGCGGGCGGCGCGGCGGCCTTGCGAGACGGAGGTGAGGGTTTCAACCGAGAGCGGAAAGAGAGCGTAGACGACGATGAGGCTGAGGACGCCAACGCCCATCCAGACGAGACGGTTGTAGAGGCAGACGCCGGACCAGGGGAGTTGCAGGGTGTTCTGTTCGACGGGAGTCCAGTAGCGGGTGACGGCGTCGAGGAGGCGGAGGCCGACGGGGTCGAAGATGGCCGACCAGAAGTGCTCCAGCGAGCGGGTGGCGTTGAAGATGGCGTTGATGACGAGATAGACGGCGAAGAAGACGACGCCCTGCAGATAGACGACGAAGAGCTTGCGGGTGAGAGCGGCGATGGTGAAGAAGATGGAGCCGAGGAAGAAGATTTGAACGACGGTGACGATGAGGAAGGCATGCACGTACCAGTGGAAGGCGCCGTGCGCGATGCGGGTGTGGTCTGCCCAGGGGGCGAGGGTTCCGGCAGCTTCACCGAAGATGAGGCCGGTGAAGACCAGGACCGTCGTGACGAACGAACCTGCCCAGCGGCCGCCCAGATACGCGAACCTGGTGATGGGCTTGGTGAAGATGATCTGGTAGGTGTCGCGCTGGAAGTCGCGCAGGATGGAGGTGCCGAAGAGGGCGGCGATGACGATGCAGCCAAAGAAACTGAAGATGATGTAGATGGCGGTGGTGGCGAACGGGCCGTTGAGCAGTACCTTGTCGTTGCCGGTGTTGAGGAAGTCTTCCGCGGCGATGCAGAGGAAGCTGAGGAAGAACCAGAGCGCGAAGTAGACGTAGGTGGAGAGGCTCTTTGCGCGGAGCTTTAGCTCGAAGGTAAAGAATTCCCAGAACTGTGCCATGGATGACCCTGTGTCTCCGAATGGATGCGGATAGATGCGGATGGCCCGAGGTGAATCAGTTCGCGGCCTGACTGGCAGCTTGGGTGGCGAGGTTGAGGAAATAGACGTCTTCGAGGCCAGAGTCGACGGGCTTGAAGTCTGCGCCGGGATTGGTGCCGGCGTAGATGCGGACTTCATGAAGGCCGCCGACAAGATGGGTTGAGATGACGCTGAAGGAGGCTTCGAGGGCGCGCAGCTCGTCGTCGGTGGCAACGACTTTTGAGAAGATTTTTCCGTTGAGCAGATCAAGGGCTGCGGCGGGCGAGCCTTCGAGCAGGACCTGCCCGCTGGCGATGATGGCCATGCGCGGGCAGAGCTCGCGAACGTCGTCGACGATGTGGGTGGAGAGGATGACGGTGACGTTGGAGCCGATGGAGCTGAGGAGATTGAGGAAGCGGTTGCGCTCGGCGGGATCGAGGCCCGCGGTGGGCTCGTCGACGATGATGAGTTTGGGATTGGCGAGCAGGGCCTGCGCGATGCCGAAACGCTGCTTCATGCCGCCAGAGTAGGTGCTGAGTGACTTCTTGCGCGCGGCCCAGAGATTGGTCTGGTTCAGCAGCGCGTCGACCATCTGGTTGCGCTCGGTCTTGTTGGAGATGCCCTTCATGATGGCGAGGTGATGGAGCATGTCGAGGGCGGACATGCGGGGGTAGACGCCGAACTCCTGCGGCAGATAGCCGAGGACGCGGCGGACGGCGTTCTTGTCCTTGAGGACGTCGATGCCGTCGAGGGTGACGGAGCCGGAGTCGGGGTCCTGCAGCGTGGCCACCGTGCGCATGAGCGAGGACTTGCCGGCGCCGTTGGGGCCAAGCAGACCAAACATCTCGTTGCCGATGGTGAGGGAGAGATTCCTGAGAGCTTTGACGCCGTTGGGGTAGGTCTTGGAGAGACCAGAGATGGTGAGTGCCACGCGCTACCCTCCGATGTGGATGGTGCTGAAGGACTACAGTAGCCGGAATATATCACGGCCATCGAGGAGTACGGGGATGAATCGCGTTTGGTTCCATGGCTGCAGCGCGACAGGAGTTTTCTTCTGCTGAGCCGAGCGGTCGGCTTGTCTGGTTTGTCGGAGAGGGCTGCTGGTTGATAGATTGGGGGCTGAGGGAGGGCCATCGGAACTGACACGATGGCGGCTGCCCGGCAAATCAGCACCGAAAAGACGGTGGCTCGTGAGAGGATTTGAGTATGAGTGATTTTGTTCCCAAAGCAGGCGGAGTGAAGGTCGGCGGGCTGAGCCGCAAGGCGCAGAAACTACAGTCGTTGCGCGAGAAGGCGGCCTCCGTGAAGAGTGGTGCGAAGCCGCTTCCCGGGGCGTCGGCGGCGGTGTTCAAGGCGAAGGATTCGTTTGCGAACACGAAGAAGACAACGTTCCAGCGCAAGGCTGTTTAGCGAAACGGATAAGGGGCAAGGGCTGGTTGGACAAGCCGTTGGGCGCTGAATAAACTATAAGCCTGCCCTTTTTTAATCCGCAGATACAAGGATTACCTCCGAGTTCATGGCGTCTCCCCTGTCGTTCACCGGATTTGTGTGGAAGAATTTGAAGCGGCGACGGCTGAGAAGTCTGCTGACCCTGTGCGGGATTGGCATGGCCATTGGAGCATTTGTGGGTTTGGTGGGATTTTCGCATGCGTTTGAACAGGGCTGGCAGAGCATCTACTCGAGCAGCGGCATTGACATTGCGGTGATCCAGCAGACGTTTCTGAATACGTCGGTGGACGAGGCGGCGGGGGCGAAGTTGAAGGCGCTGCCGGTAGTGGCCCAGGCTACGCCGATGATCTACAACTTGATGGACCTGACGCCGGAGGTGAATGCGCTGGTGTATGGGTGGAAGGCTGATTCGTTCGAGTTTCAGTCCTTGAAGGTGCTCTCAGGCAGGCGTTTCCAGGATGGCCAGGCGGAGGTGATGCTGGGCGATCTGCTGGCTGAGGATCTGAAGAAGCAGGTGGGCGATACGATGGAGATTCAGGGTACGCCGTTCAAGGTGGTGGGGATCTACCATGGCGGCTCGGGGCTGGAGGCCGGGGCGGTGATCATGCCGCTGGACCAGTTGCAGCAACTGAGCAGCATGCAGGGAAAAGTCTCGACGTACCACGTGCGGTTGCGTCCGACACCTCGTGGCATGAGTGCGGAGGCGTATAGGAAAGAGGCGCAGGCCGAGATCGAGGCCGCACTGCCGGGGCTGCGCGCGATGCCGGCAACCGAGCGCGCCAACAATAATCAATTTGTGCGCATGGCGCAGGGTTCTGCGTGGGGCACGTCATTGATTGCGTTGCTGATCGGTATTCTGGGCATCGCCAACACGATGGCAATGTCCGTGTTTGAGCGCACGCGGGAGATCGGCGTTTTGCGTTCGCTGGGCTGGAAGCGGCGTCAGGTGCTGGTGCTGATTGAGTTGGAGGCAGGGCTGCTGGGTTTGGGCGGTGGACTGCTGGGCATCGTGCTGGGATGGTGCGCGCTGCATGTGCTGGCGATACTGCCGCAAACGGCGAGTATCGCATCTTCGTCGTTTCCGTGGGCGCTGGCCGTGGAGGCTCTGGGGCTTGCTGTACTGGCCGGACTGGCGGCCGGGGCGCTGCCGGCGTGGCGCGGAGCAAAACTAGCTCCGGTGGAGGCTCTGCGGCATGTCTGATGCAACGCTCGAAGTACGCGATCTCCATAAGAGCTACGACGAAGGACGCATCGAGGCGCTGCGCGGTGTGGACCTCAAGATCGCCGCAGGGGAGTACGTCGTGATCACCGGACAGAGCGGCAGCGGTAAGTCCACGCTGCTGCACCTGTTGGGCGGATTGGACCGTCCAACCAGTGGTGAGGTTCGGTTTAGAGACGCGAGGCTGTGCACGGCGACGGACCTGGATTCGTATCGGGCCGAGAGCGTTGGATTCGTCTTCCAGGCCTTTCACCTGCTGCCAACGTTGCGGGCGATCGAGAATGTGCAGGTGCCGATGCTGGCGCTGAACCACCCACGAGCGGACCGCGCAGCGAGGGCCAGGGCGTTGCTCGAGGAGATGGACATGGGGCACCGGGCGGAACAGTATCCCAACCAGTTGTCGGCAGGAGAGCGGCAGAGGGTGGCGGTGGCACGGGCACTGGCGAACGATCCGGAGATTCTGCTGGCCGATGAGCCGACCGGAAATCTGGATAGCGTGAACTCAGCGCACATCATGGAGATTCTGATCGGGCTGCAGCGGCGGCGGGGGATGTCGCTGATCGTGGTGACGCATGAGCAGGAGATTGCGCGGGCCGCGCCGCGGCTGATTCGTATGCGGGATGGGAAGGTCGAAGCATGAGATCAGGAGCTCTGACGCTGGCGGCAGCGATGCTCTTCCCGGGGGTAGCACGGAGCGCGGATGTTCCGGGATCGCTGGCAGCAGCGCGCGCGCAGATCACGACCGCGGACTATCGACTGAGTGGACGCCTGGTGCGCGTGGACGCAAGTGGAGCCCGGACCAGTGACGGCATCAGCATCAAGGCGCACTGGTTTCCGGGCATGTTGCGGGTGCTACTGGAGGTGAATTCGCCCGCGCAGGCGCGGGTCCATGCGCTGATCGAGATGCGTCCGGGAGGAGCGACGACGATACAGATTGCGCGTCCGGGCGATGCGGCGGCGCGCGTGCTGCCGTTTGATCAGTGGAGTACGGGGCCGCTTGGGGAGGGATTCAGCTACGAGGATTTCGTCGACTCATATTACTTCTGGACGGGCCAGAAGGACATGGGAACGGTGAAGTTCGGGGCGCGGATGTGCGACCTGCTGCAGAGCACTCCGGGAGCAGAGGACAGGACGCACTACGCCGAGGTGAAGAGCTGGCTGGATGCAACAAGCAGCTTCCCGGTGTACGTGGAAAAGACGTTGAAGGGCCACGGGACGGTGAAGGAGTTTACGTCTTATGGGCTGCGGCGTACCGAGGGTGTCTGGTCGGCGAGCCAGGTGGAGGCGAAACTGCAAGGCCAAAGCGGCTCGACTCTGCTTATAATCGAGCACGGCACGCCTAGAGCACACCTCGGCAACAAGGATTTCAGTTCGGAACAACTTACGCATTTTTAGGACGGTGCATGCACTATCTTCTCTGGATGATTGGCTTAATGGCGGCTCTGGTCGCAACGGGTTTCATGTATCAGTGGCTGGGCGCGCACTATGACCGGTTGCGTTATGCGAGCAATGGACGGTGGATCAATATCGGAGAAGGACGCAGGCTGTACCTGCTCGAGAAGGGATCTGGCGGCGCGCCGGTGATCTTCGAGTCGGGGATTGCGGCTACGAATTTGAACTGGTTCCATGTGCAGGAGCGGGTTTCGCGGTTCGCATTCACTGCGTCGTACGACCGCAGCGGCCTTGGCTGGAGCAGCCCGTCGCAGACAAGGCGGACGCCGGGTAACATTGCCGCGGAACTGCATGCGATGCTGGAGGGCGCTGGAATCAAGCCTCCCTATGTCCTGGTGGGACACTCGTTCGGCGGCCTGGTGATGCGGAAGTTCGCGCTGCTGTATCCGGATGAGGTGAGCAGCGTCGTGCTGGTGGACCCGATGCGTTGCGAGGAGTGGCCGCCACTGGATCCGACCAAGCAGGCGCTGCTGAATCGCGGCATGAAGCTCACCAACTATGCGATTCCGATTGCGCGGCTGGGACTGGCGCGGCTGGCGGTGACCTCGCTGCTGTGCCGCTCGGGAAACCTGGCGGAGCGGCTGGCTGGCGCGGCTGGCAATGGAGGCAAACATGTCCTCGGGCGAGTGAGAGGCGAGGTGAACAAGATGCCGCAGGAGGTTTGGCCCGCCGTAGCGGCTCACTGGTCGCGGCCTGGATATTACGCTGGGATGCACAACCATGTGGAGGCCGTGCCGGAGAGCGTGCGGGAGATGCTGAGCTCAGGGCCGATTCGTGGAATCCCCGTGCTGCTGTTGACGCCCGGAAAATCGCAGCCGCTGTCCAAGGAGTGCCTGCTCCAGATTGGCGACAATGTGCAGCAGGTGATCGCGCATGAGAGCGAGCATTGGATTCATCTCGACGAACCGGATTTGGTGATCGATTCTATTTTGGAGATGGTGACGGCCGCTGCTCCTGGGGTGTTGGCCGCCACGCCACAGACACTGGTTCCAGCCGCCGTGGCGATGACCCGCGCTCCCGAGGCTTTGGCCGCCACGAGCTGAGAAGCCGGGTGGATTGGGCCGCGGCCGCAGAACTATGTTCCGCTGGCCGGTGAGCCTGTCTCTTTGGAGAACTGCTCGCGCAGCACGCGGCGGAGCAACTTCCCGTTATGATTCTGCGGGAGCGTGCCGGGAGCGAAGATCCAGATGCGGCGTGGCGATTTGTAGGCCGCAAGCTGCTGGCGGCAGAAGTCCATCAGGGCCTGCTCGCTGGTCGCAGCGCCGCTGTGCAGTTCGACAGCCGCGGCGGGAATCTCGTGCATCTCCTTGTGGGGAAGGCCGAACGCAACGGCGCGGGCGACGGCGGGATGCGCGAGCACGGCCTCTTCCAACTCACGGACGTAGACCGAGTAGCCGCCGGACTTGATGACATCCTTGATGCGCCCGACCAGGCGAATGAGCCCAAGGCGGTTGCGCGTCGCCAGGTCGCCGGTGCGCAACCAGCCATCGGAGGTCAGCAGGGCGCTGCTCTCGGCTTCGCCTTTTTCATCCTTCCAGTAGTGCGGAGCAAGCCCGCGGCGACGGATCTGGCACTCGCCGGTCGCGCCGGTGGGTACCGGTCTTCCCTGCTCGTCAACCACGCGAATGTGAAAGGGCGGCACGGGAAAGCAGAGGTCGCCGCTGCCGGGCAACAGCGACAGTTCCACGCCCATCATGGCGAGACCGCCAAGCTCGACCATGCCGTAGCCATTGAGCAGCACGGGAGGAATGCGCCAGCCGCCGGGCAGGCGCAACAGTGCTCCATACGCGCGCAGACGCTGACGGACTTCGGAGGGTAGATGGTCGCTGGCAGAGAGCCACACACGCACGCTTGCGAGACGTGCGGGGTCCGGGTTGCTGTCGACCAGCCGGGCAAACATGGCGGGGACGCCAACAAAGGCGGTGATGCGGAAGCGCTCGGCGAGATCGAGGGCACTGGCGACGTCGAAGCGATCGAGAAAACAGCCGCGAATGCCCGCCATCAGACCGTACAGCGCGATGCTGACTGCCATGATGTGCGACCACGGCAGAGCGATGAGCGCGAGATCGCTGGCGCCGAGCAGAACGCCGGTGAGCACGGTGGAGGAGCGCGCACCCAGGAGCGCGTTGCTGGAGAGAACAGCGCCCTTGGGAAAGCCACTGGTCCCGGAGGTGTGGAAGATGGCCACGGTTGCGGCCGGATCAACGGCTATCGGTGGGAAAGATGGTCCGGTGACGCTGGCGCGGACAAATCCATCGAGAGTGTCGGCCTCGTCATCGGCCTGGATCCAGGTGTGAACAGGCAGAGCGCTGCGATCGGCGATGCTGCGTTGGAAGACAGCCTTATCGGTAACGAGAATCTCCGTGCCGCTGTCGCCGAGAATGCGCCGCACCTCGGCAAGAGAGAGCTGCGGGTTGAGCGGAACAGCGATGCCTCCGGCGCGGATGATGGCTAGAAACCAGTGGAAGCAGCGGCGATCGTTGGTGCGATAGATGCCGACGAGTTGGCCGGGGCGAAGTCCGACGGAGCGGCGAAGGAAGGCGTCCATGGAGCAAACGTCTGCGTGCAATTCCGCAAGACGATAGGGGCCGGCTTCGGTGACCGCGACCTCGCAATCGCGTTTGCGCCGCAGCAGCTCGTCGAGGAGATTGGCCACCGTAACGCTGCCGTCACGTGAGAGTTCGAGGCGCTGGACGATGTTCATGAGGTTGCGACAGGCTTGCGGCCCCACTCGCTGGCGACGCAGTAGTGAAAGAGGCGATCGAGATAGTCGAGCACCGGCGGCGGGTAGACACCGGACGGGCCGAGTAGCCGCTCCGCATTCGTGGTATCAAACTGCATGCGCATCGTGAAGTAGTCGCGATAGGCACGGCCGTCACGCAGCACGCGGCGCTTGCTTCCCCACAACGCCATGAAAAGCAGTGGCCGCAATGCGGCAAAGAAAAATTTGGGGTCGACGTAACGCGGTTCCGGGACGTGGAAGTACTCGGATGCACGCTGCGCAACCTGTGCAATCGTCGCGCTGCCGCGAGGACCAGCGCAGAGATGGACGGTGCTGCCGAGAGCCGCCTCGTCGAAGGCAAGCTGCGCGACCGCGGTCGCAACAAAATCAACGGGCACGATGTCGAGCACCGCATCGGGATAGCCAGGCACGGTACGCCACAAGCGGCGAGCGTAGATCTTCAGCGGCCAGTACATCATCTTGAAGCTCGAGGTGACACCCGTGCGCGAATCGCCGACGATGATGCTGGGACGCAGAATCACGCCAGGCAGCGATCCAAGGCGCGACTGGACCAATGCTTCGGCTTCGGCCTTGGTCTGCTCGTAGGTGTTGCGATAGGTCTGGCCAACCACCAGCTCGCCCTCACGGACGAGATCCGCGCGCTCGCCAGCTACATACGCCGTACCAACATAGGCAAGGCTGCGCAGTTGACGCGCAGCAGTCGCGAAATCGAGAACCCGGCGCGTACCTTCAACGTTGATGCGGCGAGCTTCCTCGAGCGAGTGATCGAAACGCACGGTCGCAGCGCAGTGAATGACGCGCGTGGCCTCGGCAGAAAGGCGACTCCAGACTGCGGAGTCAATCCCGCAGTTGGGTAGACCGACGTCACCGGAATACACCTCGACGCGCGAGCGCTGATCGGGAGCAATGATCGCATCGGCGCGCTGCTGCCCTGATAGTCCGGGCCGGTCGCGGATGAGCAGTGCGAGCCTGGCGTGAGGTTGCTGCTGCAGAATCTCATGCACCAGTTGGGTGCCAAGAAAGCCCGTCGCGCCGGTGATAAGAATAAACTCTTCGTTCGTCATGTAGAAGCCAATCGCAGTGCTGAGTCCACGCGATGGCCGCAGAAGGAGAATCCTTCGGCTCCGTTGCTACGTGGGTCGCATATAACATGATAACCGCCAGCACCGGTTCGGTACTGGCGGTTATTTGACGGAGCGATCGGTGCCGTGGAAAGCGGCGGAGTCAACCGAAAGACACGGCTCGGAGCTACTTTTGCCCGTAGACGGTCCCGGCAGGTCGATACGGAGGATCCGCCATGACCCGGATGTAGGCAATGACAGCTTGAACATCGGTAGGGCTCAACGTGTTGCCGTACGGCGGCATCAGCGCTGAACGATTGAGCGCTGGGCCTCCATGTTGAATGATCGAAAGCATGTCCGCATTGCTCATCTTGTTGTACGTATTGCCGTCGGTGAAGGCATGCGGCTTCACCGCGAGGTTGTCGTAGTTCGAGACCTGCGCCGCGGAAGATTCCGGATCGTGGCAACGGCTACAGTACTTGTCCTGAAGAATAGAGCCAAGCTGCTGCTGATAACCGAGCGCCGTCTCCGCAATCTGCAGCGTCACGGGATGTGACTTTCCGGGGGTGGTGGCGCTGACTTCATAGAGACCGCCGATGGTGCCGAGCCGGACAGCCGTGGTGGCCTGACCGCTGGAGTCGGTAAGCACCGCAGCGGGATCGAAGAGCACACCCGCAGGACCGTGGAACTCGACGAGCGCCCCGGTGACCGAATTGCCCTGATCGTCATTGACCTGCACGACCAGCGGGTTGGCCAGCACCGATCCCGTCGGTGCCGCCTGCTTGTCGCCGCTCGATACGACGATCGCCGAACCGGTGGCGGTTGGTTTCAGACCAGACGAGGACGTGGATGGGTGTTTGCATCCGGTCCCAATAGTCGTCAGCAACAGCACTGCGCATGCAACGGGTCGCCTTGTCATTGCTTTCCCTCCTGCTTGCCGGGGCTCTTCAGCGTCATCAGGAACGCTGTCATCGCACGGGCATCTTCATCACTGATGTTCTGGTTAGGTTCGATCGTGCCGGGGCGCAGCGCCTGCGGATTCTTTAGCCACGCATAGATCCAGGCTGGTTGCAGCCGCGTTCCCACCTGGGCCAACACCGGGCCGATGTAGCCTTTGTCGGTGTTGGTGTTGGCTGTGTGACAGGACTGGCAGGCATACTTCGAGTAGAAGAGCTGTCGGCCCTGCTCCACCAGCGCGGGTGGATTGACCGCGGGTGGCGCCTTGTCGGGATCGATGTTCGGGGACTGATACGCGACCATGATGTAGTCAGTGAGGGTCTTGCGATCCGCATCCGACAGGTTGAAGCGAGGCATACGCCGTGTAAGCGCCGGCCGCAGCGTGTTGGGGTTCTTGAGGAAGCTGTCCAGCCATTGAGCCTGCACGGCACTGCCCTCAAGAGAGAGATCGGGAGCCAGGTCGCTGCCGTGTCCGTTGATGCGGTGGCAACTGAAGCAGGCCAGATCGGCCATGAGCTTGCCTGCACGTCCGGCCGGCTCATAGGTTGTTTGATGGACGCCTGGGATGCGCAGCTTTTCGGGCATCGTCTGGCTGCGCTCAGAGAGCGCGAGCAGAGCGGTCGTAACCGATTCTCGCTGGGCATCGGTGAGGGGAAGCAGCGGCATCTTCATCCCGGGACCAAACGCACTTGGATCCTTGATCTTGGACGCAATGTAGGTGGGCAGCGTCTGCTTCATGCCGGGGAGGAAGATGAGTTGAGCCAGAGGCTTGCTGCCGATCTGGCTGAGATCCGGAGCAAAGTTATCCGGCTTCTTGACGCCATTGATCGTGTGGCAGGCCGCACAGCCAAGTTCTGCCACCAACTTTCTGCCATGCGCGATCTGCGCCGCAGTTGCAGTACCGAGATGGACATCGGTGCTGTAGTCGGAGTCGGACTTGCTCATCAGGAAGCCAGTGAGCGTGGCGACCTGCTGAGGCGTGAAGCGATAGTGCGGCATCAGCGTGTGCGCGTCGTAGGAATGCGGATTCTCGATCCATGCCTGCAGCCATGCTGGCTTTACCTTGTTACCGACACGGGTCAGTTCAGGACCTACATCGCCGCCAACCAGGTTACCTGCCGCGTTCTGAACGGCGTGGCAGGTGGCGCAGAACGACTCGCCATAGAGACTCGCTCCTGCAGATGGGTCGGCATTCTTCGCGGCAGGAATGATCGTCGTATCAACGTCCCCTGCCAGCGGCTTGCTGCTGCTGATCAGGTATGCTGAGAGATCGCTGGCATCCGCGTCACTAAGCTTGTAGTTCGGCATGGTGGCCGACGCTGCGTAGGCCTGCGGATTCTTCAGCCAGGTGAAGATCCATTCGCGGGTGGTCTTATCCGCAATGTGTTCGAGTGACGGAGGATCGTCGGTCGCCTTCATCACGGTGCCGTCAGGCATCTTGACCATGTGGCAGTTGACGCAGCCGTATTGCGCGAGATACTGGCGGCCAAGATTGAGTTGCGGCGTCCCGGTAAGTGCATTCTGGTGGCACTGACCGCAGCCTGACTCGATGTAGCGCGCGGGAAGGATGGGATCGACACCAGCGAGCTTGCTGTAATGTGCCTCTTCCACTGTTGTCGCAGCACCCTGGCCGCGATGGCAGATGGTGCAGCCGTAGCGGTCGAGCGGATGCGGGATCACGGGATGTTTGCGAAATGGCTGCGTCGTGACATCGGCGAGGCTGGCCTCTTTGAGCCCCTCATGGCAGGTCTCGCAACGATCAACCACACCGATCTCGGGGTGCCATATCTGCTGGATCCCGGGCTCGAAGCGACGGCGAAGGCTGATAGCGTCGCCGCGTTCGCGGATCATCGCGAGATAACCGTTTTGATAGCCGTGCCACTGACTGAAATGATCTTTCGCAGGAGCAATGGCGAGGGTGAGCATCAGAATGACGCTGACTATGCCGAAGGCGCGCATGGTGTCCCCAAAGAGCGCACGCCACGCAGAAGAGATGAGTTGCTTGACGGACTTCACTTAGCTCCTCCAGGGCAATACCCACGACCATCCGGGGCCGCGGAAAAAGGTGCCAACCGCTGTCAGCACGATGAGTTCAAAAAGAAACCAGGTCATGACCCACCAGGCCATGGGCTTGCTTGCGAGGTACCGCCGCGGAGCACTGAGCGACGTAGGGGAGCTGTTGGCTGCAATCATCATCGCAATCGCAACGATCAAGGTGGGAACCGCAGCTACATACACATGGAATGCAACCAGAAACACGATCAGACCGATGGCCGTAATGTAGAAGATCTGCAAGCGCCGCTGGCGGTTATTTAGAAACAGGCCGGCTGCTTCGATGTTGATGTTGAAGTACGGGATGATGACGAGCGAGACGACGAGCATGGTTGGAACCAGCACGCCGGCGACTACGGGCGGGAAATAATGCAGCAACTCCTGCAACCCGAGAAAGTACCATGGAGCCTTCGCGGGATTGGGGGTGTGGGTTGCGTCTGCAATGCCCTCCAGCGGAGCGTTGAACAGCAGGGCCACGACCACCAGCACAATCGCCAGAATCTCAACAGCGAGCAACACGCGGAAGAGCACTTCCGGATAGGTCTGAACCTGCTCTTCATAGTGGGCTTTGACCTGCGCCGACGTGCGGCGAGTGACAAAGACGACCCGTGTTGGAGAACGCCGCTGATCGGAGTCAACGCCTGCAACAAAATCCTTGGGGTCACTCATTGGACCTCCTTGACGAGCTCTGTTTCATCCACGGCTCCTGCCTTCTTAGGCTCACTCTGGTGTACGTAGAGGCCACCATCCTTGCGAATGCGCCAGAAGTGCACTGCCACGAACAGCAGCGCCGCTAGCGGCAGGATGAGGCAGTGCAAGACATAGAAGCGCAGTAGCGCATTGGCGTCCACCTGGTTACCGCCGAGCAGCAGGAAGTGAATCTTGCTGCCCACCAGCGGAACAGCCGCGGAGATATTCGAACCCACGGTGATTGCCCAATACGCAAGCTGGTCCCACGGCAGCAGATAGCCGGTGTAGCTGAGCAACAACGTGATCAGCAACAGCACCACACCGATGACCCAGTTGAACTCGCGGGGTGCACGGTAGGCTCCGCGATAGAAGACCTTGAACATGTGCGCGAAGACCAGGAAGACCATGGCCTGCGCCGACCAGCGATGCAGATTACGAAGGAACAGTCCGGACGAGACGACGAACTGCAGGTCCTTCATATCCGCGTACGCCTGCGGAACCGACGGATGGTAGTACAGCATCAGCAGCACGCCGGTGACGATGAGGATGAAAAACGTCCCCAGGGTCAGCGTGCCGAGATACCAGGTGGAGCTGAAGCTAAGCATCCGCTTGCGCACCTTGGTAGAGAAGAGATGCAGGAAGACGCTCTGCTGAATTGCCAGGGCGTTATGAAGAGTGCTGGTGCCGCGTCCGCTGCGGAAGATGGAACGCCACACCCGGCTCTGCTCTACCTGCTCGAGGATCTTGTCGATTTTTCCGGGCATGCTCATATCCTCAAAAACTGCAATGGATGAATATCTGTGGAGCGATCGACCATCAGCTCGCCTTCATCGCTAACCCAGGTCTTGAGCCACGGAAGCGGCTTCGGCGCGGGGCCTGCGATCTTGACTCCGGTACGCGTGAACTCGCTGCCGTGGCAGGGGCACTTGATCATCCCCAACTCCTGGTTCCACGCCGTCAGGCAGCCCAGATGGGTGCAGATGGCGCTAAGCGCGAAAAAACCCTCGGCGATATGCACCAGATAGATGGCCGCGTTGGGATCCATCGTCACCGAGTCCAACGCAAAGTCTTCGGGCTTGCCGAGATTGACGATGGGAGACGGCTCGTACAAAACGTTGGGAGAGAGATACTGATACGCGAAGCCTGCGGTTCCGGCCGCAGCGATGGCGAGCGAGCCGAGACCAATCTTGGCGAAGAAGGCGCGCCGGTTTATCTCGCCGGACGCAGGGGTTGATTCGAGTCGTTTACTTTCGGCCATGGATTACCTCACACTTGCAGTTGCAACGGGCGGTGCTGGTCTAAATGCCCGGTCGATAGAATCCACTGAAATCAAACCAGTGGAGGCTACGGGCAAAATATTGTAGGACTCCATCGTGATGGTGCCTGCCGGGCAGCGCGCTGCACACAGTCCACAACGAATGCAGCGAGACTCATCTTTCAGCATCGCGGAGCCGGTGATGACGCCGAGCTCATCGGCCTGAATGTCATTCAGTTCGAGGCCCAGCAACTCGCGGGCATCGGAGATCTTCGCCGTCGTGTCGTCGCTGAATGCGATGCGGTCGAGCGAGACAAGCTGGAGGCACTGCTCGGGGCAGACATCGACGCAGCCACCGCACAGGATGCACATTGTTCCATCCTGCGGAGTGCCCTCGAAGAC
>JAJXYW010000087.1 GCA_021780415.1 Acidobacteriota bacterium
CTGCTCTGTTCTGTCCGATGTACGGTGCTCCTGCTCCGGCTGACCTACTGTGCGTCTCTCTTGAATACCTGCTCGGCGAAGAAGTTCTCGATCTTGGCCTGGTCGGTCAGAATCTCACGGTAGGCCGCCTGTAGGAGTTGGGCGCGGCTGTCGTGGAGTTGCTGACGAATACTCTGCTGCACGCGCGGATCGGTCAGTTCACGCTGCCCGGCGGCATCCTTGCCGATGAGCTTGAAGATGGAGTAGCCCACCGGCTTGTGCGTAGTGGGGTCGAACTGTGCAATGATGTCGGTCGTCTGGCCCGCGTTGAGCTTCACGACAGCCGCGTAAATGGTGGGATTGGACTTCAACTGGGTCTCGGTAATGAAGCCCATGTCTCCGCCATTGGGAGCCGTGTCCGGGCGCTCGGAGAAGTTTGCAGCCAGCTCGCCGAAGTCCTCGCCTGAGTCGATGCGATTCTTGATGGCCTGGATTTTCTTGCGTGCCTCGTCGTCGCTGGTGGCCTTGTTATTCTGCAGATTCCCTGCCTGCGCGGAGCCCTGATCCGTCACCTCAATCTGGGCCATGTGATACGCCGGCTCGATCAGGTTGAAGTCCGCCTTGTGAGCGTTGTAGTAGTTGGTCACATCGGCATCGGTTACCGTGATGCGAGAGTTGATCTCCTTGTTGAGCAGCTTGGTCTGCGTGAGGCTGCGGCGCACATCGCGCTTCAGTTCGTCGAGCGTTAGATTCGCAGCCTTCAGCTTGGCCTGAAACTGATCCTCGGTGTAGGGCGCCTTCATCTCCGCAAGCTTGGCGTCGACCTCGGCGTCGGTGGCGGTCAGGCCCTCCTTGGCAGCGCGCTGGTCGATGATGGCCTCGATGATCAACGTGTGCAGAATGTTGAGCTTGAGCGAGTCGGCCTGGTCGGGCGACGGCGTCTGCTGCTGCGGATTGGTCGCCAACTGCGCGGTGTATGCCTTGTCAACGTCCGTCTGGAAGATGGGGTGACCGTTGACCGTGGCCACGACCCCCTGCTGGGGGCCTTTGTGACAGCCGGAGAGGAGGACGAGCGCGGACGCGAGGATGAAGCTGATCGTGCGGACGGACTTAGGCATCGGGGAGGATTCCTGACGCTGCGGAGTATGGTGCGCAGCCTGTTAAGTTTACAACTTCCCGAGTTCGACGGTGCGGACGCTGGTAATCGCGTCCACCTGACGCAGGGCCGTGAGGGCCTGCTCGAGCTCGGGGTGGGTGGAGGTTGGGCCGCCGGATGGGGTCATATCCAACTGCACGACGGCAAGAGCGTGGCCTGCGCCGGCTGTCGAACCCTTAGCGGGCTTGGCGCGGCCGAGAGCGAAGCTGGCGATGTTCAGTCTGGCCTCGCCGAGGATGGTGCCAATGCGCCCGATGACGCCCGGAACATCCTGATTGCGGATGATGACCAGCGTTCCGGAGAGCTCGGCCTCGATGTCGATGCCATCATAGCTGAGCAGCCGCGGCGAGTGCCCGTGCAGCACCGTGGCGAGGCCGGTCCACGTGCCTTGTTCCGTACCCTGCCCGTCGGAGCCCTTGCGGCTCCAGTGCAGCGTCAGCCGGAGGGTTGCGCCGGTGCCGCCAGTGATCTGCTCGCGCTTGTCCTCCTGCACGCGCAGGCCGCGTTCGGCGGCTGCCGCGTAGGCGTTGATGCGGTTGACGCCGTCGGCGCCGTGCAGCACCCCGGCGATCGCAGCATTGCGAATCATCTCGGTCTTCAACTGCGCGAGGCGGCCGTTGTAGGTCAGCGAGATGCTCTCGATATTGCCCAGCGCGGTGTTGCTGCTGCCGGTCCCGCTGGCGTGGCCCAGCAGTTGCCCGAGGCGCGACGCCATCTCGATGTACGGCGAGAGTTCGGCGTACTCCTCCTCGGTGAGCGAGGCGACATTGATGGCGTTCTGCACCACGCCCAGCTTGAGATAATCGCGGACCTGGTTGGCGAGCTGGATGCCGATGGCCTCCTGCGCCTCGTCCGTGGAGCCGCCAATGTGCGGCGAGAGCAGGATGTTGTCGAGGCCGAAGTAGGGCGAATCCTTCAGCGGCTCCTGGCGGAAGACGTCAAGCGCTGCACCGGCAACATGACCGGAGGCAAGCGCCGCGGCGAGCGCTTCGTCGACGATGAGTTCGCCGCGCGCGCAGTTCACGATGCGCACGCCCTTTTTCATCGTGGCGATTGATTTCTGATTGATCAGGCCCTCGGTTTGCGGCGTGAGGCCGACATGCAGCGAGAGGAAGTCGGAGCCGGAGAGCACTTCGTCCAGCGATAGCAGCGCAACCTGATTCTCGCGCGCGATGACCGGCGCGATGAACGGGTCATAGCCAATCACCGTCATGCCGAACGCCTGGGCGCGGCGTGCGACCTCCAGGCCAACACGGCCAAGCCCGATGATGCCCAGCGTCTTGCCGCGCAACTCCGAGCCCTGCAGCGATTTCTTCTCCCACTTCGCTGCGTGCATGGTGGCGTTGGCGCGGGGGATGGCACGGGCCATCGATATCATCAGGCCGAGCGTAAGCTCAGCGACGGCAACGGCATTGGCTCCCGGCGTATTCATCACGACGATGCCGCGGCGCGTGGCCTCGTCTGCGTCGATGTTGTCCACACCCACACCAGCGCGGCCGATGATGCGCAGCTTCGGTGCGGCGGCGAGCAGGGTGGCGTCGGCCTGGACCGCCGAGCGGACGATCAGCGCATCGGCGTCGGCCAGCTCCGCGGGCAGGCCGCCCGGAGAAATTTTGTCAGCGGTGACGATGTTCCATCCGGGCTCTTCCTGGAAGATGGCGAGTGTGGCGGGCGAAACTTTCTCTGCAAGAACGATCTTCAATACGGCTCCTGTGTGGTTGGGGCGCGGATGCGCAACCCTACTAGTGTACTTCGGGCGAGCGGTCAGGTCCGGTGGTTGCCGGTACTTGTCCTGAGCCCGCTGACTGCCATGGACCGATGCGAAGCAAGGTGCGAACCACCGCTGTGCCGCTGCTGGCCAGGAAAGCCCGCTGGGGCACCCCCCCCTCCCCCCCGCACTTTTCCCCCAAAGTATTGCATTCAGGAGAGTTATGGAGGTTTTGGCTGTAAAGTATTCCATTCAGGAGGGTTGCGGGTAAGGTATTGCATTTGTTGGGGTTCGGCCCTGCTCGACGGAGGGAGGCTTGGTCTGCCGGCGAGAGAGTTGAATTTGAGGACCGGATGGGGACGTGTCTAGTTAAATTCTACGCGGTCGATGGGGGCAACTATGCCAGGTTGGCGGGAGAGAAATCGTCAGTGTTCATAGGGGATTTGCGCGGATTGGGGCGGCGAGGGGGGTTGACACGCGAGTTTTGGGCTGATTTCGATGAAATTATTTTTGATGGCAGCAGGTTCCGCCCCCGTGTCGTTGTGCGCCCGCACAAAGTATCCAGCCCGCGGGCACCCGACGTTTGCGGAGAGGGCGGGTGGCAGCAGCCGAGCCCGACCCCAGGTCCGTGCCTTCGGACCCGGGGCGCATGCCTGTCTTGCAGGGTCGGCTATTTTGCAGGGGCGGGAGCGGCTGGCGAGGTGGCTGCGGGGGCTGCCGGTGGCGTGATGCCCTCGGCGCGCAGGGCGTCGTCGATCATGCCGAAGATGTAGTCGATGGGCAGAGCGCCTTCGATCTTCTCGCCGTTGATGAACATGGTGGGGGTGGATTCGACCTGCAGTGAGGTGGCGAGTTGCTTGGAGGCTTCGATGGCGGAGGGGTCCTGCTTAACGATGCAGGCGTTGAGTGTGGCGGCGTCCACTTTGTGCGCCGCTCCCTCGTCGCGGGTGAACTTATCGAGTTGGGTGATGGCGCGGTCGAGGGTGTGCTCGGGCTTGTCGGACTTGGCGGCGCCGGGCTTGGCGGCGTCAGGCTTGGCGGCTGCCGGATCCTTGCCGATATCCTCGGCGTGGGTGTGGATGTAATCGACCAGACTCCAATAGCCTTCGGGGGACTGTGCGGCGAGGCAGTTGACGTCGATGGCGGCGTGCATGGCCCAGGGGTGCTGGTCGAGCGGGAAGTCGCGGTAGACGATGCGAACCTTGTCGCCGTAACGGTTGGTGATGGCCGGGAAGATGGTCTGGTGAAGACGGGCGCAGAAGGGGCACTCGAGGTCGTCGAAGTTGACGATGATGACGGGCGCAGTGGGCGGGCCGCCGCGGAAGGGACGGCCGGCGTCGGAGACCACGGTGCGGGGGTCGGCGGAGATGTCGTACTTGACGAACTGCGCGATGGTCTTGCCGTCGTCGGCGATGAGGAAGCTGATGGGATGCGCGGTCTTATCGTCGGCAGTGAGGGTGACGTTGATGGTGTGGTAGCCGGGGATGTCCGAGGGCTGCGCGGGGCCGATGCTGATGGTTGATCCGGGCGGAAGCTGCGCCTTTTGGCGAAGCAGCACTTCAACGCGATGCGCGACCGAGGGGGACAACTGCGCGCCGGTTTCGATCTTCGTCGCAGCGGGGATTTGGGCGTGGCAGCCAAACGAGGTGAGGATGGCAGCGAGGAAGAGGGGGGCCAGACGGCGAGAGGTAAACACCATCTTTTGATTATCGCAGTTCACGATGACCATGTGGTGGATCCGGCCATGGGGGTGCCCCGGGTCCCGCTTCCGGGACCCGGACCTCGGCTGCACGCTGCCTGCGCAACGCAGTCCAGGGCGATTCCACTTCAACCCCTCTCAGGCTGCCCGTCGCGTAATGGTCGAAGCTCGACCACAGCCAGTCTTCCGGTTTCTGGACGAAGGAACGCTCGACCGGATTACGGTGCATGTAGCGGAGCTTCTCGATGCGCTTCTCTTCTGTGAAGACGTTGAAGTCGTAGTACCGCTGCTCCCAGAATGGGCGTCGGCTTTGTCGAAGCGCGACGGAGAGCTTGATCGCCTTCATCACGTCGGCGATGGTCTTGTGTTCGGGCTCGCTGATGAGGATGTGGACGTGGTTGGGCATGACTACGTAGCCGGTGATCCAGAAGCTATATCGGATGCGTGTTCTTTCCAAGGCATCTTCAACCAGAGTGCGAGCTGAGGGTGTTTGCAGGTACGGGCGACGACCGTGGCAGCTGAAGGTGATGAAGTGCAGATTGCCTGTGTGGTGGAGTCGTACGAGTCCGGTCGGCATGGGCAGAGCATACACCCGGGTCCGAAAATCCGGACCCGGGGCACCCCGTTCGCCGGGATGAAACAGGTGTGGGCGGGTTGCGGCTAGAAGAGGGATTCGGCGCGGCGCAGGCTGCCGGCGGTGCCGATGTTGGCCAGGGTGAAGTTGAAGCTGTAGGCGTTCTCGTCGCGGAGGGTGCCGAGACTGTAGCGGCGATACTCCACCGCGAGGCCGCAGCAGTTCCAGTTGTAGTTGGCCTGCAGGCTGATGTACTGGGCGCTGCCGTGGCTAAGGTCGATGCCGGCGGAGACGGCGCTGGACAGGCCGGCCTGGTTGGGCTCGCCGTAGCCCAGCAGAAAACGCATCTGCGAGAAGTCTGCGATGGAAGACGAGGTGAGCGCCGTAACAATGTTGGTGCTGTAGTTGACGACCTCGGAGTAGGTTCGTCCGGGAGCGTTGAGGCGCGCGTAGGCGAAGCCGCCGAAGAAGCGACCCTGATGCAGGTCGAGGAACGTGTTCGAGCTCAGAAACTTCCTGCTGGTGGTGTCGTAGTCGAAGTCCCAGGCGATGTCGGCGTGACTGGAGGTGCGGAAGCGCATGCGGGATTTGAGCGGAGAGTTATTGCCTGGCCTGGTGAGGAAGGCGATGCCGGAGAAGTCCAGCGTGGTGTCAAAGATGTTGCGGCGCTTATCGATGACGGCGTTGCCGAAGGTGGGATCGAAGAAGTGCTTCTGAGTGAGGACCCAACTGAACCACTCCTGCTGCGGCGGGAGCGCGGTGGAAGTGGCGCAGGGGTCGGGCTTGCGGGGATGGGTGCGGAGGGGCAGATCGGGCGCTGCGGCCGCAACGTTGGCCACCCCGTTCGCGTCCGGGGTGGCGCGCTCGTCGGGACTAAGCGCGTCTGGCGCCGACGCTGACGGAGAGGCACTGCCGAAGCCCAAGGTCGAAGCATTGGGCGTGGGCGGCTTTGCCGGACAACCGGGCTTCGCGGAGACGGGCTTCGACGTGTGGGGCCGGAAGTAAAGGTGTTGGGTCACGCCGTACTGGAGTTCGTTGGTGTCGCTGGCGAGATCGATCGTGTCGAAGCGCAGGACGTTGAGGAAGTTATTAATGCCGCTGACGTTGCGATACGTGATCTCAGGCTCGATGGTGTGACGGACCTGGTCACCGAAGATCCTGCGCCAGCGGGCGGGCACGGTGAAGGTGCGCTCGACCGCGGGAGGGCGCAGGTCGAGCGTGAAGTTGACGTCCATGCGGTTGATGGGAATGCTCTGCTGGATGGGCGTGGCGTTGCTGCTGTAGGGCGCCTTGCGAGAACGGCTGTAGGCGGTCTCACGGACCCCGGCCGTGGCCATCGCATGCCAGCCCTCGAAGCGCAGAGGAAGCGATACCTGCGGGCTGAGATCGAAGCGCCAGGTAAGGCCGGCGGTGGCAAAGGTTGGCTGAACTCGCTTCAGGCCGGCGGAAGACGAGGTGAAGCTCCAGACCAGCGGCGTTCCCGGAATGGGGTGGTCCAGCCCCGTGAAGTCGATCGACGGAGCGTGGTAGATCTTGATCTCCTGACTGGGGCTGAAGTCGGTCTGCACGATCTTCAGGCCTTCGTAGCGGTCGACGCGCGCGTCGGCGGAGTAGCCGCCTTTCTGATCGGTGAGATACATCACGGAGTTGATGTCGGTGCTGACGGACTGATTGAAGTTGTTGGTGAAGACCTCACGGTAGATGAAGTTGCTGAGGTACTCGGCGTCGCCGGCGGCACGAACGTGGGGAGAGAAACGGCGGTGGAAACTCGCTGTAATGTCCGCTCCGCCCTGGTTGTTGAACACGCTCACCGATGCTCCCTGGGCGTTGATGCCGGGAGCATAGAAGCCGCGATCCTGAAGCGCGGAGAACTGCACGTTGAAGTAGTTGTCGTCGGAACCGCGATAGCGGAAGCTGCCATTTTCAGAGTAGCCGCGGAGGGAATAATACAGGATGCCCAGCGTGAGATCAGCGGACGGGCCGAGCACCAGGTAGTACTGCTCTCCGATGGTCACGCCCTTGGAGCCGGTGCCCTTGCTGGCGCTGGAGTAGCCCAGCGCCGGGATCAGAAACCCGGACTGGCGCTGCTGGCTGTCGACCGGGTGGGACACGTAGGGGAGAAACAGCAGCGGCACGCTGAGCACTCGGAAGGTGGAGTACGCGGCCGTCGCCTTGCCGTTGCTCATGGCGATCTTGTTGGCAGCGATCTGCCAGTCGGGGTGCGGCAGAAGGCAGGTGGTGACAGAGCCGTTGTACACGGTGTAATCCATCGGCCCGCTCTTGACCACGATGCGGCCCTCGAACAGAAAGGGATTGGAGGTCTGGTAGCCGGCCACGTGGGATGAGTTGCCTGCCGCAATGCCGGCGTTCGTCGTGGTGACGATGGGTGCGGCATCGGCATGAAACTTGCCCACCGAGCCGTGGACATCATAGAAGCGGCCCGTTGCGGTGCGCAGGTTGTAGGTGCCGTGCGTGGCTTCGATATGCTCGTCGTTCTCGCCGCCTGTGAGCTCAAGGTGGCCGTCGGCAGTGACTTCGTCTGTGGCGTGGTTGTAGGTGATGCTGTCGGCGTGCAGGATGTGGTCGCCGTAGGTCAGCACCACGTTGCCGGAGGCGTAGGACATCTCCCCATGCCTGGACTGGACGTCGCTCTCGAGGATCGCCGTCTCAGGTGCCCTGGATGGCGGCAGCGGCAATGCGTGAGGAACCGTGGAGAGGTCGGGCTCGGCCGAAGAAGATTGCGTTACCGGTGTGCTGTG
>JAJXYW010000168.1 GCA_021780415.1 Acidobacteriota bacterium
CGCGTGGGCCAGCGGCAGGGCCGAAGAGTCCGAAGGCCAGCAGACCCCATAGACCGGCGCCGAGATGGATGGAGATGGCGCCGCCGGGGTCGTCGATGAACAGGTGGAGTTCGAGTGTCTCAACGAGGAAGGTGACGAGCGCGCCTGCGACGAGGCCGATGAAGACGGTGGCCAGCGGCGAGAGCAGGCCGCAGCCAGCGCTGCCGGCGACCAGGCCGGCGACCCAGCCGTTGGCGCTTAGCGAAGCGTCGGGCTTGCTGTAACGCAGGTGTGTGATGAGGACGGCAGCGAGGCCACCCGCAGAGGCGGAGAGCGTCGCATTGATGACCACGACGACCACTTGCACCGCGTTGGCTCCGTAGAAGAGGATGGAGGCAGCGGTGTCGAGGCCGATCCAGCCGATGAGCGCGAGGATGCAGCCGAAGAGCACCAGCACGATGTTATGGCCAGGAATGGCGGCGGCTACGTGGTCTGCGTACTTGCCCTGGCGCGGTCCGAGGATCCATGCGACGGAGAGTGCGGTGAGGCCGCCGATGACCTGGATGACCGCTGCTCCGCCCGCGTCGGTGAAGGTGGGAAGGCCGAAGAGCGTGGGAAGCTGCGCGAGCCAGCCGTTGCCCCAGACCCAGTGCGCGAAGAGCGGGAAGATGACTGCGGCGAAGAGAGCGTTGGCGGCGCAGATGGAGCCGAGGCGCCAGCGGTCGCTGCCGGCGCTGATGGGGATCAGCGAGGCCAGGCCGACGGCGAAGATCTGGAGAGCGAGCACGAGCACTGCGTACGGGCTATGAAGCAGGTTCGAGCGAAGACCTCCGGCGAAGAAGGGCTCGGCGCCGATCCAGTCGAAGTGCTTGCCTGCGAGCAGGAAGGTGTGCGCGAGGCCGCCTGGAACTCCGGCCCAGGCGGCGCCGATGAGGACGAAGACGATGGCTGTGATGCCCAGCGAACAGAGGGTTGCGAGCATCGCGTGGGCAGCGCTGCGCGAGCGTCCGAGACCCTGATGGATGAGCGCAAGGCCCGCGGCGGCGAGCGGGATCAGGATGATGCAGAGAAGGCTGAGGCTCAGGCTCATTCCGGGCCTCTCTGCAGTGCGCGATAGCGCATGGCGACGAGCGCGAGGCCGAGGCACTCGACCAGCAGACCCGCGACGACAAAGGTGAACCGCTGCCCAAGACCTGCGAGCAGGAGCAGAGCTGCGAAGACCAGCAGCCAGCCGGAGAGCATCAGGAGATAACCAATGAGCCTCATCGAAGATCACCCTTCCGTCTCATCATGGGTGGCCTGCCGGTCTCGTCAATACGTAGCCAATCAAACTCAAGGACAGTTCCTTTGCACTTCATGAAGGAGACGAGGGGTGATGGACCCAGTCTATCTTCCTTCTTCCAGCTTCAGGCATAAAGGCATAAAGATTCCATTTGTAGATTCTGTTTTGGCGAAGGATGTCTTGTAGACTCGAAGAAATTCCAACCCAGAATAAAGCGTGAGGAGACGTGCGATGAAGAACGTGCTGAACGAATTTGTGTCGACACCGATGGGTGCGTTTGCGGTGCTGGTGCTGGCGGCTTCGCTGGAGGTGCTGGGGGATTCGTTCTTCCAGTCGGGGCTGTATCGATCGACGGGAACGCATCGGGCGATGTGGTTTGTCGTTGGCGTCGGCGTGCTCGGATGCTATGGGCTGTTCGTCAACCTGCCGCAGTGGGACTTCGGCAAGTTGCTGGGTGTGTATGTGGCGCTGTTCTTTGTCGTCGCGCAGGTGGTGGCGAAGGTGCGGTTTCATCAGTCGCCTGGCACGCCGATCCTGGTGGGCGGAAGCCTGATCGTGGCTGGCGGGCTGGTGATTACGTTCTGGAAGGGATAGGCATCGCTCGTTGCAGGCTCCCCCCTCCCCCCCGTACTTTATCGCGTAAAGCGTCTGGATGCAGCAGTTACGACAGTTTAGGTTCGTAAAGTATTCCATCCAATGGGGTTATCGGTAAGATATTCAGCGCGTTGGAGTTAGGCTGCTGATGGCCTTCAACTAGCTGATTCCATGGTGGTTGCGCGTAAGATATTCCATTCAGGCGGGTTAGGGCCGATTTTGGGACGCTGCGCTGCTTGCGGGGCCATTTCCCTGTAGGGAGTCGGCGAATATTTACGACCTAAAAAAGCCATGCCGTCCCGGGAAGGCAACGGCATGAAGCTGTGGGCATATCCTGCTCTGCGTCGCCCCGAGATTTAACTGTAGGGCCCAGGAAAGTTGGTGTTGTGACGAGAATCACCGGGCAATATTAATAAATGTAACGGGTGCGACGAGGCCCTTCGGGAGCCGTTTTCCTTCTTCCTCCCTATATCAATTGTAGTGATTCGGTGGGGGCACTATGCCAACTTTTGGGAGGTTTTATTTGGCTTGGTTTCAGTGGGTTAGAGGGTCTTGGGGTGGTTGGGGGGCTTGACACGGTTTTCGCTGATCGAGGATCAGGAGACGAGGGAGAAGGGCGCTATCAGGTTTAGCAAAGGCAGGAGCAAGGGTAGCAGCAAAAGCAGATTCCTCCGCTGCGCTGCGGAATGACAACCAAAAAAGCAAAAGCAAAAGCAAAAGCAAAAGCAAAAGCAAAAGCAAGAGCAAGAGCAAGAGCAAAAGCAAGAGCAAAAGCAAGAGCAACAGCAACAGCAACAGCAAAAGCAAGAGCAAGAGCAAGGGCAAGGGCAACGGCAACAGCAACGGCAAGGGCAACAGCAAGTGCCAGGTCAACGGCGATGCGAGGGACTGCTGCTAGAAGGTGTGGACGCTTCGGTCGATGACGAGCTCGTCGACGGAGATGTTGAGGGCCAGGCCAACTTTGCGGAAGCCCTCACGCCACTCGCGGGACCAGTAGGTGGCGTCGGAGCGGCTGAGGAGATCATTCCAGATGTTCTGCGCCTGCCAGAGGTTGATCTCCATCGGAATGGTGCGGAGGCTCTCCGCGATGGCGAGCGTTTCGTTGAGAACGGTGAGGCTGTGCGTGGTTTGCTGCTCGGCGGCGCCTTCGAGGCGGACCATGGCGCGCTTCATGCGCTTGTCGGCGGTGTAGCTGAGCAGGCCGGCGTCGAGGGTGACGTGGTCGATCTCGGCGCGGCGGAGGAGTCGGGCGATCTCGGCGGAGTCAAAGGTCTCGACTTCGAGGGCGCGGCGAAGACCGGCGTTGATGGCGAAGCTGGCGGTGACGGCGAGCGCGGGAGGGGCGGCGACGTTCGCTTCGCCGAGGAAGTCGAGCAGCGTGGCGTGCTCGTTGTAGATGCGGATGAGCGAGCCTTCGACTTCGGAGAGGGTCTGGTTGAGGATGTTCTCAAGGATGCGGTGCTGTTCGTCGGCGAAGAGCGAGGTGAGGGAGTAGAGGGTCGAGTCGAAGTAGCCGTCGATGAAACGGATGAGCTCGGGGAGATTGGCGCGGCGGATGGAGTGGCGCGCATTCTCGATGAAGGCGTCCCAGGCTGCGGCGTCTTCCGCGGGGAAGCGCTTGACGGCGGCGGAGAGGTTCTGGTCGCCGAGGTGCAGGACGACGAAACAGATGTCCTCACACTCCTCGGTAATGCGAGAGCAGAGGGTGGCGCGTCCGACGGCGAAGCGGCCGCGGCCGGAGGTCATGACGTCGTAGCTGTGGCGGTGGACGTCGAAGCAGAAGATGTTGCCGGAGTCAGGATAGCTGCGGAACATGGAGCTGATGGCGTAGTGCGCGCCGACGCTTTCGAGGTCGAGGCGGCCGGCGTTGACGAAGCGGCGGTAGACCTCGGCACCGTTGCCGAGGTCGGGATCGTTGCTTTCGGCGCGGGCGAGGATCTGGAGGAAGTCTGCCTCAAGCTCGTAGGCGGAGCGGATGGAGAGTTCGGGGGTGGTGAAGAGGGCGGGATCGGTGAAGAGCTTGTTGGCGAGCTGGAGGACGCGGCCGGCGTAGGCGATGATCTGGATGGTTTCGATGCCGGAGATGTCGTCGAAGAACCAGCCGCAGGAGGTGTACATGAGCTGGGTGTGGCGCTGGAGCTCGAGGAGTTCGAAGACGGTGATGCGTTCCTGCGATGTCAGAGGACGGGTGGCGTGGGCTGCGAAGAAGCGGTCGAGATTGTCGGAGGAGCGGTCGAGGATGACGTGGATGTAGGCGTCACGGGCGGCCCAGAGATCCTTGAGGAGTGGGGCGGCGACGGCCTCGGCGAGGGGAGCGGTGCGGTCGCGGAGGAGGTCGAGGGCTTCGCGCAGAGGAGCGCGCCAGCGTTGGTTCCAGCCGGGCTTGCCGCCGCTGTTGCAGCCGCAGTCGGAGCGCCAGCGCTCGACGCCGTGGGCGCAGGACCAGGAGGTGTCGTCGACGACTTCGGCCTCCCACTGCGGGGGAAATTTCTCGAGGAACTCGCCGTAGTTGGTGAGCCGGGCGAGGTTGTTGTCCTTGACCCAGTTGAGGGCGTAGCTGAGGGCCATCTCGCCGTGCTTGTGGTGGTGGCCGTAGGATTCGCCGTCGGTGGCGACGTGCACGAGCTGCGGCTCGGGGGCGGGATGGTCGGCGGGGAAGCGCGAGAGGAGGCGGCGGGCGAAGGTTTCGCCGTCGTTGAGCAGGCCCTCGAAGGCGATGGCGCGGGAGGCCGGGCCGTCGTAGAAAAAGACGGCGATGGAGCGGCCGTGGTCGAGCTGGACAATGTAGGGGCGGGTGGTATCGACGGTGGCGTCGTGGGTTTCGGTCCACGCGTCGGGGTCTTTGCCGGCAGTGGCGATGCGGCGGACGCGGGCGGCCTGGTGGGGAGCGAGGACGGTGAACCTGATGCGCTCCTGGGCGAGCAGGTCGAGGACGGAGCGGGAGACGGCGGTCTCGGCCAGCCACATGCCCTCGGGCTTGCGGCCGAAGCGGTGCTCGAAGTCGGCGATGCCCCAGCGGATCTGCGTGCGGGCGTCGCGCTCGGAGGCCAGCGGCATGATGATGTGGTTGTAGACCTGCGCCAGCGCGGAGCCGTGGTTGGAGTAGAGCGATGCGCTGGTCTGGTCGGCGTCCTGAATCATGCGGTAGGTGCGGGGGGCGTTGTCCTCCAGCCAGCTTAGTAGCGTGGGGCCGAAGTTGAAGCTCATGCGCGCGTAGTTGTTGACGATGCGGATGATCTGGCGCTGCTCGTTGACGATGCGCGAGGCGCCGTTGGGGGCGTAGCACTCGGAGGTGATGCGCTCGTTCCAATCGTGATACGGCGCGGCGGAGTCCTGCAGTTCGACGGTCTCGAGCCAGGGATTCTCGCGCGGCGGCTGGTAGAAGTGGCCGTGGACGCAGAGGTAGCGCTGCGGGGGAGCGGAGGCGGAGCCTGATTTGCGTGTTGCTGACATCGTGCCTTCAAGGATAGCAAGGCTCGGCGAGGGGATGAAGCCGTCGCGGGATGAGGTGCGCCGCGGACGTGAGGCTGCGCGGAGGCTCAGGGGGTCTCGTCGAGCGTGCGGCCGAAGATGAGTCTGCGGCTGGCCAGATAGGGGTGGAAGTCTACGAGGGGGATGAACAGGCGCTGCACGCGGTTGTTGAGCAGCACGAGGATGGAGGAGATGGTGGTGAGCAGGACCTGGACCAGGATGATGATCATGCTGAAGGCTACGGTGGTTGCCCAGTCGAGCGTGGCGTGCACGGGAGAGAAGAGCCGGAACGAGAAGCCGGCGAAAATCAGGATGACGCAGGAGACGAAGAGGCCGATGGAGAGCAGCAGCAGACGGACAAAGATGGTGTCGGCATAGACCGACATGCTGCTGAAGCCGTGCACGATGAGCGAGGAGAAGCTCATCTTGGATTTGCCAGCGTAACGACGGCCGCGGCGCACGGGCACCAGCGTGATGGGGAGCTGCGAACGCATAATGGCCGCGGGAAGATTGTTCCATAGATCGGAGACCATGACGAGCCGGTCGACGTAGCTGCGGGAGAGGACGCAGAAGTTCCCGAAGCTGATGGACTGGCCGGTGACGAACTGGAAGAACCACTTGTAGAGCATGTAGAAGGTCTTGAAGGAGATGGTCTCGACGCGCTTCTTGCTGTGGGCGATGAAGCAGAAGTCGGTGCTGCGGTCGATGGTGTGGGTGAGAGCCTGGATGGCGTGCGGAGGGTCCTCGCCGTCGGCATCCATGACGAGCACGGCGTCTGCGTCGTGGTCCTCTGCGGCTACGCAAAGACCGATGGCGATGGCGCGCTGGTGGCCGACGTTGACCGACACGGCGACGACTTCGGCGCCGACAAGGTGCTCAAGGTCAGATGCGTCCTGGCAGCTGGGCGGCAGCTCATCGGTGGAGCCGTCGTCAATGATGCTGACGAAGATCTGGAAGGGGAGCATGGCTGCGGACCTGTCCAGCTCGCGCAGAAGCATGCCCAGTGCAATCCAGTCGTTATAAACGGGAATGATGATACGCAGCTTTTTCACGAGACCTCCTGAAGTGCGGACGCTCGGGTTGCGGGTGTCGTGGCAGCATGATAGCAAGGGCGAAGGCGACCGGATGTGATGTCGGACGCTGGAGTTCGACGTCGAGGGTCCACCCCATCCGCTGACGTCCGTATGGCCTGCTCGGTCAGAGCCTCGTTATTGCGGCAACAAGGAAGCCTGGATGCTGAAGACGATCATAGAGGTGTGAATCTCTTCTCTTCTTTCGTGGCGAAACGCGCCAAGCCTTGCACGGGTAACTGCAATCATTCGGGCTTGGCGAGGTCGCAGGCGCGCCACAGGTACCAGCTCGCCACCGAGCGCCAGGGTGCCCACTTCTTTGCGCGGCGTTCCATCACATCGGGCTTCGGGAGCAGGTCGGGCGTGACCTTGGTGGCGGGCTTCAAGCCCTGGAAGGTGAGGGCGAAGCCTTTGCGGACGCCATAGTCGGTGGTGGGCAGGACGTCCGCGCGGCCGAGCCTGAAGATGAGCATCATCTCGACGGTCCATTTGCCGATGCCACGCACCTGCGTCAGGTGCTCGATGATGTCGGCGTCAGACATGCGGCGAATGCGGGCCAGCGTGGGGACGGTGCCGTCAAGAGTTTTGGCGGCGAGGTCACGCAGCGCGAGGATCTTGTTGTGCGAGAGGCCGGCGGCGCGGAGTTGCGGCGTGGGGCAGTCCAGGATGTGCTGCGGCGTGGGGTGCTGGCCAACGCCGCAGATGGGTTCGAAGCCGGCGAGCATGCGGGCGTGGATGGTGGCCGCGGCCTTGCCGTGAAGTTGCTGATAGATGATGGACTCGGTGAGCGCCTCGAAGGGCGACTGACTGGAGGCGAGGCGGAGGGTAAACGGGCCGGCACGGTCGATGAGCCGGCCAAGTTTCGGGTCAGCAGCGGAGAGCGCGGCGATGGCCGCTGCGGGATCGTAGGGGAGTTTGCGGGTCGGGCCGGAGCGTCGGGGCATGAAGAGAATGATAGGCGGTGGCCGCGGGGCCTGGGGGGCAACAGGCGAAGAAATATCTGCGGAAATGGCGCCAGGCCTGTAGGCAGGAAATTTTCGCCGGTGAGGGAGTGAGTGAGCCGGTGGGTGCGCCCCGGGTGGGAGCGATTAACACTGGAGGGAAAATTCGCCGGGAGCCATTTTTTGCTCGATTAGCGGACAAAATAGGGGTATTAGCGTGGGTAAGGTGATCGCCATCACATCTTTTTATTTTCGCTGCTATACTCAATTTCGCAAAAACTATTGGTTCCAGACGACGTGATCTGGGCCGGTGGGAGCACGAATCGTCGGCAGCGGGATCGTCGTCAACAACCTCAACAGTGGACTTCTGACGCAGGGGAAGCAGGAACGGATTCATGGCGCAAGTATTTGACCGCAGCTCGAATGCCCTGGCTCGCGCAAGCCTGGTGCTGTCGGGACTGATCGTCATCGCACTCGGGGTGGCGCTGAACAGCTTGCAACGGTCGCCGTGGGTGACCAGGCA
>JAJXYW010000146.1 GCA_021780415.1 Acidobacteriota bacterium
ATCGCCACGCGCCCAATACCGGCAGCCGCAAATCCTGGGCCGCCGGCGACGCCACCTCCCGCGCCGTCCGCCTCGCCCTCATCGCCCAGACCGGCGAGATGGGCTACCCCTCCGTCCTCACCGCCAAGACCTGGGGCTTCTACGACGTCAGCTTCCGCGGCCACCCCTTCCGCTTCCAGCGCCCCTACGGCACCTACGTCATGGAGAACGTCCTCTTCAAGATCAGCTTCCCCGCGGAGTTCCACGCTCAGACCGCCGTCGAAGCCGCCGTCACGCTCCACGAACAGCTCGCCGCCCGCGGCAAAACCGCCGCCGACATCGCCCGCGTCACCATCCGCACCCACGAAGCCTGCATGCGCATCATCGACAAGCAAGGCCCACTCTCCAACCCCGCCGACCGCGATCACTGCATCCAGTACATGGTCGCCGTCCCCCTCATCTTCGGCCGCCTCACCGCCGAGGACTACGACGACACCATCGCCCTCGATCCCATCTGGGGCAAGCGCATCGACGCCCTCCGCTCCCTCATCACCTGCGTCGAAGACCGCAGCTTCACCGCCGACTACCACGACCCCAACAAGCGCTCCATCGCCAACGCCCTCACCGTCCAGCTCACCGACGGCAGCTTCCTCCCCGAGGTCGTCGTCGAGTACCCCATCGGCCACCGCCTCCGCCGCAAGGACGGCATCCCCCTGCTCCTCAAAAAGTTCGAGACCAACCTCGACCGCCGCTTCTCCCCCGAGATCCGCCAGCGCATCCTCGACGCATCTCTCAACCAGGCCGCCCTCGAAGCCACCCCGGTCGACCAGTACGTCAGCCTCTACGCCGTCTAACCCGTTTCCCTCGCCCCGCGCCTCCGCTGTCATCTCGACCGGAGGCGCAGCCGCAGCGGAGAGACCCGCAGTTTGCGCGCGCTGGCGCAATGCCGGGTGCCAGGTGCCGGTGCCCCATTCATGACAGTCCCATCGTCATGGGTGGGGTGAGAATCCCTCCGGACCCTCGACTCCCCAACTCCCGCCGTCCGCACAGGACCTCAGGATCTACTCCACCGCCACGTCCACCACCTCAATCGTCAACGCCGGCACCGTGTGCTTCCACTCCGCACCGGTAAACCGAGCCACGCTCTCCACCGGTGCAATCGCCATCGGCGTAGCAATCGTATTCGTCGCCTCAAACGTCGCCGCGTGCAGCGAGATCAACTTCGCCACATGCGCCCCTGCGCTCAAGCCCTTCAGCGCAATCTCCATCGGCTGCGCCAGCGTCGTCGCATTCACCAACTTCAAATGCAGCACATGCTCCTTCGACGAAACCGTCGCCGAATAGAAAAATCTCTGCCCATCGGCAATACCCGCAATCGTACTCTGCGGCGTCCCATCGCCCATATGCGCACCAAACATGCACTGCGCATAGTAGCTCGGAGAGCCATAACTCGTCAGCGCATCATACCCAATCAAATCCGTCGGCCACTGCATCGCTCCCGGGCTCACATTCACCAGCAGCGGCGCATAGCTCGCCATCTTGATCAGGTCGCTGTTCCTCTCCATCGACGTCATCCACGCCGCATCCCCCAGCGCATCGCCAAAGTTCGGTGTCGGCGTTCCCGACCGCGTCGCCCACTCGCCCACAAACACCTTCGGCCCCGTCCGCGGAGCATCGTCATAGTGCTTCACCAGCGCAAACATCTCCGCCGGCGACTTGTAGTAGTGGTCGTCGATCATATCCGGCTCATCCCCGGCCTTCTCCTTCACCGGCGCCGTCGCAATCAGCTTGTACTGCGGATACTTCTTGCGCAGCGCCTCGGCAAACTGCGCAAACCGCGCATCGTAGCTCCCGCTCTTGTCGAACCAGTCCTCATTGCCAATCTCGATATAGTGCAGCGGGAACGGCGCCGCATGACCATCCTTCGCTCTCTCCGCTCCCCACTTCGTCGAAGCATCGCCGGTCACATACTCCACCTCATCCAGCGCACTCTGCACATAGGGCTCCAGGTCCTTCCCCGGCGCCACGTGCTCACCGCGCAGCGCATAGCCCGCATACACCGCCAGCACCGGTTCCACCTTCAGGTCCTCAGTCCACTGCAAAAACTCCATCAGCCCAAAACCATCGGTCGACCAGTACGTCCATGGCGCCATATGTCCCGGCCTGTCCACCAGCGGCCCAATCGTCTCTTTCCAGTTGTACCAATCCTTCAGCGTGTCGCCTTCCAGGTAGTTCCCGCCCGGTAGCCGTATAAAGTTCGGATGCATCGCCGCCATCATCTTCATCAGGTCCGCGCGATTGCCATTCGGCTGATTGTTGAACGTCGGCGGGAACAGGCTCACCAACTGCAAATGCAGCGTCCCCGGTCGCGCCACAGTCAACTCCAGGTGGTTAGTCGACGACGCCGCCACCTCGCCCGTCTTCAGCGTGTACTCATACTTCTTCCATCCACTCCTCGCCAACTCCACCTGCGCCGACGCCAGCACCGCGCCCGTCTGATCCCCTATCAGCCGCGCCGTCACCGGCCCCACGTCTCCATCCATCTTCGCGTAGAACGACCCCTTGTACGTCGTCCGCGGCCGCACCGCAATGCCCCAATAGCCCGAGTTGCTCACCCCCGCCTCATTGCCCGCTGACGCCGACGTCACCTTCAACTCCAGACTCCCCGGCAGCGCCGCACTCGGCCCATCCTTCTTGTCCATCCGCGCCGTCACCTGCGCATCGCCCTTCACCACCACGTTCCAACCCTCAACGCCCATCCAATTCCCGCGGAACGTATTGTTGCTGATCAACTCCGCATACAGCCCGCCCTCATACGAGTGATTAATCTCTTCGGTCATCAACCCATAGAGCCCAGCGCTCGCTGGCCGAACGATCACGCCAGCATTCACATCCAGATGCGCCACCGGCTGCACCGGCGCACTCCCACTACTCTGCGCCGAAGCCGCAACGCAACCGGCGCCAAGCCCGGCCGACAACAACACACTCAACACAACACGAGGGGCAATCAAACGCAGGAAGCGCATAGGGGGAATTCGCTCACAATCAAAAAGAAGTAAACACCAACGACGAAATTCTACCCTAGAAATCGTTTTCTCGTCTCGCGTCAACAACTCACATCAGCTTGTGCAGTTGCACTTGCCCTTGCCCTTGCCGCTGCTTGACTCTCGCCGTCCTCCATAGCGCAGCGAACGATCTCCATATTGGTCTTTTTTGCACTTGCTCTTGCTCTTGCTCTTGCTCTTTTGGTTGTCATCCCGCAGGGATCTGCTTTTGCCGTTGCCGTTGCTCTTGCCTTTGCCTTTGCCGTTGCCGTTGCCGTTGCCGTTGCCGTTGCCGTTGCCGTTGCCGTTGCCGTTGCCGTTGCCGTTGCCGTTGCTTTTGCAAAAGCAAAAGCAGATCCCTGCGGGATGACAACCAAAAAAGCAACGGCAAAAGCAACGGCAGCGGCAGAAGCAACAGCAACAGCAGAGGCAGGAGCCAGACAGCGGCCATTGTGCTCAGGCGTGTGTGGAGTTAGTTAACTGGTGTGGGTTTGGGGGGTGGGGAAGGGGTTGCGCTCGTCGAACTGGACCTGGTGCCAGTAGGGGTAGGCGAGGGGGACGGAGCTGGCGGCGTCGAGCTTGGCGACCTGCTCGGGGGTGAGGCTCCAGCCAGTGCTGGCGAGGTTGGCGCGGAGCTGCTGCTCGTTGCGCGCGCCGATGACGAGGGTGGAGATGGTGGGGCGCTGGAGGAGCCAGTTGAGGGCAAGCTGCGGGACGGTCTTGCCGGTCTCGAGGGCGAGTGCGTCGAGAGCGTCGACTACCTTGTAGACGCGCTCCCAGTCGGGGATGGGGCCAGCGTCGATGACGGATTGGTTTTGCAGGCGGGAGTCAGCGGGGAGGGGTTGGCCGCGGCGGATTTTGCCGGTGAGGCGGCCCCAGCCGAGCGGGCTCCAGACGAGGGCGCCGACGCCCTGGTCGAGGGCGAGAGGCATGAGCTCCCACTCGTAGTCGCGGCCGACGAGGGAGTAGTAGACCTGGTGGCCGACGTAGCGGGCCCAGCCGTAGCGCTCGGAGACGGAGAGGGACTTCATGAGGTGCCAGCCGGAGAAGTTGGAGCAGGCGATGTAGCGGACCTTGCCTTCGCGGACCATCTTGTCGAGGGTGTTGAGGGTCTCGTCGATGGGGGTGGTGGCGTCGAAGGCGTGGAGGTGGTAGACGTCGATGTAGTCGGTGTGGAGGCGGCGGAGGGAGCCTTCGAGGGCGGCGGTGAGGTGGTAGCGGGAGCTGCCGACGTCGTTGGGACCGGTGCCGGAGCGGAAGGTGGCCTTGGTGGAGAGCAGGATGTCGGTGCGGGGGAGGTGGGCGATGGCTTTGCCGAGGACGGACTCGCTGTGGCCGTCGGAGTAGATGTCAGCGGTGTCGAAGAAGTTGCAGCCGGCTTCCATGCAGATGTCGATGAGGCGGGCGGCTTCGGCGTCCTGGGTGGAGCCCCAGGATTTGAAGAATTCGTTGGCGCCGCCGAAGGTGCCGGTGCCGAAGCAGAGCTCGGGGACTTTGAGGCCGGAGCGGCCGAGAGAGCGGTAGTTCATGGGGGGATCTCCTGGGGTAGAGGGTAGGCGGTAGACAGATAAGGCAGGACGGTGACGCTGCGTGGCGTCTGGTGTTTCGATGCGGCGGGGCGGCTGTGGGTCGCAGACCGTGCTCGACTGTCTGGTGTTTGTTTTATGTGCAGGCGGCCCGTAAGCCGAATTTTGTTTTAGACGATCATTCCTCTAGGCCATGCCTTGCGGCATGGCTCAAGCAACCTACCCGCAGGTTTCGGCTCCTGCTTGCGCAGGTCTCTTCGCCTGGGCGTGACGGGCCGTCGCGCGCTCGCCGTCTGAAGAGGGACGGCGAGACTCCCTGCCTATTTGGTCTTGCTCCGTGTGGGGTTTACCATGCGATCCGACTTACGCCGGACCCGGTGGGCTCTTACCCCGCCGTTTCACCCTTACCGCAGAAAGCTTGCATGGGTTGCGGGCTTGCGCTCGCGCCCAACTCTCTGAGGCGGTTTGCTTTCTGTTGCACTGGCCGTCCGACGGGCTTGCGCCCGCCGTCCCGGACGTTATCCGGCACACTGCCCTGCGGAGTTCGGACTTTCCTCCCCCTTCCGACACCTGACAGCGCGGAAGGCAGCGATCATCCAGCCGCCTGCACGTGTTTAGTGTAGCAGCGGGACGGGGGAAGGAGGAGAGAGTGAGTAGAGGGTAAGGAGTAAGGAGTAGAGAAAGACGGCGCAACACTCTACTCGTTGCCCTCTGCTCCCTGCTCACTCGTGACCTGGGGCGGTTGCGTGAGAAGGGCGCCGGGTGAAAGGATGGGCGCCATGAATATGACGCGCAGGCGGTTCGTGGTGCAGGGTGGGGCGATGGGTGCGGTTGCGGCGATGGGCGTCGCGGGACGAGGGCGGGCGCAGGGGATGCAGGCGGCGAGTTCGATACGCGAGGCTGGGGCGGGGCGTGGCATTCTGGCGGGGTGCGCGGTGAATGTGCACGCGCTGCGGACCGATGCTGCGTACAGGAAGCTGCTGCAGGAGCAGGCGGGGATTGTGGTGGGGGAGAGCGAGTTCAAGTTTGGGCCGCTGCGGCCTACGCCGACGACGTTCTTCTTCGATGACGCGGATTATCTGGCGGCGTTCGCCGAGGCCAATGGGATGAAGCTGCGGGGACATAATTTTGTGTGGCATCGGCAACTGCCGGGGTGGTTCGACGGTTATGTGACGAAGGCGAATGCGAAGCAGGTGCTGGTGGAACATATTGAGCGCGTGGGCGGGCGGTATGCGGGGAAGATCCAGAGCTGGGACGTGGTGAATGAGGCGATTCAGGTGAGTGATGGGCTGAAGGGAGGGTTCAGGGACTCACCGTGGCAGAAGGTGCTGGGCGGGACGGGAGCGGTGCCGGAGTATATCGAGGTGGCGTTCAGGACGGCGCGGAGGGTGGACCCGAAGGCGCTGCTGGTCTACAACGACTACGGGATTGAGGGCGAGGATGCGGAGTCGGAGAAGAAGCGCGCGGCGGTGATGGCGCTGCTGCGGACGATGCAGAAGAAACAGATTCCGGTGGATGCGCTGGGGGTGCAGTCGCACCTGAGTGCGGCGAACAAGGATGGGCATGCGCCGGTGTATGGCAAGGGGTTGATGCAGATGATTGCCGAGGCGCGGGGGATGGGGCTGAAGGTGATGGTGACGGAGATGGATGTGAACGACCGGTACGTGGGACCGGAGCTGGGGCCGAGGGATGCCGCGGTGGCGAAGGTGTATGGGGACTATCTGGGGATGGTGCTGGGCGATGCGGCGGTGATGGCGGTGCTGACGTGGGGGATTACGGACAAGTACACGTGGCTGAACCATGAGGACGCGCGGGCGGATGGGCTGCCGGAGCGGCCACTGCCGTTCAATGCGGAGATGCAGCCGGTGGCCGCGTTTGCGGCCGAGGTGAAGGCGCTGGGGGAGGCGCAGGTGCGGGCGTAAGGCGGGGTGGCGGCGGGGATGGAACTGGCGGGAGTTGGTTTGCGTAGAAGACTGCGGAGAAGTGTGTGCGTTCCATTGAGCGCGAGAAGCAGGGTCTTCGCTGCGCTGCGCCTGGAAGGACAGCAGAAAATGCAAGGACTGCCACGCAATCTTGCAGGGTAGGATGGAAGCTGACAGGCGATGGAGATCAAAGAGGCATTTCGGATTGCGCTGCAGTCGCTGTGGGCGAACAAGATGCGCAGCGTGCTGACGCTGCTGGGCGTGGTGATCGCGGTGGCGAGCGTGATTGCGGTGGTGACGCTGGTGAATGGGGCGAATCAGTATGTCGCGACGAAGATTAATAACCAGGGCGCGGATGTGTTCACGATCTCGCAGCAGCCGGCGTTTACGACCAGCTATAAGGACTATCTGAAGTATCAGAAGCGCAAGGTGATCTCGATGGATGAGTATCGCGCGGTGCAGCAGGAGTGCACGACGTGCGCGGAGGTGGGAGGGTTCCAGAGCACGACGGGGAGCGTGGTGTATGGGGCGCAGTCAAGCACGGACACGCAGATCCGCGGGTATACGGCGCTGATGCCGGATATGCAGAACCTGAATATCGTGGAGGGGCGCGGGCTGACGCAGGCGGATGAGAACCATGGGGCGCGGGTGGCGTTGATTGGCGCGGACATTGAAGAGAACCTGCTGAAGTATGCAGACCCGATTGGCAAAGAGATACGCGTGGATGGCGTGCCGTACACGATTATCGGGTTAGGAGAGAAGCAGGGCAAGACGCTGGGGGAGAGCCAGGACAACTGGGTGGGCGTGCCGCTGACGGCGTATCAGAAGACGTACGGGACGATGAAGTCGGTGACGATTTATATGAAGGCGGGCAATGGTGCGGCGGCGATGGTGGCGGCCAGCGACCAGGCGCGCGTGATCATGCGGGACATGCGGCATGACCGGCCGGGAGAGGATGACAGCTTTACGCTGGAGACCAGCGACACGCTGGCGGGGCTGCTGTCGCAGATTATCAGCAGCATTGGCGGAGTGGCGATTGCGATTGCGGCGATCTCGCTGGTGGTGGGCGGCGTGGTGATCATGAACATCATGCTGGTGAGCGTGACGGAACGGACGCGCGAGATTGGCGTGCGCAAGGCACTGGGAGCCAAGCGGAATGACCTGCTGATCCAGTTCTTGATGGAGTCGGGAACGCTGTCGCTGATTGGCGGCGCGATTGGGGTGGTGTTCGGCGTAGCGGTGGCGAAGGGGGTCGCGATCATTGCGGGATTTCCGGCGGCGATTGCACTATGGAGCGTGTTTGCGGGGCTGTTGGTGGCGTTGTCGGTGGGGATTTTCTTTGGGGTGTATCCGGC
>JAJXYW010000049.1 GCA_021780415.1 Acidobacteriota bacterium
CGGTTCGGGATGCGGCTGCTGGTGGCGGCGCTCGCGATGCTGTTCGCGGCCAGCCTCGTGGCCTACCTCCTGATCCGCTCGCGCGCCCAGGCGTGGCCGCCAACGGGGATGCCGCACCTGCCGGGCACGCTCTGGATCTCGACGCTCATCCTGCTCGCGAGCAGCGTCACGATGCAGGCGGCGGTGCGCGCCGCGCGGGCCGGCCGCGTGGCGGCGCTGCGCGCGGACATGCTCATCACCACGCTGCTCGGCGTCGCGTTCCTCGCCTCGCAGACGCTCAACTGGTTCGCGCTCATCGCGGAGAACCTCACCGCGAAGACCAACCTGTACGGCTTCACCTTCTACGTCCTCACCGGCCTGCACGCCGCACACGTCGTCGGCGGCCTGATCCCGCTCGCGGTGGTCACAGCGCGCGCGTCCCGCGGCAGGTACTCGCGGGAGTTCCACCCGGGCGTGGAGTATTGCGCGATCTACTGGCACTTCCTCGACGCTGTATGGGTCGTGATGTTCGCGCTGCTCATGGTCTAGGCGCTGCCGGCGTCGGACCTCTCGCTGCGTTGCGCTGCGCCGGTTCGCGTCCTCACGTAGCCTCCGGCTACGCTCCGGTGCGACCGGCTTGCGCGCCTTGCGATAGGCCCAACGGCGGCAGCGCGGCTACACGCCGCGAGTGGGGTTGGCCCTGCCTTCGGTGGAGCGATGGCGTTCGGAGGGTAGGGGCGGGAGGCCGCGCGGCTTGCAGCCGGCGCGGCCCCTCTGGCGCAGCGTTCCCATCCACGCCTCCGTCTTCTCGGTCCACGGACCACGGACCACGGGCCACGGTCTCTCCGGGGCCCGGAGCCCGGTGTTTCGTGCGACAATCGGTGGCCGTGAGCGTGCAGGAGTTCATCGAAAAGTGGCGCAAGGCCGAGCTGCGGGAGCGGCAGGCGTGCCACGAGCACTTCCTCGACCTCTGCGACCTGGTCGGCCACCCGAAGCCCGCCGCCGACGACCCGACGGGCGAGCGCTTCTGCTTCGAGCGCGGGGCGCGCAAGCTCGGCGGCGAGGACGGCTGGGCCGACGTCTGGAAGAAGGGGTACTTCGGCTGGGAGTACAAAGGCAAGCACAAGGACCTCCAGGCCGCCTACAAGCAGCTCAACGGTTACCGCGAGGACCTCGAGAACCCGCCGCTGCTCGTCGTCTGCGACATGGAGCGCATCGAGGTCCACACCAACTTCACCAACACCGACTCCCAGGTCCACGATCTGACGTTCGCAGCGCTCCAGACCCCGGAGGGGATGCGTACCTTGCGCGCCGTCTTCTTCGACCCCGAGAGCCTGCGGCCGAACCGGCGGCGTATCGAGATCACCGAGGCGGTCGCGCGTCAGGTCGGTCAGCTCGCGCTGGCGCTGCGCGGCCGCGGCGTCGAGCCGCACACCGCCGCCCGCTTCCTCGACCGCCTCGTCTTCTGCATGTTCGCCGAGGACGTGGGCCTGTTGCGCAAGGGCCTGTTCACCGAGGTGCTCGGCCGCGCCCGCCAGGACCCGGCGCGGCTGCGTCCGATGCTCGGGGACCTGTTCGCCAAAATGGCGACCGGTGGCTTCTTCGGCGCCGACGAGATCAAGCGCTTCAACGGCAACCTGTTCAACGATGCGGCGGTGGTCGAGCTGCAGCCGGACGAGATCGGCCTGCTCGACGCGGCGGCCAGGGCGGACTGGAGCGACGTCGAGCCCGCGATCTTCGGGACGCTGTTCGAGCGCGGCCTCGACCCCGACAAGCGCTCGCAGATCGGCGCCCACTTCACCAGCCGCGAGGACATCGAGACGCTCGTCGAGCCCGTCGTCATGCAGGCGTTGCGGCGCGAGTGGGACGAGCGCCGCACGACGGTCCTCAACGTCCTCGCCACCGGCAAGCGCAGCCCGACCGGAAAGGAGAAGCCGCCGGCGGGAGCGGCGCTCGCGAAGGCCAGGCGGGAAGCGGACACGCTCGTGCGCAACTTCCTCGACCGCCTCACCACGGTCAAGGTGCTCGACCCCGCCTGCGGCTCCGGCAACTTCCTCTACGTCACCCTGCAGAAGCTGATGGGCCTCGAGCGCGAGGTCCTCAGCTTCGCCGCGGCGCACGGCGTGCCGAGCTTCATCCCCAAGGTGGACCCGCTGCAGCTCCACGGCATCGAGATCAACCCCTACGCCGCCGAGCTGGCGCAGATGGTCGTCTGGATCGGGTACCTGCAGGCGCTCGACCGCCAGGGGTTTCACCTCCCCGACGACCCGGTGCTCCGGCCGATGGACAGCATCGAGTGTCGCGACGCGATCCTCGACCTCACCGACCCCGAGCACCCGAAGGAGCCCGACTGGCCGGCGGTGGACTACATCGTCAGCAACCCGCCGTTCCTTGGTGGCAAGATGCTCCGGCGCGGTTTGGGCGACTCCTACGTGGGGGCGCTATTCGAACTCTATGGGGATCGAATCCCGAATTTCAGTGACCTCTGCGGCTACTGGCTCGAGAAGGCCCGCTGTCATATCGAGGAGACGAAGTGCCAGCGGGCCGGCATGCTTGCAACACAGGGAATTCGCGGAGGAGCGAATCGCAAGGTGCTCGAGCGCATCAAGAAAACCGGCGACATCTTTTTCGCGGTTAGCGACCGCGAATGGATCCTTGACGGTGCGAACGTTCACATCTCTATGATTGCCTTCGACAACGGTGACCAGACCAGTCGCCACCTCGATGGCTCACCCGTTGAAACGATCAACGCCAACCTCACATCTACCGCGGACCTCGCTGCTGCACGTCAACTCCCGGAGAACCATGACAAGGGGTTCTATGCCGACGTTAAAGCAGGCCCGTTCGACCTTGAGGGTTCCTCTGCTTCTGTATTCCTAGCCGAACCAAACCCAAGCGGGCTTTCCAACAGTGATGTCCTCGTCCCGTGGCTCAATGGTAGCGACATCACGGGCCGGCCGCGTGGCCGCTGGGTGATCGACTTTGGGGTTAATCTCCCTCAAGGCCAGGCGGCACTCTACGAACGGCCGTTCGAAGTCGCTAGGAGACTCGTCCAGCCAATTCGTGCTCATGTGCGGCGCCCTCGATACCGAGACTTCTGGTGGCTACACGCGGAACCCTGTGCCTCGATGCGTGAGGCGATTCGCCCGCTGCACCGCTTCGCAGCGGCGCCCGCTACCGCGAAGCATCACCTCTTCGTGTGGATTGCGCAGCCAACGCTCCCCGATCATGCCCTGTTCGTTGTCGCCCGCTCCGACGACTACTTCTTCGGGGTGCTTCAGTCGCATCTCCACGAAGTGTGGGCGCTGCGGCTGGGGACGCGGCTCGAGACGCGTCCGCGGTACACGCCGACGACGTGCTTCGAGACGTTCCCGTTCCCGTGGCCGCCAGGGAAGGAGCCGCCGGGCGACCCGCGCGTGCAGGCGATCGCGGCGGCGGCGAAGGAGCTGGACGAGCTGCGCTGCAACTGGCTCAACCCGCGGGAGTGGACGCGCGAGGAGGTGCTCGAGTTCCCCGGCTCGGCCGACGGCCCGTGGGCGCGCTTCGTCCACAATCCCGACGCGCGCGGCATCGGCACCATCCGCTACCCGCGCACGGTTGCCAAGGACGCCGAGTGTGCGGTCAACCTCAAGGCCCGCACCCTGACCAACCTGTACAACCAGCGCCCGACCTGGCTCGCCCTCGCCCACGACAAGCTCGACGCCACCGTCTTCGCCGCCTACGGCTGGGACCCCTCGCTCACCGACGAGCAACTCCTCGAATCCCTCCTCGCCCTCAATATCGCGCGCGCTACCCGAGATAAGGATCATCGAGGATAGGCCAGGACCAGTCCGGCCTTTTCAAACAGGAGTCGGCGCCGGGAAGCAGTCCTGACCAGAAACGAGGCGATTTATGAGCGTCGATATAGCCGATTTCCTCAACGTGCGGGGGCGCGCTTCTGAACTGGGGCTACAACTCACTTCGCAGCTCGCACTACTGCCCCGCCGTTTTGCAGAGACAGCCTCGCTGCAGGAGATTTCCCACGAGGCAGAGGCAACGACTGTACGGAAAGTGCGCGCGGCGGCGGGACTGTCGGTGGAGCAGCTGGAACCGCCTTCTGCGCTGTCATGGGAGGACAGCCGAGTCGCCCAATGCGATCTACCTGAACGGTAGGCTCGAGAGGCTAACCTCGACGTCGTGATACCCGCTGGCGCGCAACAGCTCGCGAAGCCCGTTTCGGATCAGTTCTGCGTATGGGTTGGGACCCACTACGATTTCATGGAAAACCAGCCGGCTCTGCCGCTCGGCACGAACGCCGTCCCGGCGCATAAGGTCGGCCGTGGTGGTGTATGGCACCAAAACGTCTCCGCTGACGCGGAAGCGTTTCGCTACCCTCCCACGCAGCTTCGCAATCGGGCCCGTGGGATCCTCTTGGAACACAAACCGGAACTCTCGCTCGTCGCTGAATGCCTCGTCCTTCATCATCGACAGCAGTTCAACGAAGTGCGCACGGGTGATCGACTCGTAGGCACTGGATTGCACATTGCCGGCCTCGCAATCCCGATCGCGGAGCGCTGCCCAGTCGTGAAAGAAGCCTTTAAGCAAACCTTCTTTGACCTCCGGATTGTAGATCACAGGAGCCGGGGAGAGCTCATGGGGGAATCCCAGGCCTTGGAGAAATGCAGATGGCTCGATGCCGATGGCGACCCCCGCGTGGTCACGCCCATAGCCCTTCCATTGCGTCAGGCTGTCACGCGCGGATGAAAGGCAGAACACACAGACCCGTGGTTGCCACCCGGGCGCAAGGTCGAGGAGCCCCCGGAGGGCCGTGGCGGTCTCGGGTGTTGCTCCGATTACCGCCGAATCAAAGACCCGGCGCGCGAGCTCAACGCCATGGCGTATCTCCGAGGCGTCATTCAGATATGCATAGTCCGTTAGCCACAGCTCTTGCGTCTCGACAATGTTCTTGAACGCGGGCAGTGTGGTGTAGTGATATACGCAGTTTCCAGTCGCGACCGACCGCTGCACCCGCCCAAGCTCGTGGTTCCGTAGCTGAACCGCCACTTCCCACCAACCGCATTGCGGGTCGTGCCAGAAGTACCGTCGTCTCCCATCGAACGAATCCAGGGCCCCGCGCTCCCAGGTGATCCGGTCCGGTGAACCAGAGAGGTGCTCGACGAGGGTGTCCTTCTCGATGCCGTTCCGACAGCCGGCCCAAGGGCAGGGCAGCGAAGGTTCGAAACCGCTGATATGCTCCGGGCAAAAGCTCACATCGTCATCTTACGCGCCAGCGGCGCGGGTGCAAGGCCTGCGCTGCTTGAATGGATGTCAAATCTGTACCGAATGTCGCCGCCTCACCATCTTGATCTCCGATGAACCAAGCCTGTTAGGCAAACCGCCTCTCCGGTGCGTGGGTGGTCGGCCAGGCACGGGTTGGGGACGGCGGGCGAATGGCCGGTATTGCGCTGGCCATTGGCGCCCAGTGACCGGAGCCCGGCCATGTCGTTGGCGTGGTTTGCGCGATCCGCCTTGGCCACGCTAGGACGGCATCGGTGAGGCTGGTTCTTCTGGTCGGGGAAGGGGGAGAGGTGCTTGCCGGAATCCGTCCGAACCCAGGCCCGCGTTACCGACCCAAGAGCGTTAGCTGCTGATTGCCGGCTCGGATAGGGACGCGAGCCTTCGCCCTGCCTCTGCGCGGATAGGTCCCAGGTCGTCTCGGCACGCAGTGGCAGCGAGAAACGACTCGAAGTCCTGTCGTGCGAGGCCACGATCGAGATGCTCATTTACCACTGCAAGTGCAAAGAGTAGCTCCTGCCTTCCTGAGTTCTGTGCATGCACCGCCTGCAAGAATCTGACCACCTGGAACAGCATCTCGGTTCCCCAGGGCCCCCGGCGTTCAGCCTGACGATACAGGGGACCAACGCGAGAGTAGTCACGGGCCCACAATGCGAGAAAGGCCCTGGAGAGGAACGGTGCAGGATCCGCCGGGGAGCATGCTCGAGAGGATTCGACAAGCCGCAACGCGTCGTCGATTCGACCGAAATGGAAAGCGAGCGTTGACTTAGCTAGATCGAGGCTGCCGGGAGTCCTCGAGAGGTTAGTACACTCGTCCGCGAGGCTCTCACATTCGTGAGCGGCGCCGTCCACCCCGCGATCGGTGATCCGATCTACGACCTCTCGCTCGTAGAGGTCCATCAGCTGCCGGTAGCGTACCTGGAGTAGCAAATCTCTGACCGTGTCAGAAAATCGTAGGAAGCCCTGCGAACGCCGCAGTTGCGGGGCTCTAGTTTGGGTCCACTCGTATAGCGGGACCAGGAGGCGCACGGCCCCTGGCAGGTCTCCGTCGATGGCAAGGACAAGGCTGAGGGCAAACATTGCGGCCTCAGTGACGCTCGCGGCCACAAGATCCACACCCAGAAAGGTATGGTCCTCCGAAAACAGCCACTGCCGCCCGAGGAAGGCTGGGGCAAGAGTGGCACAAACGCCCGGTAGTTCACTTGACTCCAAAGGTCGGTGACGCATGGTGAAGTTCACACTCTTGAAGCCGGCCACGTTCTTCCCAGAAAGGGTGCCGGTTCCGACCGTTCCCCAAACAATCAGCCGCGCCCCTGATACGTCGAGGGCCCGCGTCGCCTCCTCGCGGGTCGTGATGGCTTGATTCTTGGGGAGGAGATACGTGCGGACGAGCCCCTTAGGGTTCTGTTTGGCGATTTGCGACACCAGCGCAATGTGGAGCCGGCGCACGAGGGCGTGAACCTCTTCGGCGGCGGAGGCTGCGAAGAGGACCCCTGTCGCAGCGCGCCGTACGGTTGGAACGCCTCGCCAGAGCAGCCATCGAATTACGATCGCCAGCCAGGCAAATATAAAGACGCCGATGACGACGATCGCTCGCGCCTCGTTGGCCATAGGCGGCGCGACTAGGCCGAGCGATGTTCCAGCCCACTCGAGCGCACGTAGACAATAGAGCGCCACGGGGGTCACGGCAAGAAGGAGTGTGGCCAGAGCCCATACCGTAGTGCGCTCGTCCATCGTCTTGCGGACGCGTTCGACTAGGTCACTCATGGATTCACTCCTATGCACCGAAACCTGATGCTAAGACGGAATCGAAGCCTCCATCGGGACAGCGGAAACCAAGACCTGGCTCGGAACTACAGACCCCCGCGGCGGCTGCGGGCCGGGCGCCCGCCGCCAAGAAGCGGTGCTCCGCAAGCCTGCTCGCAGGTTCATCCGAAATGTACCACGGCCCTACAGACGACGAAAGGTACCTCCACATCTCCTGCGGCGTTGAGATGGACTGCTTGTTCCCAGCGTACCACTTCCGCGCGTATCGACAGTGGCGCTGGGGGGAGGTCGACACAGGTACGACAGGGATCCCACGTCCAGGCGAAGCCGCCCGGTCGGCCAGCGGCGCGGCTGTCCCCTGTGAGCCTGAGTTGACAGGCTTGCGCCACCGCCATCGAGGTATGCGGGTCCGACCGACAAGTGGGGGGTTGTCTGGAGCAAAAACAAGATATATATTGTGAGTGAGATGGAACTCCAGCGGATCCTCGCGCTGGCCGATGGCCCACCGAAGACCGCGGCGCTCGCGGCGTGGGTGCAGGCTCTGTTCCCGGTGGGGAGCACGCCCGTGCTCGTCGGCGGCGCGGCCGTCGAGCTCTACACCGGAGGCGCCTACGTGACAGGGGATCTCGACTTCGTCGGGCACGTCCCCGCCGCGGTTGCAGGGAGGCTGGCCGCTGCAGGATTCTCCCGCGCCGGGCGGCACTGGCTGCACGAGCCGGGCCAGGTCTTCATCGAGTTCCCTGGCGAGGCGCTCGGACCTGGCGAGGAAAGCGTCCGGCTGCGTGTCGGTGATGTGGACGTGG
>JAJXYW010000219.1 GCA_021780415.1 Acidobacteriota bacterium
CGCTGTCGCTGCCCGGCAAGCTCTTCGAAGAGGTGCTGGCCCTGCTCGATGATCCGTTCGTCGTCCATGCCCGGAGCATCGCCGGACAACCGAGTCAGATCAAGACGGGGTACGGCGAGGGCTTACGTTCGAGCGACCGGCCCGGCCCAGACGGCGGCGCCGACTCCACCCATGGCAGACCATCCTCTCAGGGTTCCCAACGCAGCCGAACGCCCCACGGACAGACTGGACGACGACTCTCTCAAGTGCTTCCCATTGATCCGCTCGATGTCTTGCCGTCGCACCAGTTCGATCCCGGCCGCCGCGAGCACGCCCTCCTCATACGCTCTGCTCGCAACGTCTGCGATCTACTGCGTTGAAGTGGCTAATGCTTGCTCCCACCATCGTTGAACAGTTGGTTGATGTCTTCGCTGTCGAGGGATTCGCGTTCGAGCAGGAGTTCAGACAGCTTCTCGAACGACTCCTTGTTTTGCCGGAGCAACTCGTTCGCCCTCTTCGCGGCGTCGGCGAGCCAGACCCCGACGCGCTCAACAGCGCGGGCGGAGAGATCGCCGCTGGCTTCGCGCGGCAGACCTGTGATCGAAAGCGGGCCGATCTCCGCGTCAAGGCCCCAGTGGGCCACCGCGTGCCAGGCCAGGCCGTTCGCCCGGGCGATATCGTCCGCGGCGCCCGAGGTCACCTGCGCGTCGACGCCGGCGGTGATCCGCTCGGCCTCGCGACCCGCGAGGGTCACGGTGAGACGGTTCTCGATCGCCTCGCGCGTCGAGAGATGACCCGCCTCGTCGCCCAGCCGCGACATGAGCCCGAGAGCGCCCCCCTCCGTCGGCACGATCGTGAGGTAGTCCACCGGTAGCTCGGGGAACAGCCGCAGCTGCGCGATCGCGTGCCCGGCCTCGTGGTGGGCCACGATCTTCCGTTCCTCCGGCTTGACCTTGATCCCCTCCTGCGCGGCGCCGAACCGCACGTGGCGCAACGACACCAGCAGGTCGGCCTCGGTCACGCGGTCGTGCCCCTCGGCTGCGACCGCGTAGGCCGCCTCCCGCACCACGCGGTCCAACTCGGCCGGGCTCAGCCCCGCACTCGGGGGCACGAGACGCTTCAGATCCACATCCCCCACGTTGCCGAGGGAGCGCAGGCGGATGCGGAAGAACTCCTCGCGCGCGGCCGCGTTCGGGAGGTCGATCGGGATCGTCTCATCGAAGCGGCCGGGGCGCACGAGCGCGGAATCGAGGAGTTCGGGGTGGTTGGTGGCGGCGAGGACGAAGATCGGCCGCGACCCGACGTTGAAGCCATCCATGGCGGCAAGCAGCTCGTTGAGAAGCGAGCCATATCCCACTCCGGTCTCACCCCGCGCACGGCCGATGGCGTCGATCTCATCGATAAAGATAATCGAAGGAGCGTACTCGCGCGCTAGTTGGAACAGATCGCGGACGCGCTCCTCCGCCTCGCCTGTCCATTTCGATTGCAGCTCACCGGCCGACAACCCCAGGAACGGTAGCCCTGCCTCCCCGGCGACCGCCCTCGCCAGGAGCGTCTTGCCGGTCCCGGGCGGCCCAGCGAGCAAGAAGCCACGTGGAGGGGCGATTCCAAACCGAGACAACGCCGCCGGGTCGCGCAGCCACTTCACGACTTGTTCCAGGCGGCGCTTGGCCCGACTCAATCCGACCACCGACGACAGGCGTTCTCTGGGAATCCCAGCAAAGCGGATCGCGCCGCGCTGGTCAGCGGCGCTGACGACCAGCGTTCCCTGCAGCCGCGTCAGCGTTGCCGTAATGACTGTGCCGGAGGCGCCGCCGTCCACCAGGGCGTATTCCGTGTCGAACGCCACGGTCAGGTGCGAGCGCTGCATCTGCCGCACCAGCTTGTCGAAGGCCACCTCCTCGACGACATGTTCGGCACGGGCGAGAAAATCCTCCCCCAGCAGCCCTTTGTCCTTCATGAACTCGCAGGGGATGTACCCGCGCGCGCCTCCGTCCCGGAGGATCCGCGGCACCACCGCGCCGAAATTCGCGCGGCTCTGCGGATTCTCGCTGAACAGCCACACCGGCAGCTCCGGGAATTGCCCTCGGAGCGCCTTCAAAATCCCAAGCGCCGTCTCGACCTTCGCACTGCTCGGTCCCTCGCCGATCGACAGGTCGAGAAAGACAACATCCGCCTCGGCACGGTGCGCGTTCTCAACCGCCGTCTCCAGGCTATCCGCCCGGCTCACCTTCCCCTGGAAGCGTGCCGCGACCGGTTCAACGCCCTTCGCCACATACTCGTCGTCATCGACGACCAGCACGCTGATCTTGAGGGCCGCAAACTTCTCGTCCAGGTAGCGCTTCGCCTGGTCACCGCACTCGACACGCAGGTCAAACTTCTCGCTCCCCCGCCCCAGCAGCCCCGTTCGGCATGATTCATAGGCGTCGCGCTGCAGCTGAACGGCCCAACTCGACGTCCGCGCCACCACCTGGCGGGCGTCGAGGTTCGGCAACAGGGACAGGAGGAACACCAGCAGTGCGCGGTCATCCGGCAGGATCTCCGGCGTCGGCCGCTTCGAGGCCGCGCGGGTCGCGGCCGTGGCGCGATCCAGGGACCGGCGAATGAGCCGCACCTGGGCGGACGTCGGCAATTTGCGAAAGAGCACCGCGCCACCTTTTGCGAGGCGCGACACCAACTCGGATGGCAATGCGGGTACCGTGCCCTTGTCGCCGACATCTCCACGCCGCCGCGCCGAAGCGAGGATGTCGAACACGAACGCTCGCGTGGCTGCGCTAGGCCCGAGGATGCCGCTCACGTTTTCGGACTCGAAGAGCTCTCGTCCCAGGTTAGTTGTGAAAATCACCCAGCACTCGCGGAAGCTGACCTTCTTCTTCAGGTTCTTGTCGTCCACTTCACCCTTGTCGAGAACTGCCAGAAGCGCCGTCAACACGGTCTCGTGCGCCTTTTCCAACTCGTCGAAGAGAATGACCGCGCGGGGGTACTCGGCAACAAAACCGCTCAGGGTCCCTGGCTGCCCATTCTTGTAGTAACTCTCGGTTCCGAACAGCTGTTCGAAGTTCTGATAACCGGCGAAACTGCCCATGTCGAAGCGCCGGAACCCCACCGCACCGCCCTCGAGATCCTGTAGGGCGGCCGCAAAGCGCTCTGCGAGCAAGGTCTTCCCGACGCCCGGCGGCCCCAAAAAAGTGAAGATCCCCTTGGGGCCGTCCGGCTGCTGCCCCAGGCACGCGTCCCAGTAGGCGCTCACCAGCATGCTCACGGCGGCGTCCTGGCCCAGCACTTCGGCGGCAAGGCGCTGCTCCAGCGCTTGCGCATGCGCCCGAGCCTGTTCCATCCCTTCCAGACCAGGCGAGACCGCCGCCGGTGTCGCCACCAGGTTGTTGAGGGCGAGGAACTGCGCCACGGCCGGAGCCGAGCGCTGCTGCAGCAAATGGGCCACCAGCCGAGCGGCGGGCAGGGAAGGGTCCTCGGCCGTGGCCGCTGCCACTGCGCGCTGAACCGGAAGGTCCAACTGCATCCGGTTGGAGGTCGGAGGTTGCTGCTTTGCCTTTTGGTGCAGCTTGAGCACCTCATCGGGCCAAACCGGCGTCTGGCTCGGGCGCAGGCCGAGCGAAGACCTGATCCGCTCGAGCTTCTGCGGATCCTCACAGACCGCGCGGACGCCGCACAACAGGTGCAGGACGGTAAGTTGGGTCGCGCCCTCCGCCAGCGCCGCGCGCTTGGCCCAGCCGATGATCTCCTCCGACAAGGTCTCAGTCTGAACCATGGGCCACCCCCGCTGCTGCTGTTCGCGTTACAGCTCCGTCGGCGCCTCTCCGGGAGCCGGAGCCTCGCCGCCCGAAACCTGGCCGGCCGGCGTCGGCGTGCCCTCCATCAGCCGGCGTACCAGCGCGGCGCGCGCCTCGGGGCTGAGCCCCGCCATCGCTCGCTCCAGGGTGTCGCCCAGCATGGCGCCCATCGCCTGGTCCTGGTCGGGGAAAGACACCACCCCTTCGTCCAACGCGCGCTTCAGCGGTGCAAAGTATGCGTCAACCAGCTCGCACATCCCATGGATGCACCGCTGCAGTTGGCGCTGGGTGAGCGACCCGTCCTGGATCGGAAACTCGATGGTCGGCCGGATTTCGCCGTCGGACGGGTCGTACTCGAACTGGATCAGCTTGGTCCGCCACTGAACGATCGCGCAGGCCTCGAGAAAGGCACCGACGTGTGGCCCGGCGATCTTGAACGCTTGCGGCGCAAAGAGCTGAAAGTACTCCCCTCCCTCGCTGAGCTTGATCACCAGGCCCAAACCGTCGTCGCCGTCGGCGTCCCGGTAGTTGTCCATCCGCACCAAGAAGACCAGGTGCTGCTCATCCTTCTTCTTGAACTTTAGCCCCAGCGCCTCCATGTGCTGCACCACTTCGTCGATCGTGACCGCCATTGTCCCCCCTTCTAGCCTCTGGCCCGCGCGCACACGCCCGATCACCCCGCGTCGGCTGATCCTGAAACACCCCGCCGCCAGCACTGACCCCGCACACGTTCCCCACGGACGATAGGCCGCAGGTGCACGCCGGTCAAGACCCGAGTCCCGGCCAAGACACGGCCGCCGTTCAACCTTCACAGTTCGCCCGCGGGCCCGTTTCCAACAAAGGAATAAGAACGGCCCCAATTGTTGGTCGCGCGCGCCTTCCGATCCTCACACGGGGGAAGGAAGCGCCGGGAGGTGAGGGATGAGCAAGGTCGCAATTGGTCGCGCGCGCCTTTCGATCCTGACAACGGCGGCAACTACCCTCCGGAAGGAGAGTGTAAATGGTCGCAATTGGTCGCGCGCGCCTTTCGATCCTCACGTCGGGACCGGTCAGGGCGAGGGTCGTCCGTCGTACAAGTCGCAATTGGTCGCGCGCCTTTCGATCCTCACAATAACGAGGCACATGCATTCACCCCACTTCCACAAATGTCGCAATTGGTCGCGCGCGCCTTTCGATCCTGACCAAGAACGGAACGTTCTGGTATTACGGACCCTGCAACGGAGTCGCAATTGGTCGCGCGCGCCTTTCGATCCTCACGCTGGCTAAGGAGACCGACACGCTCGACGAGCTGTCGTCGCAATTGGTCGCGCGCGCCTTTCGATCTTCACTTCTCCAAGGCGAACAACAGCGGGCTCGACCTCACCGAGTCGCAATTGGTCGCGCGCGCCTTTCGATCCTCACCCCGTCCCAGGGCTCATGCAGACGCGGTTCGGTTTCAAGTCGCAATTGGTCGCGCGCGCCTTTCGATCTTCACCACGGTATCAGAATTACCGGCAGTCATCCCGGTGTAAGTCGCAATTGGTCGTGCGCGCCTTTCGATCCTGACAACATCACATTTGGCCATGGGTTCTGCTTGGAGCGGTGTCGCAATTGGTCGCGCGCGCCTTTCGATCCCGACACTTTTCGGAGATTACTCCGGCTGTCATGGATGCCTATAACAAGTCGCAATTGGTCGCGCGCGCCTTTCGATCTTCACAAGTACAGCGACTACGTGTTCAAGGTGACGCAACTGTCGCAATTGGTCGCGCGCGCCTTTCGATCCTCACCATCAAACCAGATCAATTTTACGTTAACGGTAGAAAGTCGCAATTGGTCGCGCGCGCCTTTCGATCCTCACGCGCCAACGGGAGCTGCTACGCGATCGAGGACGTGGACTCGTCGCAATTGGTCGCGCGCGCCTTTCGATCCTGACCAGAGCGAGATTTCAAAGCCAGCCACTTTTCCGTCTCCGTGTCGCAATTGGTCGCGCGCGCCTTTCGATCCTGACGCGTTGTGGTCATGGGCTTGGCATGTTTCATTCCAACGTCGCAATTGGTCGCGCGCGGCTTTCGATCCTGACTTCAATAGGTGGGTTTTCTTTGGGGTGGCGGCGATTTTGTCGCAATTGGTCGCGCGCGCCTTTCGATCCTGACACCATGTAGTGGGAGGGGTGGCGCCGTTCTCTGTTGAGTCGCAATTGGTCGCGCGCGCCTTTCGATCCTCACCCGCAGACGCATCCCGTGGACCGAGGGAGAGTTCGATGAGTGGTCGCAATTGGTCGCGCGCGCCTTTCGATCCTGACAACGAGACCCGGCCCCTGACCAAGGAGGACCAAGACGTGTCGCAATTGGTCGCGCGCGCCTTTCGATCTTCACGATCTTCGGGTTCGCCGGTTTCTTGGTGGACCTGAACTTGTCGCAATTGGTCGCGCGCGCCTTTCGATCCTGACAGGGCCGACCTGGCCACCGCCAACCGCGGCGTCGCCGTGGTCGCAATTGGTCGCGCGCGCCTTTCGATCCTGACTGAACGTGACTCTTCGACGACCGAGAGATTCAACGGGTTGTCGCAATTGGTCGCGCGCGCCTTTCGATCCTGACGATCAACGTCATTGAGTTCGCTTGCATCAACAACTCCGGCCTGGTCGCAATTGGTCGCGCGCGCCTTTCGATCCTGACTTTGTGGCTGGGCGGCGCAACGCTCCGTCCAACGCGCCGTTCGGTCGCAATTGGTCGCGCGCGCCTTTCGATCCTGACGACCGCGAAGGTGCAGCTCAAGGCACTGGTTTTCGGTGCCGGGTCGCAATTGGTCGCGCGCGCCTTTCGATCCTGACGTCAATAAGGCTCATACTCACACATCTGTCGTTGGTGTCGCAATTGGTCGCGCGCGCCTTTCGATCTTCACTTGTCCGATCTGCCACACCACCGACAACAACCCGTATGGTCGCAATTGGTCGCGCGCGCCTTTCGATCCTCACAAGCATCACGTCTGGCCCTGGGTTTTACTTGGGGCAGTGTCGCAATTGGTCGCGCGCGCCTTTCGATCCTCACGATTTTTTCTCTCAGCGAGCTTCCGGTAACGGGTGGTAGTCGCAATTGGTCGCGCGCGCCTTTCGATCCTCACACGCCATATGCGACTCGTGCATCGTGGCACGGAAAGAAAAGTCGCAATTGGTCGCGCGCGCCTTTCGATCCTCACGTCCACCACACCAACGTCGCCACCAAGCGGAAGGTCAGGGGTCGCAATTGGTCGCGCGCGCCTTTCGATCCTCACGCTACCGACCAAGAAACGTGTGGTTATACTATTTTGGTCGCAATTGGTCGCGCGCGCCTTTCGATCCTCACGTTCGTGCGTCTCGAGCCCGAGGCGCAGGTGGTGTTCAAGTCGCAATTGGTCGCGCGCGCCTTTCGATCCTCACTGTTCGTGGTGCGCAAGCAGCTGGACAGGAGCATGGCTCCGTCGCAATTGGTCGCGCGCGCCTTTCGATCCTCACCAGCTGAACTCGGCCAAGGTCGAGCTCAAGGCGATCGTGTTGTCGCAATTGGTCGCGCGCGCCTTTCGATCCTCACAGGGGCCCAAATGGCGTATGGGATGGCGGCATGGCCTAGTCGCAATTGGTCGCGCGCGCCTTTCGATCCTCACTGTACCCCTGCATCTGCCTCAAACCAAGGGCCTCCGGCGCCACGGTCCGGGGGTGCCGCCCGGCTGTCCTGCCGCACCGCCCGCACGGGCTGGGATGGCGCCGCCCGCTGTGGCCGATCGCCTTGTGTTTACACGTGATCTCGTCGCTCCGGGGATCAGCGCAGGTCTTCGCCCCAACCAGTAGGGCGCAAGTCACGGAAACTGGACGACATCTATCAAGGACCGTGGCCGAGGTCGCGAGCACCCCCGGAGAGGCCCCGCGGCAGTGGGGCGAGGATAGCACCGGCCAGTCTTGGCGGTTCATCAGATGACCACGCACGGCTCCACCCCGACGCCAGCCGCCACCGGACCGATCCCGCGGGACGCGGCGAGGCAGTCGCGGCACAGGCGGTAGACACGCACGTTGCCAGCCGGCTCCGGCCCGAGCGCCCGCTGCACCCGAGCCACAAGCAGCGCAAGGTCGGCCTCGCTCAGTTCGCACTCGAAGACCGACTCTTGAACCCGAGGCCCGAACGCCTCGAGGATGGCGGCCACGTGCGCGCGCACCCGGTCCTCGTTAATGTCGTAACACACCAAGTACCTCATGCGTGGATCCGCAACGGCGCATACGCTTCAACCCGGCGCTGGACCAAGGCCTTGACGAGCGCCGCCTGGTGGTTGATGAAGGCCAGGTAGGTGGTCGCCTCGTCGCGATCCGGGGGGGTAAAGATGGTCAGGAGTCGGCGCTCGAACGCCCGCAGGAACGTGCGGCGACCGTCGACGCTGAGCAGGCAGGGGTACTGCCCGTCCTCGGAGGGGGCAAAGTCGTCGGGGGTCAACTCGCGGCGCCCGATCATCGCGATGACGTGCGCTTCGGCGAGGTGCCGCAACTCCTCCTGCAGGTCGCTGGCGAGGGCGTGATACGCGCCGCGCTCCTCGTGGAAGAGACCGATGCGCGGGTTGAGGCCGGCGGCGAGCAAGGCGGTGGACACGTGGTGGTACACGACGGTGTAGGCCAGGGAGAGCGCCGCGTTGATCGGGTCCTCGGCCGGGTGCTTGCGGCGGCCGGGGAACCGCCAGTCGGGCGACAGGCTCGCCTTGAGCGCGCCGAAGAAGAGCGCCGCGCCTTTCCCTTCCAGCCCACGCAAACTAGCCACGCTGCTCTGCTGCAGGCAGCTCTGCTCGAGCGCGCGCAGCGCGTCACCCAGCGAGCCGCAATCTTGCAGCTTGAAGCGGACGGCAATGGTGGCCGCGTTGTGGAGCTTGGCGGCGACGACGGCCCGGACGAACGCAAGGCAGGCGCCGGCATCGGCTTTGAGTTCGGCCTGCGCCTGCCATAGCGGCCAGTCCGGGGCGTGGGGCGCGAAGACGCTGTAGAGGGCGCCGCTGCGCCGGCAGAAGTAGGACGGGACGCCGAGGCGTGAAAGCCCGAGCAACACCGGGACGGTGGCGCGCACCCGTCCGAGGAACACGACGTGCGAGAGGGTGCGGATGGGCACCTCCTCGTGGCCGCGCGTCGGGCTCGAGATGAATAGCTTCTCCTGGCGCAGTTCGATCTCCGCGGCCGGGTCGACGATGTAGAGCGCCCGGCGCAGCGGCGCCGCCAGCGTGAGGGGCGCCAGAGGGCGCGCCTGCTCCGGCCGGGAGCGCTTGGCTGCGGTCGCGGCCAGCGCGTCACGAACGTCATCGAGCGGTACGACCGCGAGCCAGGAGGCCTGGGGGATCGCCTCCGCCTGGAGCGGCAGCACGCTGCCGTGGTCCTTGGGGTGGTCCAGCACGAGGGAACGACAGAACAGGTAGCCCAAGTAGGAGAAGCCCTGGTCAAAGGAGCGGACCACGGTCTTGTCGACGTTCAGGGTGAGCCCGAGGCGCACGAGCGCGCTTGACTTGAGGGGGTCACTACACTTGACTTGAGGGGGTCACTACACTCCTGACCTCGTCCTGCGCGGCGCGCACGGCGTCGAGGTCACGACAGAGCACGACGACATCGTCGGCGTAGCGGACGACCCGAAAGCCTTGCTGCAAGAGATCCTCGTCGAGCTCGTCCAGGTAGAGGTTGGCGAGAAGCGGCGAGATTGCGGCGCCTACAGCAGGTCGTATTGGCGATGAAATAGGGTACTCATGAACTCAACCCGCGCATGCGCCCAATCTCGCAGCAGCCCGATCAAGGCCTCTCCCGGGTAAAGTGGCTCCAGTGTCTTGGTCAACTTCGCCCAATCAACGTCAGAGAACGATTCCTCCCAGCCGGTTTCTGACTTGAAGCGTTCGCGACTCCTCGAGCAGATGCGGCTGTCGCCCCCGCCCGCCCTACCTGAGCGCTTCCCACCGAACCGGGGCGTACGGTCTTCGAATAGCTTCTCCATCGCAGTTGACAGTAATCCATGCGTAGCACATTGCGCGATGCGGTCACGTACAGTCGGCACGGCCAGCAATCGCCCCCTCCCGTTGCTTTCCGGCAACACAAAGCCGCGCAAGGGACTGGCCTTGTAGCGATCAGCAGAAAGATCGCCAGCAAGTGTGGCGAGGACTTTCCCTCGCGCGCCCAAGAGTCCCGCCGGCGCAACCCCGTCCACTCCGGCCAGATCGGATTGGCCGACCACGTGGTCCAGCGCCTTACCCAGCACTTTGGGACTTGCAAGAGATTCAAGCAACCTCTTACCAGGTCGGAACGGATCGTTCTTGCCGTTGCCGCTATCAATTTGGTATCGACCAAAGCCAAACGCGGTATCTCCCCCGAGATGGATATGACTACCGAGAACGAGCCACGGCAGCCATTCCTCGGTAACGCCGGTGAGCGCAATGTAACCGAGCAGGCCGCCAAGGGCGCAGCTGTCGTCGCGTTTGTCATGGTCGAACCCACCTCTGGGGACCCTAAGCCACGTCACCTCGCGTTCAGTCACGTCCAAATCGGTCGGCAGTGAAGGGCGTTGGGTATCGCGCTCGGTGGTGGAGGCACTTCGGCCGTACGACAGCCAGAAGATACGGCCCCAAAGACCCCTAAGGAGGCGCAACGCCGGCAATTGCCTTTCGTTGACGAACGTCCCACCGGGTTTACGCAGCGCCTTCCGACGTTCGATCCGAAGTGGCGAGACGAAGCGCAGCGTGATTCTGCTCGCCCCGCCAACCAGCGCGGCCAACTCGGCGTCGAGGTCGGGCGGCGGCAGCGCGATGATCGCCTCGACCTCGAAGTTGCCCTGCAGCGCCGGGAGCGACTGCGAGCGATCTGGCCCCGTGCGGCCAAGACGGGCGAGGCCCGGTTGAAGTGCGGCGCCGAGCCGGCGCGCCTCGCCGATCAGGGTAAGGCCGAAGTTGTACGGCTCCCCCGCCTCGAACCGCACTCGCCCGGACTCGCAGGCGAACGGCACCGCCCCCTCCGGCAGCCGATGCTCGCCGAACGCCGCGCAGAGCAACCCGTTGATCGCCCCGCCGTGGTTGAAGTGGAACCCCGCCGGCCGCGTCATGCGCAGCGTCACGAGATAGCGGTCAAACGGAGGGAAAATCATGGTTTGGCGGGCTGGACGTCACCCAGGGGGCCCGTTCCCCCGGTTGGGACCGGGCTCAGGTCGGGGTGTGTCATGCCCGGCTGCCTTCTTGATCGCTCAACCACTGCCATGCCGCCCGACACCAGCGCGCGTCGGCCAGGGCATCGTGCTCGTTGGGCCACGGCAGGGGCAGGCTCGCGACGCCGAGCACGTCCTGCCACTGTCGCAGCTCCCGCGTGTAGTACGGCCAGCCATCAGGCCAGGCGGCAAAGCCGCCCAGGAGCTGCACGAGCAGCACGTGATCATAGGCTGAACAGTAACCCCACAGCTCCGGCGAACCCGGGGCGAGAAAGCTCCGCAGTTCAGTAGCGATGACGCCCGGCGGCTTCCACACCGGGTCCGAGCCCGCGGGAAGGCGCGGGACAACGTGCTTGCGCACCCACTCGTCGCCCTGCTCGGGGTCGAAATCGCGGTTGCATGCAAAGTACTCCCGCCCGTCCTCGGCGACGATTCCGATGGTGATCAGAAGCAGGGGCGACGGGTATGCCCTCTGCACGAACTCCGTGTCGTAGAAGAACCTCATCGGCGCCCGTGCCCCCCTGGCGGCTTGCTGATGCGGTGCAGGGTTGGGAGCGACTTCGCGTTCCTGTCGAGCGGCTTGAGGTGCTGGTGACCTGAGGGCGGCGACTGCCTCTCGTTCTCGACCGACCATTCGTACAACCTCTCGTCGCCGTCCTGCCCTTCGATCTTGGGGTAGTGAACGGGAGCCGTCGAGTTCGCTGGATTGCCAACCAACTCGATAGCTCGCCGAATGTCCGGATCCAACACGTTCAGGAAGCCCCGCTGGAGTGTAGTCATGCTGCTGCCAGCCGCGGCGAACCGCCCATCGTCTCCGATCGGTAGCGCCGCGACCTCAGTTGCGTATCTCGCCGCGACGTCCTTGGGTCCGATCTTGAGGTCACCAAGAACAGTCGCATTCTCGTACCTGGGGGAACACACCGGCCAGCTTTCGTATCGTGTCTGGCGAGCGACCGGCAGGAGCGCGAACGGGTCCAAGCGCACCGTCCCCAGGCCGAGCGGCTTCCCGAGGCCGAGTTTGTGGCGGAACTCCTTGGTGGGTCGGAGGGCGAACAGCAACAGGCCGAGCTCGAGCTCGCTCAGGTTGTCGAAGTCCACGTGAAAGAGGAAGCAGAGGTCCTTCCGCAATGGGCGTACCCAGAGGTGCTGCTTCAGACGGTCTGGCGGGACCGAGTCCGGCCTCGCAACGCACCAGCACGCGTTGCCCTCCGTCGCCAAATTCCGGTGGAGATAGACTTTCCTTCCGAGCGGGATGTGCGTCTCTCTATTTGCGTCGAGACCTTTCTTCGAAATGTATTCAGGACCAAAGTACAGGGCCGGAGATGGCGGTCGCGGTGAACTGAGGATCTGGAGCAGCGCCTCGTTGTCGCCCTCCAATAGGAACGGAGATTCCTGGTGCGCAGCGAGGCGTGCAAAGCCGAAGCGGACACGTCCGGCCAAGGCCTTGACACCAAGGTCCTCGTGTGCCTCGCCCTCCCACGTTTCCTCAGCGACTTCCTCGACAAACCCGAAAAGCTGCTCCGCGATCGAGACCGTCAAGCGCTGCCGACTGAACGGGAGCAGCTCAGGAGAGATCTTGCTGAAGTGGCCGTGAACGCTGCCTTTCGGTCGCCGTTGCCTGTCGATGCTCAATGAGAGTCTCGTGTTCTTAAGAACCCGGAGGGCCGAGTTGCTGGCCGCCTCGGCAAGCGAGGCTACAAGCCCCTTGAGAGTCGAGGCCGGGATCGCGGGTTGCCCCTCGATTTCAAAGGGCTGGACATGCTTTGCGGTGCCGTCGTCACCAGTTTGCGAGGCACCTACGACGATGGGACCCAGCGTCGTGAGGGCGCAGAGAACCCTGCCTGAATGGGTCGACGCAACGTAGCGATCGTGCGTGACGTGCCCGATCGACGGGCGGATCCCGTTGCCGAACTGAGCAGCGTCAACGTCGCCGTGGCGGCCGTTCGTTCCCTTCGCGGGAATGAAGTGATACGGGTTCAGAAACTCCGTACCCGTCGGGCCCTTCGCCGGCGACACTGCGACCGTCGGTGAGGGGGTAGGTTCAGCCGTCGTCGCCGCCGGCCTGGCGAGCGGAGCGGTCTCCCTTGCGCGCTCGAACCGCGGAATCGCAGTTCGCAACAGGCCCGCACAAGGTTCAGGGTCGAGGCCCCCCCACGGGCCGCTATCTCTCGGCTGACCGACCCACTTCTTCAGTTCTTCCCAGTGGGACCCACTGTCAAGTTGTGCCGGGGCGGTAGCCCCGATGATGCAAGCGGTGCACGCCCCGTAGCCCTTGGCGGCGCCGAAGCCGAAGGTGATGTCGCCCTCGATGAGATCGCGCAGGGTGAGGGCGATGAGGCCGAGCGCCCACGGCTCGGAGCGGTCAAGCTCGAGCGTGATACTGCCCTCGAGGACGGGGTTCCAGAACGGCTCTGCATCGAACTTCTTCCCGCCGCTGACGCCCCCGGTGAAGCGGTCGATCGCGACGAAGTCCTGGCGCTTCGGTTGGCCCCTGTGGCCTTCGACAGCGGTGAAATCGGAGATCTGAAGTGTAGAAGCCCATCCTGCGGCGCCGAAAAGGCGGCAGGTGGGGCAGAGCTTCGTCTCTTCTTCGCCCTTTGCGTGGATTGCTTTGCAGGCGTCGGGTCCCTGTGGGTCGCAGGCGTGGGCGCCCAGGGTTCGCAGGATGCGCTCTGCCTGGCTGCGGAACGCACCGCGGAAGGAGTCGGCGGGAAGCAGCAGGTCCCCCGCCGCATCGAGGAGGGCACGGTGGTCCGATACCGTGTCGTCCCCCGTGTTCGCCTGCCCGCGCGTGGGGTCATGAACCATGAAGGCGGGGTCAAAGGTCAGACGCAAGCGGATCACGAGGCGGTTGGGCGGGCAGATGGTGGGGAGCATCTCGTTGGCTCTACGTTGTAGCGCTCTCCTCTCGTCCTCCTGCAGAGAGGGCAAACCGTCGTAGCCGCCGCCGGTGACGTGCCACCCCTGCTTGCCGACTGGCAACGACCGCTTGGCGAACCATTCCTTCAAGTCTGCGGGAACGAGCCTGGAGATTTTGATCTGACTCGAGTCGAGGGAGAAGGCGCCGCGCAGATTTTGCTCTCCTGCGCCGAGGCGGACGGGGAAGGTTGGATGGCCAAAGCCCTGGAGGGCGAAGAGGAGGAAAGCCGCCTCGTCGTCGGCGAGGTTTTGCGCCGTGACGACCAGCTTGAAGGTCACGCCCGGGGGCACGAACTCCTCGTGGTAGAGCTTTTCGTCCCGCACAGTTTTCGTGGTCCGCGCGATGGCCGTGTGGGCGGAGGTAATCGTCAGGCGCCCGGCATCCCAGTGGAGCGGAGGTTTGTTGTTGGGATAGGGGGACTGCAACTCGGCACCCACCTTGCTCAGCTTCACCGTGCCGCCCGGGTTCTTGACCGCAAAGGCGTCGCAGAACTCGGCCTTGCCCCCCACGAAGCCCTGACTGCGCGCGTCTTCGCTTCCGAAGACCTCTTCCACCAGACGCCCATCCACGCCAGGCGCGTGGCGCAGCCACGATCGCAGGGCGCCCTTGATCGCTTTGCCGGGGAGGTAAGCGTGGCCCTCGTGGTCGGTGACGACAGCGTTGGCTTCAAACTTGGTAATGGTCCCATCCGATTCGCGCCGCTCTTTCGTGACCGTCCCACCACTGCCAATATGAAGGAGGGCGCTCGTCGTGATCTCGGCCTCGAAGCTCCAGCGGTTCTCAAACATCGGCGGACTCCCTTCGCGGCTCGACGCTCCAGTCCCAGTGAGGGCTGAGGTTCACGGCAATCTCGCCGTAGCCGTTTTCGGGGAGGAAGGGGTTCTCGCGCCAGCCATCGCCGTAACGATCCTTGACCCATGTGGGCAGCGGCAGGCCGTAGTTGCGCCAAACCTTGACCCTTTCCGTCGCTTGTGCCTCGCGGCCAGCGATCGGCTTCAGTACAAACACACTCCCGGCTTCGGTGAGGAAGAACGGGTTGTAAGACCCTCTTGCCTTAAACCGCTGCCCGAGGTAGCCCCCCTTCAGCGACTGCCGGGCGAAGAACTGGACCAGGTCAAGTGCAGCTGATCCCGACGCTTCGCTCGAAAGACCGGCCCAAACCCCCTTGTAGAGATCGAACAGCGATGCGGCGGGGTCGGCAGCGTCTTGCGGATCGCACAGCAGTGCTGGGGTTTGCAGCGTGAGGACGAAGAGGCCGTCCCTCGCCGCGACCTCCGCCGCATAGCCTGTCTTCACGGCCACCTCCCCGGTCCGGGCCTTGGTCTTGCCAAGCCCGTGGAGGCCGAGCGCCAGCAGCGTCTTCAGACAGCCCCATACCTGAGGCCGACTGCTCGCGCTGACCCTCGAGAGGTCCAGCGATCCGCGCCAGGTGACTTCTTCTCTTGGCGCAATGGACTCGTAGGCGAAGAGTTGTTCATCCTTGGCGCGGCGTTTCTCCGGGTCGTGCTCGTGCCGAACGCGCAGGTCGCGTTGGAGCTTGGGCCACCCGAAAGCGGTCATGACGGCCGAACTGTCTTTCCAGTCGATGCGAAAGGCAGGAGCCGACAGCGTGCCGTCCGAATCATTCTGGAGCGGAGGTTCGTCTTCGAGAGCCACGTCGCGGGCCTCGCCCTCGCCAAACTTGACGAGGGACAGGGGCGGGAGGTTTGGTCGGCTGTTGGACGATGGGAAGGCGTGGGTGAAACGGATCTCGTGGAAATGGTTTCCCAGGGCGTCCCACGGTTGAGGGAGACTTCCGTCGACCGTGGAGCCGTCGCATCCCAACATCTCCATCAGCATGGAGCCTAGTGTGCCCTTCAGCGCCCCTCCCGGGATGATCTCGGAACCTTCGAAGAGGTACTGGGTGAGGCGCTTCTGGGCGATGCAGAACGGCTCCAGAAGTTGGAAGCCGAAGTCCATGACCTCAGCGGGGGGCGGTATCGCCTCTGGGTGCTCGGGGATGTCCACGACGCGGGAACCGCTCTTGTCCAAGCCGGCACCGAGGAATTGGCCGAATCCCACGGTCCGGTCGGCGCCGAGGCTCGTCAGCCAGGAGAAGAGAACCGCGAGATCCGCCATCAAAGAATCGATCTCGGTGTCGTCCTGTGCGAAGAACCAGCAGACGCCTGCGAACTCGGCGCGGCCGCCTGCTTCGAAGGGTTTCTCCATGACCTGGATGGCGCCCTCTTGGCCGGCCTTTCGCAGTGGGTCCATCTTGATACCGGTGGATGTCTTCTTCGCTCTTGCTGGCGGCGCCGACTCGACAGGCTGCGCGGCCCGGACGTGGACGAAGTCGGTGAAGTGGAGGCGACCGCGGTCGGGGTCCCACACGCCTTCGCCGGCTTGGGTGCCGAAACGACTCTCGATGCGGCCCGCAAATGAGATCCCAGCCCCGCAAAGTTCAGTCCACGCTTCCCTGAGTTTCCCCTTGACCAGGGAAAACGGGATGTACAGCTCGTCCCTGTGATTGCGGGCGAAGGGGGAATCGATACCCGGATCCCCGGCCGTCGAGGCTCCTGTAAGGATGGGCCCCTGTACGTTCAGAATGATCTTGATCTCGGCAAGTTTCATGACGCCACCCCACTTCCGGCGGAGTAGTTTCCAAGTGTCGGGATGTAGTCCCACAGCTCGCGCACGTGGTACCAGAAGACTTCGTCGGCTTGCCCGAGGCACGCCCGGAGGGCGGGCAGATCGCTATTGAGCGGGTGGGCACTCCGATCGATCTCCTCGAAGATCTCCTTCGCGTCTTTCCCTTGCTCGTGCGCCGCCTGCGCGGCGCGGTAGACCTTCTTGCGGGGGACGACCTCCTTCAGCTTCGGGAACACGGCCGGTACCTGCGCCATGGCATCGGCTCGGAGGATGAGCTCCTTGTCGTGGCCGGGGATGAGGGCCTTGCGGAACCCGCCCAGATCTTTAGCCGTGAAATCGAACGATTCGAGCACCTGGAAAGCGATGAGATTCTCTTTCCTGCTCGTGTCCTTGGCCGCCTCACACAAACCGTGGACGAGGTCGATCATCCTGTGGATGGGCGCAGTGTGGTGACAGAACACGACGCCCGCTGCGTGGGTTACCGGTTGCACGCCGATGGTCCAGGAGCTGGCGTGGTCAAAGAAGTGCTGCAAAGTCTCCCAGGCCTTCCAGGCGGGAACCACCCAGAGGATCTCGTCCCCGCCCCATAGGAGCGTCTCGATGCGGTAGGCGTTGCCGTTTCGCCAACCAGAATCCCCGGCCATCTTCTGAAGAAGAGCGGCCAACATCTTGCGCCGCTCTCCCAGGAGGCTGTCGGATTCAGCGCGGTAGGCGTCCCACGGGTCCCTGCCGGCCGCTGCAGCGACGGCCTGGTTGTACTTCTGGCCGAAGCCGTTGCCGTCGACGTAAATAAGCGCCATCTTGTGACTGAGATTCTTGGCGGCCGAGCTTTCCGTCAGATCGTCGAGGTCCGAGACGAAGGAGACAGCATCGCCAATAGGGTGAGCTGAGCTCTCCGTCTCGTGCTTGTAGAAGTCATGCTTTTCACGCTTGCCGTATTGCCGCCTCTCAAATACGGCTTCGCTCACCGGCCTCTTCTCGCCGCCTTTCCAGTCGTCTTTTACCGCCGGTCTCACCATGTCGAAGCTGCAGGGGCCTTTGCTCGTCGAGGAATTCCAAGCCGGAACCATCAGGCTGAGGCTCTGCATTTGGTCCCAACGAAGCCTGGCCAGGAGATGCTGACGATCTTCCGCAAACGCCTGCGCCGAAACGCCAGACACAGGCCCGCACGCGACGCCGAAGGTTGCGTGGCTAGCGATCTTCGTGGCGGCCGCGCGAGCGATCTTCTCGGCACTTCTTGCTGCGGTCTCATCCGCCAGCTCCAACCGGTAGAGGCCCACCGATGCCGCCTCCTGGATGATCGTCACCTTCCCGGGGAACTTGCTCGTGAGTTCCTTTCCAACTGCGCCGATTGCGTGGAGAAGCTGGAAGCTTGCCCCCCGGCGCGTGGAGAGATCGTCCGTGTCAAGGATGAAGTCGTCGAAGTTCTGGGCCTCGATTTGAAGGTAGTACCACGCCATATCAGCCCCCCTGCTTCTTGCGCGCCGCCGCGGCCGCAAAGAACCTCCCTGCCAGGACGGACGTCACCCCCACCCCCAGCAACAGCGGCAGGATTAGCTGCAACGCGAGGTGCCCACCATGGCCCATGAACGTGCCAAACATATCGTTGGAACCCAGGATTTGCGCCAGCAATGCAGCTATCGCGATCCCAAGACCGAAGACCGTCAATGTGTTGATGGCGTTCTGGGTTGCGTCGGCCCCGGTCTGCGCATTCTTCTCGGCGATCAGTTCCGCCAGCTCGTGGGTCGACTCGATTTCCGCCTTGACCTCTGCGAATATCTGATCAATATCCATCCAATGCCTCAACTTCTCGTAGATCTCGATGGCCTGCTGCTGTGTGGAAAGCAGGGGAAACTGGTAGAGGTTGACGAACGCCGCGAACTCACCCCGAAACGCCCGAAAGTGCTCCTCCCAGGCCGTGCCGACACCCGCTGCCAAGCGGGCCTGCGTATCCCAGCTGATGCGTTGACTGGCGCGAAAGAGGCAGGTCCGCACGTAGAGGAGGAGAAGGCCCATGTCAAGGTACATCCGTTCGAAATGGGCCGGCACCCACGATTCCAGACAACCCATGACCGCCACCGAAAAGTTGTTGAACCCATAGACCGTTGGCGTTGACCCCGACGCCCACCGCATGAAGCTGCGTTCCTGGACCCAGTTCAGCCGAAACCCGTCCACAGGGACCGGGGCGCTATCAACGTCGAGGAGGGCATGCCAAATCTCCGTCAATGGGTCGGTGCAGGTCGTTCGCGCGGTCGCTTGCTCAAGCAGCCCTTCGAAGCGCGCACAGTGGCCCTCGGCTTGGCTCAGCCTGGCGCACGTCCACACGAAGGCTCGGTTATCCGGATAGACGTCCCAGGTTGGGACCGCATAGCCCTTCGGCGAAGCACCGGAGACCGCCGAATTCAGGAGTTCCTCCGCTGTCGAAATGGCTTGTCCTTCGGCGGTTGCCATCGCCGCCGAGCGGGCGCCTTCCAGCCATTCCTGCGGAAAGAGCCGAAACGACGTTCCGTCCATCAGCCGGGCAGGGCAGCAGAGGAGGCTCTCCCACATTGCCCAGTACGACATGCAGAGGTGTTCGTCCTCGGTGGGCCCCGGTAGACCGATGATCTCCTCGTGGCGCTTGAACGCGACATCGGGGTGTTTGTAAAAGGGAAGTTTGTAGTAGCGGAATATCTCATTGAGCCTGAGCAAGTCACTGGTCGTTGGAGTTGTGGCCTCAGAAAAACCAACCTTAATGAGCAGGAGGCCATTCTTGGCGAAAGGCGACGCACCCTGGGAACATTTGTCCGCATGAAGATCCCATTCAAAGAGAACCAGCCGGCTCCACTCAATGCCTAGGGCGATGGTGCTGCCGTCGTGCCGAACAAGACTCAGGTCGTTCGCAAAGATCTTCTTGATGCCAGCCAGCTGGAACCACCTGGCGCGTTTGAAGAGGACGAGGTTTGTCTCCGGCATGAAGTACTGTAGTCGCCACGCGAGTCCGAGCGGGTCCGCCTCTTCTGGTTGCAACCGTTCCGGTGAGGCATCGCCAGCCGAGGCGCCTGGCCTGCGCTGCACCTCAGAATCCGGGCTGGGCACCTCCTCGCGGTCTTGAGCGCCAATACCGCCGAGGGGTCCGGCCCAGGACAGTTCTGTCCAGATCGCGTCAGCCGCCGAGCCTTGGCTTTTGAGGACTTCGGTGCTGTAGGCAAAAGGAAGGAGAAAAACCGTGTAGCTGTTAGCCCGATCAAGAGGTGCCTGGGCCAGCGGTTGGTCGGATCGTCCGGGCGTCATGGGTGCTCCTCCTTCAGAGAGCCAAGGTCGCCACGCATCGATCGGCTGTCACGACACCGGGCGGGACCAGATCGCGCCGCCTTGCCGCTGCGAGGTGTACGAGCTGCATACCAGCCATCCATATCAACGCTCCACATCTTCCTTCCGCGCCGGCGAACCATGGGCGAGGCCTCACCTACAACATCATCGGTGGAGCCGGCTTGATCGGGAATGCCTGGAAGTTCTTCGCACCCTCGGGGAGTGGCATGCCGAGCCAGAAATTCACCGGTGCGGCACCCCCGGCCTCGCTCTCGGGAGGCGTGACCTCGCAGTAGAACATGTCGGCCTCCAGATCGTGAACGTGGAACGAGACGCCCTCGACCGGCACCGGGGCCTCGACGGCCAGCGCGACGTGGCCGGTGCCGTCCACATCCATGTACAGCAGCGCCGCGCGGTGACCCAGGCGACTGAGGATCGCGCCACACAAAATGGCGTGATCCTCGCAGTCGCCCCGCTTGTCGACCAGCGTCTCGACTGGAAACTTGGGGTACTCGCGGTGGTACTCCGCCTCGTCGTCGGCATAAAGAAGCGACAGCGTGAACGCCATCGCGAGGTGGATCTCGGCGAGGACGTCGAAGTCGCGCTTGGCGATGATCGCGCGCAGCCGGGCCGCGGCCTGGCCCACGATCTCGTCGCTGACCTCGGCGTTGGCGAACTGGACAAAGTCGGCCGGCGTCTTGACGTCATGGGAAAGCTGCTTGAAATCATCATAGATCGGCCTTGGGATGCCGAGCGCCATGTGAAGCGCGTGCTGGGTCGCGTCCTTATGCCACGGCTCCTCGGCGAACGTCCAGTCATACACGCGAGTGAACGTCGCCCCCGAGTCGGCGTCTTCGCCGCGCGCATCGCCGTCAGGCCCCGTTTCAGGGAGCTCGGTCTGCGGCTCCGGCAGCGGGGTCGGATGGGACCCCGGCGCAGGGCCGTGCTCGCGCCCGCCCGACAGGCCCACGGCCACCAACGTGGCAGCGGCCGCCAACGGAACACTGAGGCAGTGGAGCAAGGCCGCTGCGATGACCCACGCGACGGTCAGCACCAGCGCCGGCACGAAGATCGCATCGCCGCCGTGGAAGCGCAGCAGGTCATCCTCAGGATCAGCCTTGGCTCGCAGCTTGCTCACGACTGAGCCGGCGAGCCACGCCGTGCCCGCGAACGCCAAACTGACCACGAGGCTGGCGAACACCAACCGCAGCGGCGTGGCCAGGAGCGAGGCGGGGAGCTTCGCCGAAGGCCAGAACGCCAACACCAGGGTCGCGGCCGCACGCCGCAGGGGGGCGATGAGGACCACCGGGAGCCACAGCAAGGCGGCGAGGAGTCGGCCGGTCACAGGCCGCTCCGGCGCACGACCTTGAGGCTGCCGCCCCGCACACAGCACACGAGCGGAACCGAGCGCGTCTCGATGACATCGGCCCCCTCAAGCCGGGCCTCGCTCGTTGCCGACCGGAGTTCAGTTACAAAGTCCGGCGGCGCGACCCACAGCAAGGTCTCCATCTGGCGAGGCGCATCCGTCATCGGCTCCGCGCGCTGCCAGAGGGTTGTTGCTACCGTAGTCAAGCCCGACTCCTGTCGGGTCTTGCGCCGGACATCCCAGAGCTCGCCCCAGCTTGGGAGCTTCACGCCATCCTCCTGCCTGGCAATCTTGCGCCCGCACCAGTCCACCAGGCGCTCGGGCCAAGATCCGGCGTTCTCGGAGTCCTCGCTGAAGGCCCAGATCTTGACATCATTGACGGCCTCGACAAGCCAGCGTTGGGTGGGCGTGTCCAGGTGTTCGAAGAGGCACACGAACTCCGCCGGTTGCGAAAGGACGGCGCTGATCGGTGGCGTGTCCGGCAATTCCGTGGCCACGGTCTGAGTCAGGCGCTGCAATCCATTCGACAATATCCGCCGGTTGTTGCCGAGCTCTTGCTCACACAGGTGAAGGACCTCGCGGAGCGTGCCCACAAGGTCTTCAAGGTAGCCAACGGCGTTCTGCGACATGATCGCCTCCTGCCTGGCGATCACGGTGTCGATCGCACGATCCCGCGCCGCGATCACCGTCTCGTGCGCTTTGGCGAGCTTCCTGACCAACGCGGCACCCGCCACGGCGACGCCGGCCGCCGCGGCCAGCACCGAGAAGATGGCCGCCCGCCCAGGCGGGTAGAGGGCGTGCAGGACGGTGGCCGCGGCCACGAGCGCGGGGGCCAGCCAAAGTGCGTGCCGCCCTGCCAGCACGAAGGCGTTGGGCCGCGCGGCGACCGCGCTGTCCAGCGCCGCGAGAGGCTCGTCGAGTTCCGCCTCGTGTACGGGCATCGCTCGTCGCGGCGCGCTCGCCCGCTCACCAAGGGTTTGTAGCGCCCGTTCGCACCAGGCGGGGGCGAACACCAGAGACTCTTCGGCGTTCCTGAACTCGCGCTGGACTCTGGACACCATGTCCCAAGTTAGCGCCGCCGCGGCCTGTTGCAGCTGTTGGCGCCACACGGACGTCCGGGACATGTCAAACGTCCGCGAGATCTTCCGGATTGAGGCCGACCAACCCGCGGGAGTGCGATCAGGGAGCTGCACGGCCACGGCGGCGCGGTCGAGGCGGATCAGCAGCGTACCATCGTCGGCCCAGGTCGGGACGGCGGGGATCGGCGTGACGTGGAGGCCACCGACGAGGCGCGGGTCGAAAAGGCGCAGCCCGAGCGCCTGCGGCGACCACTCGCCCACGAACTTTGTGATCAACCTGGGCTCGGGTTCCGTGGCCTGGGCCACCCTCTTGGCATCCAGCTGGAGGGTCGTGATCGCCACGGCCGCATGCTGCGCGAGGCGCTCCAAGGCGTTGCCCGCGAGTCCGCAGTACCCAGCGAAGCCGGATGACTCCACGGTGTGCCCTGCCCGAATGAGGCGGTCCGAGATCTCAGGGAACAGGTGGAGCAGGATGGTGCCGGCGACTTCACCGGTGAGCTGGGTCTCGGGGATGATCGCTCCAGAGGCCGCGCTGGGTGACACCAGCAGGACGGACGGTCCCACGTCCTGCGGGAGTGGCCACTCACCAAGAAGCTTGGTCGCGTTGGTGCAAAGCACGACCAGCCGCACCGAGTCGACCGCGAACTCGTTCTGCACGGCACGAAGCTGCGCCGCCACGTCGCCAAAGGTTCCCTCGTCGGCCACGACGAGGTGCTGCACCTCGATCCGTCCCGCCTCACGCCCCTTGACACTCCACCCAGCGGTCTCAATCTCCTCGACAACCGGCGCCTGGACGAGCTCCGAACGAGCGCTCAGTAGCTGGTCCTTCAACGTACTCGCCGCCGAGGTTCGCAGCCGGACCGCCGGGGCCGCTTCTTGGGGCAGCAGACTGAGCATCTCCTCGAACCGTTTGACGACACCCTCGCCGAACGCACCACTCCCGGCCACCACGGTCAGGGTGATGCCCGGCCGAACGGTCCGGAACTCGAACGCCACGCCTACCGCCCGAGCGACGCCAGACGCGCGTTGATGAGGGCGCGTTCTCTCGCCAACAGATCGTTGCCGGTGGCGCTCTCGTCAAGGACTTGCGTCACGTACGCCCGGAGCTGTTGGTCTAGGGTCGCGTTGCCAACCTGTTCGTGGTACGCCTCGATCGTCGCGCCGAGCAGATCGAGCCAGGTGGGGTGTGTGCGAAGTGCCGCCACGGCCGCCTCGCGCCCCTGGGCCAGCGACAACAGCTTCGCGGGCTTTGCCGAACTCAGCTTGAAGGAAATATCGCCAACGTTTGCAGGCGTCCCCGGCGGGTTCGCGATCGAAAAGACGGTCGGGGCCTGGGTCGAGTACAGGACGGTCGTCGTACCCTGGGATTCCTCAAGGCCAAAGTAGTACCAGTCACCTCTCTTCACGACGAATCCGAACGCCATGCCGAGGGCGAAGAGGGAGAGAGGCGTGGCGTCCTCGGGAAAGATGTCGGGGATCGACAAGAAGGCGGCATGAGTCTCGATCATGAAGCGGCCGTTGGCCGATTTGCTTTCTTGTTCGAACTGGGCGCGCCAGCGCTTGGCCTCGCTGAGGTAGTAGCAGCGGGCGCCGTACGTCCTCCGGCCCAGCGAAAGCTCGTAGCGCCGATCCGATGGAATGACCTCGTACCGCGAGCGGTCGCGCCCGCGAGCCAGCTTCTTGATCCAGTCGAGCACGGCAGCGGGAGCAACGAGTGCACCGGATTCGGCCCGCGAGTGGGCCACCGACACGGCCATGAACTCCGGGAACCCCATCCCTGCTTTGACCGCCGGTGCATCCCAAAAAGGCTGGCACAGCTGGAACGCGAGGGAGAGTTTGGCTTCCAGCTCGCCCGTCACCTCGTCAGGGTTGGCCGCGATGAAGTCAACGATGCTGGTCCCCAAGAGTGGCGGCGCCAGCACGTCGTAAAGAGTCTTGCCCAGCTTCTGGGCCGCTTGCGCCATCCGGGCGGCCGGGGACAGGCCGAGCAACCAGCGGTACATCGCCTGGCGGTCGCCGAACGCCTCGACGATCTTGGCGAGCGCTTGCGGCGTTGGCATGCTCTGGCGCAGCCCTTCGTAGTACCGTTGCTCATAACCGGCCGGGGTTACCTCTTGTTCGACGGCGAACCTGTTGGCCGGCGTGTCGTGATGCGTCTCGAGGCCGCGCCGCGCCGCGTCGGCCTCGTGCTGCAGCCTGACCAGGTCTTCGGTCAACGAACGCCACTTCTCCATCGCGGTCTGCACTAGATGTGACAGCTTGTCGAGCAGATCGATCGCCAGAGGCCTGGCGACCGCCCAGAGCTCTTGGGTGGCCATGTCGTTGAACAGGTTGATCAACAGCGCGCGCAGCGTCTTGTTGTCCTTCGACCTGAACAGCGGGAATCGGAGGTTCGCCAGCTGGTCGCGCCGCGCGTTGAAGTCCTGGAGCGAGGCCTGACGTTCACGCGTCACCCAACCGTTCAGCTCGCCGCCAAGCTCATCCCGCACCTGCTTGATCACCTTCTGCAGCTCCTCCAGCAGGCGCCGCGCCGAGGCGGCGTTGAAGCGCTCCGCGACCCCGAGCGCGAACTGATCGACGGCGACACTCAACAGGTCACGGGGAGGGTCGAGATCTCGCCCCAGCCGCCGGTTGAGGTTGCCGGCCGCGAGATCCTGGACACGCTTGAGGTCGGTGGTCGTGAACAGTTGCCATTGCTGACCGATCTTCGCCGCGAACTCGGCACCGCCAAGCTGCTTGCCCCACGTCGGGGTCAACCCCAACGAAGACGCAGACGTGACCTCGTTCCTGGCCCCATCGAAGAGCAAACTGTCGAGGATCTGGTTGTTGGAGCCGCGATCGTCGAGGCGCTCCTGTTGCAGGAACGCTGTGACCGTGCCTTCGATCTCGGCCTGAGCCGGAAGCGCGCCGAGGAGCTGGTCGGCCACGGCGTCGGCCAGCAGCCGGTACGTGCAGTAGAGGCTTGTGCGCTCGGCCGGGAACACGAGCGACGAGGTGGCCACGGTGCCGAGCAAGCGCGGCCTGTTGGTGATCGGGCACGGCTCGACACCGGTCAGAACATGATTGTTGGCGTCGAATGACGCCCCGTTCGTTCCAAACGGCGAGCCGACGTCCTGGAAGATCGTCCGCGCCATGAGCTCGTAGAGATCATCGATCTTGGAGAGACGCCCAAGTGCGTTCTGGTCGTCCACGAGGTAGACACGGTCGAACAGCTGGTCCGCCGGCTCGAGCGAGAGTATGCCGCCGTCGCCGTAGTCGTACTCGATCGCCTGCGTGCGTTCAGGGGCGTCCCGGTCGAGCACGAATTGCAGCTCCCGCAACGCCGCGAAGGCGTTCGCCCTGATCCGGTTCTGCTGGTAGGTGTCCTGCTTGACGGCCTCGTCGAACGAGGCGTTGGGAAGCGCGAACATACCGACGATTCTTGGGTCCCTCCCGCTGCAGACATCGTGCGCCAGGAGGCTGACGTCGAGGAAGCACCCGGAGCCGGTGCCCCCGTTGAGCGACCCGACAACGTAGATGACGACACTGTTCCCAATCGCAGCGCCGTCTTGCTTGAGCTGGACGTTGACGCGGTTGGCAACCTCGATGAGCTGGTTGAAGGCGTTGGCGAACGCTCGCTTTACCTGGGCGTAGTCCAACACGAGCGCCAGCGCGCCCAGCGAGCGGATCTGACCGGCACCCTTGCCCTGCGCCAGGTTACGAATGAAGCCCTCCTGCAACCTGTTCTTCGGAAAACGCTTCCAGATATGAGGGTGTGCGTCCGGGTACGCGATCAGCGTTGGCACCTGTTCGGTCCCGATGAGACATTGCTCGGCCTGGGCGATCTTCGGGTACCCCGGTTTCTGGCTGAACGTGCTGCGGTCGGTATCCACGAAGAGGAAGGAGTGCAGGCTTTGGCGTCCATCGTCGCGGCCGGCAAGGAGCCTCTTGACCCGGAGCAGGACCTCCGCTCCGGTGCCGCCGAGCCCGACCAGAAGGGTCGGATAGTAGGTCATCCCGGCGCCGGCTCGCTGCCTGTCGCCCCCAGATCCCGGCGCCGAATCATTGAGGTTGTCGAACAAATCCATCGTGCCTCCCCTGGTCGGGCCCAACTTGGTTCAGCGCCGTCTTCCGGTTTCGCCCCGGTACCGGAACACCCAACCACCGAGCTCAAAACTGTCCCCGTTGAACAAGGCCAGCTCGACCTGCGTACGCCCCTGCATCGTGAGCCGTTCGGCCGGCTCAGGCCGCACGATGACGTGACGCTCTCCCTCCAGCGACCCGACGTGCAAACTGGCCAAGCGGCGGCCCACCGTTGGCAGCACGATTCCTTCATTCCCGACCGAGACTGTTGACCCGTGGCGAGAGAGGTCGTCCACTCGGGTGATCTGGGCGGGCTGGCCGCTGGGCCAGGCTTCGAGCTGGCCGAACAACCGGCGAGACTGCATCCACCGCCAGACAAGGGACGCCACCGCGATTGCCGCCGCCAGCAGGACAATCCCCCCAAGCCAATACGGCCAAACGGGCGGCCTGAGGTTCACGGCGACGGTCACGGCCACCTGTTGTGGGGCGGCGCGATACGCCGTGACAGTCCCGGCCAGAGCCACGTCGACGTGCCCATCGTACGTCGCGGGCGGGATCATGTTGGCTGTCTCGGCGCTGACGCGCACGTCCACCTGCCCGGCGGCCGCCCCTGCCGTGCTGGCCCGAACGATTAGCCCGGCCGGGGCCCCAGGCAAGGTGACACCGATCTGGAGGTCGTTGGAGGACAAGCCGGGCGGCAAGTGGACAGTGAGGGCGCCGGTCGCGGGCGTGCCAACGGTGGTGAGGTCGAGGCGCAGCGACGCCGGATTCACCTCGAGAGTGACTGGTTTGGGAGGGGGAGGCGCTTGCAGCTTGCGCGGCAGGTTCTGCAGGTCCGCCCCATGTGGGTCGTGGATCGTCTTGCCGTTCGGAAACACCGAGATCGCGCTCGCCAGCTCGCGATCCACCTTGGGGCCGAGCTGGATTTGGAAGACGTACCACGGCTTGCCGGCGTAGGGCTGGGCCACTTCCGCGAGTGTCGGCCCGTGCCCCCTCATTGCGGGCGGGGGGTCGTTCAGGCCGTCGGTGAGGATCGCGACAACCTGGTTGTGGCCCGGGAACGCGGCTTCGAGGCGCGCAGCCTCCTTGAGGCCGATCTCCAGGGCTCGTGCCGTGAACGTCCAGTTGCCGTCGGCCCGAAACGAGTCGATAAGGCTGAAGAGGCGGAGGCGCTCTGTGTCAGTCACGAGCGTCACGGTGGGCTGGGGCCGGACGTCGGTGTCGAACGCGATCAACGTGACGGTGTCACCGTTGATCAGGCCTTTGACCAGTTCCTTGCAGGTCGCCTTGACCTGACCGAAGATGTTGGAGCCGCCGGCGAGCCCGCGCATCGTCTTCGAAGTGTCCAGGATAAGCACGAGATCGGTCTGACCGGCTGCATTCCCTGCCAATGTCTCGGAAAAGGCGGTGGTCGCAACCCCGATCACGGCACACGTCATCAGAAGGACAATAGTGGCGAAGCTGAATCCAGAATACCCAGGCACCACAGAATGCGGACGGTGCTCACGCGTCACCTGGCTCACGCAACCCCCTCTGTCTTTCGGTCCATTTCGGTTGGTGCCCCCGGAATCACTGAACGGTCCCCCGGGCCGCGACGCTGAATCTTGCCGGCATTGTCGTCAGTTCGCACCGCCAATGTCAACTGCCAACGTGACACCCCAATCTATGCGCGACAGGCCCCTAGCTAGCGGCGCGACGTTCAATGGCCGCGGAATCGCGGCCACGGTGGCCAACGAAAAGGGGAGGTGACCACAGGAACCGTCTGGGATGTTGAGTACTCGCGAGTCGGAGGAGTGGATGGGACACCGCTCCCGACCGAAGATTGGGTCAAGATCGGCAAATTCGACGGTGACGGCGTAAGCGGCGTGGAGTCGCGGACTCTCGGGATCAATGACGGCGAGGAAATTCGGAATCCTGAACGGCGGAGGGTTGGAGAGATCGACTCTGTCGCCGTTCGTGGCACGGGGTGGCGAAAGGCGGGCGCGGTCGAAAACGAGAACGACTCGGCTGGAGGATTCGCTCTTCTTTTTCTGCTCCTCTAGCAGCGCGGGCCCGCTCCACTTGATTCCACCGCGGAGGCGATCTCCGGTCAGGAGGTCGCCTCTCCTTCGCCCTCCTCGGCACGATGAGCGATGTTCAGCTCCCGCTCCACCGTCGCCCGCGGGCGCCCATATGTGAGCCGAGAGACGGCCCGCAGCCTTTCGGCGCGGGCCTCGTCGACCGGCACCGCGGGCAGCACCGTTTCGACGGTGAACGGCTCAACCGCCTGCCCGCCAACAAGCGTCGTCATCACGGCGTGCCAGTTCGGGAGCGTCGCAAGGTCGGACCGAGCGAACACGGGCGCCATGTACTTCTCGAGCATTTCCGCGTCCGGCTGGCCGGTTCGGAACGCCACAAGGGTGCCGACGTTCCCGAATATCGACCCGACGATCTGAGCATCCTGGAGCTGCGACACGAACTGGTTGGCAAGCACGAGACCGAGACCGAACTTCCGGCCTTCTGAGAGCATGCTGATGAAGTTGCTCGTCGCGATGGCCTGGAACTCGTCCACGTACGTGAAGAACGGCCGTCGCTCCTCCTCCGGCATGCGGACGCGCGACATCGCGGCCGCCAGCAACTTCGCCAGCACGATCATCCCGAGGAACTTGGCCTTTGACTCCGTGAGCATGCCCTTGGCCAGGTTGACGAGAAGGATCTTGGCCCGGTGCCGCCCGCTCGCGTCGCGCTCGCCGTCCATGATCTGGCGGAAGTTGATGGTCGCGCACCGTTGACCGAAGATGTTGCGGAGCATCGGATCGAAGACGAACTCCTCGAACTTGCTCTCGACATACGCTCCCATGCTCGGGTCGCCGCGGTCGTGTGCGTTGTAGTCCCTTCTCGGGAGTACCTTCTCCACCCACCAGGAGAGCATGGGATCGACGAGCTTGAGGGGCATCCACCGCTTGAAGTGATTCGGTTCGGTGAAAACCCGACAGAAATCCAGAAGGGTCCCAGGGTTGTCAGGGTCGGAGGTGACGAGGAGGAGGTTGTTACGAACCTCCTGCATGAAGATGGGCCCCATCATGCTCAGCGCTCCCGAACCCCAACTGTCGATCGAGAGCCGCACGATGATGTCCATCATCTCACTGACGACGAAGTATCGCTGGCTCTCATCTGTAACCTCGAGGAGGTTGAGGCCGAACGGGTGTTCGATGTCGGTAGGGTCGAGGACGACAAGGTCAGCGGCACGTTCTTCTGGGATACGGGCGAGCACCTCGTGGAAGAGGTCACCGTGGGGGTCCACGACACACACGCCGTGGCCCTTTTCGATGTCGTCCACGATCATCGAACGCAGCATCGTCGTCTTCCCTGTCCCTGTCTGCCCGACCAGGTAGACGTGGCGAAGCCGGTCCTCGGTCTCGAGGCGGACTTCCTGGCGTGCGCCGCGCTCTTGGCTTACCCCAAGCAAGACACCGTGCTCTGGGAGATTCGGGGGAGCTAGCCGATAACGGACCCGACGGACCGGGACGCCCGCCGGCGCTTCCATGGTGGCCTGGGGAAACCTGAACGCGGCCAGCGCCTCCCCCGGGTCGAACAGGTGGAGCAGGCGGTGCGCCTCGGACTTCGCCAGGGGGTGACTTGGCAGGATGAGGTCGAGGGTCGCGGGGGCGGCGAGCGCAGCGGGCTCGGTGTCGCGGGGAAGGAGCTCGTAGCCACCCGCGAGGTACTGTGCCGGGTCCGTACTGCCTCGCCCGCCCGGGTTCAAGACGGCCGCCGGCTCGCTCACGAAGTGGGCCACGGCATCAACGAAAACCTGTGGCAGCGGCTCCGGGGAGGCGATCTCGACGCTCAGCAGGGCGGCGTCGTCCTCGAGCGCGGCAAGAGCGCGAAGGAAGTGCTGCTCGTGGAGTCGTGCCTGGTGCTGCAGCGTCGGCCTCAGGCCCTCAAGGTCGTCCGAGAACCCCGAGAGCTGCAGCTGAGAGTACTTCTCGCAACGCGCGATCTGGCTCTCCAGGAAGTCGTGCTCGGCGTGGGTCAGACTCGTCGGCCTGAGGCGAAACGAAAGCATCACCCGGTTCGGGTGGAGGAGAAGGCGCCGGATCAACCCGGCGGCCTCCGGGAACACGGGAAGGAAGGGGAACACGTGGAACACGGCACCATCCCCGGCCGCGTCTTCCCCACCGGCACGGACGGGCCGAAATCCGACACGGGGCCTGTGGGTCCGCAGGCTCAGGGAGTCGAGCGGCTGCCACTCACACCTGCGGATCACGCTGGTCAGGTGATTGACGGGGAACGGCGCGAGCAGCAGGTCGATCTCGGCCGCCGGTACAGGCTCGAGATCCACCTCGGAAAGCGTCGATTGGAGCAGCCGTAGGGTCTCGCTGCGGCTCTCTTCAGCCTCCGCCGGTGAGACCCCGTCGGCTCGAACGGCCAGCGCGAGCGTGATCGACCCACGCGTGTACAGCCCACAATCGGGCTCCGATATCCAGCGCAGGTCATAGGTGAATCGCTCGTCCGCCGCGTTCACGAGGCAGGAGACGAGTTCGACCTGCCGGCGCAGGTAGTCGGCGAGATACCCATCCCCGCGCTCCGGAAGGGCACCAAGTGTCACGAAGCTGGTCATCCGATACGCAAAGTAGTGCCTGGGCGCGCCATCGTTGGAGGCCGAGGCGCGGATGTTTGTCTGGTCGAGTGTTCTCTTTCCCGGTCTTGTCATCCCTTACCTCGATCGTCTCGCCTCAAGCAACTCGATCCACCCACCGCACCGCTGGCCGATACATCGCCTTCTACGGACCAAGAACGCGGACAAGATCCGTATGGCCAAACTGAATCCCGGCCACAACCCTGGTAGCCCAGCCGATGAGAGTGGCCGCGAGGGCCAGCATCGCAGACCCCGCCGCCTGGAGACCGTATCAAGCCCCAACACTCTCGATCATGATGTGAACCACATGCACGCGCCGATTCACCCACGCGACTCCTCCGAGAACTCAACTGTCCTCTTGTGGTGCTCACCGCGTTACGCGACGGCCCCCCCAGGCCGGTCGACAACGTTGGTGTCATTCTCATGCCCTGGATCCGACGATGTCAACGGCCCGCGGCGCGCCATCAGCACTTCTGGCCTGGACCCAAGCACAGTCAACCTCCGCAGGATTGAGCGTGCGCAAGTCCCTCCGGCGTTAATGGGTTCCACAGCGTTGTCACGTTGCTCCTCAACCGTCACGACGCGTGGTGGCGTTCTCACCCTGTCTCTATCGCGCGAGCGCGGCAGCCGTCAGCGCGATGCCTTGCGGCTCACCGTGTCACGGAGCTCAGCGACCGAGAGTGAGCGCGAGCAGGACCTGGGCGAGGTAGTAGGCGGGGAGGCCCCAGGCGCGGCCGGCGAAGCGGCGGACGACGAAACGGTCGCGCGCCACGGCAAGGTCGGAGAGGTAGAACAGCAGCGCCCCCGCCGGCGCCATCCACGGCGCCCGGCCCGCGACCGCTAGGCCGCCCCACACCATGCCGGTGATCACGGCGATGTAGGCGAGCACGGGAACGCGCATCCGCCCGAGGTGCGGCCACAGCCACGCCGCCGCCGCGGCGCTCGGCGCCGCCATCGCCGCCGCGGCCGGCCACGGCCAGGCGGCGAGCGGCAGCCGCGTCGCGAACGCGGC
>JAJXYW010000316.1 GCA_021780415.1 Acidobacteriota bacterium
TCCTGGCCTGCAGGTCCAGCAGCGTATCCTCTACCGATTGGTTGCTGGCGTTCCGACGCTTCGGTGTTGGCTGGTTCGTGCGTCCATCCTCGTCGACGATCAGGTGCATGCGCGGCTCTTCCACGCGCAGGTACCGTAGGCTGATCCGCGACTGCGGCCCCAATCCGCGAAGGTGCGTCAGGATCATATTGAGATGCAGCCGCAAAAAGATCTTCGACGCCGAAAGATACGGCATCTCTCCCGCTGCCTCCGTGCCATGAATCACCAGACCATCGGCCTCAATCGCCAGGTGCCACAGGCTGAACGTAAGATGACGCAACTCCACACGCCCTCCCGTCGCGTTCTCCAGCGTCGCAACGACCTCACCGCCCACGCGCCGTTGAAAGTCCGCCGTACCCGTGTACCACGTCGCTCCCACAGCCAGCAGGATCACCAGCGCAACGACCGTCCCCACGCTCCATCCAAACGCGCGCAGCACAAAGCTGCCCTTCTTGCCCGTGGGCTCCGGCGTGGGCATCAGCGGCGCGGCCGACGGCGAGCCTGTTTCCGCATCCCCGCTCATGGCGCCTCCTCTCCCGGATGCCGCACCACCACATCGCCCTGCGCACGCAGACTCTCCAGCCAGTCATCCAGCAGCTTCGACACCTGCTCCTGCAGCAGCACCTCCTGGATTCTGCTGGCGATCGCCTTCACCGGCGGCGGCGTCACATGCTGCGCCGCATACTGTGGCAGCAGCGTCTTCGTGTAGTACTCCTGAACCTCCTCCGGAGAAATCTTGATCCCCATCCGGAAGCGCATCTCGATGAATGCCATCACATCCATGCGCTGCCGCCACAGTCGGGTCAGGCTGTCTTCCGAGAAGCCCTCCGTCGCCAGAAACTTCTCCCACCCCGCCTGCGTCTCGCAGTGGTATTCCTTGCAGGCCGGCAGCGATGTCCGCAGCGCATCGAGATCCTTCGCCGCAACTTGCATCGAAATCTCATTCTCCGGCTGCAACGCCAGTTGCTGCAAAATCAGATCGCGATTGATCAGACGCTCGATCGCCGCATCGCGGCTATACTGCCCACCGGCCTCACCATAGGGCAACAGCGTCGCAAATCGTTGCTCCCGGTCCAGGTCGCTGTCGAGAATCAACTGCCCGTTCACAATGGCCACCACACGATCGACACTGGTCCCCTCCACCGCCGGCATCCCCGGCAGTTTTGGTAGCACGATCACCGTCGCTGGCGATTGCGACTGCGCCACCGACGGCGTAGATCCCGCAGCAAGCTTAGGCATCGGTGGCACATTCTCCGACGGCCGCGGCGTCGGCGTCACACTCTGCGCGCACACCTTCCCCATCAGCAGGCCCGCAAGCAACACAACGAGCAGCATCCCGCCACTCGCCCATCGCCTCCTCCCGTGTTGTGCCGCGTGTCGCATCATCGTCTAGAAACTCTGTCCAATGCTGAAGAAGAAGTTGAAATGATTCGCCTGTCCCACATACGGCAGCGCACCCGTATAGTCGTCGAAGACCGGATAAATCGTCGGATTCAGGTTATAGCTGAAGTCCAGCCGGATAGGCCCCACCGGCGTCCCATAGCGCACGCCCACGCCCACCGCATGCGAGTAGTAGTTGAAGTTGCACGAGCCCACCGCTTCCGCCGCAACTCCACCTGCCGCAGCTAGCGGACCAGCGAGATTTTTGCATGCCGCCCTATCCGGCTGACGAAAGTGCTTGATGCTCTTGAACATGTCGCCCGGATATTCAAACGCATTGCCCATGTCATGGAAGAGCACAAACGAAATACTGTCACCCACCAGCGGCAACGTCGGCGGCGGCATGCGCAGTTCCAGCGAATTCACCACCGCGCCCGACCCGCCCACCGGAAATCCCGTCGTCAAATCGCGCGGCCCTCCATCGTTGATTCCAAATCCACGGTGCGACGATTCGCCCCCGACATACAGCCGCTCCGGCAGCGGCACCGCATTGCACGTCGGGTTCGTCTCCAGCAGCGTCCCCGAGCACGCCGTCGAAATCACCCCTATCTGATTGCCCGCGTTATACGCATTCGGATTCGGCCCCCACGACTTCTCAAACGCCACCCGCAGATTCCGCGCGAACACATACTTCCGCTTGCCAAACGTGTAATACGTCGACTCGCTCACATCCACCTTGTTGAAGTCCGCCTGCGAACCGAACTTCGACGTCGCGAGAAATTCCTCCAGCGAAAAATACTGCCCCTTCCCAGCATTCAGCGCACTCGGATCGCGCGTGTCGTGCAGATACGTAATGTCCGGCCCGCCCACAATCACCGGCTCCGACAACTGCGGAATCAGGTTCGGCGTAATCTCCAGCGAGTTCGGATTCACCGACACGCGCCGATACTGGAAGTCATAAATAAACGTGTCCGCGCGCTTCACCTTCTGCGTCACCCGCACATCGCCCTGCAGCGTCGATGACGCAAACGTCGTAATGTCCTGCACATTCGAGTACCCGCCCGAGATCATCCCCGTCAGATTCCGATTCCCGAAAAACTGCGGCACATTGAAGCTCAGCATCGCCACCTCTTCCAGCAGCCCATACGTCGAGTGCAGCGTCAGCGAGTTCTGCGTCCCCCGCAGATTAATCCGCGACACATCCAGCGATACCCGCGGACTCACTCCCGCCTGCCCATTCTGCGCCGCCGTCGTTCCCCGCGTCTGCCCCGTTACAATCCCCGGCGTTCCCGTCTGCGCCTCGAACCCGAAGCCGTACGTCACATCCCACCGCTTCGCCTCGGTCAACTGCACCAGCACGTTCTTGTCCGGCGCATGGCCCATCGGGTTCTGCACCGCCGCATTCACCTCGCTGAACAGCGCCAGGTTATATAAATTCCTCTGCGTCTGCAGCAGCGCCGACTGGTCCAGCGGATCGCCCGCATGCACCAGAATCTGACTCTCCACCACCTTCGACCGCGTGTGCACCAGTCCCGACAGCAGCACGTGATCCACAAATACCTGCTGCCCCTCGGTCACATTCAGCGCCACATCCGTGCGCGATGCATCCCCGCTCGCTACATGCTGCTCAATCTCCACCCTCGCATGGTCAAACCCATTCGCCAGATAGTACGTCACAATCGCATCGCGATCGCTCGACAGCGTAATCAGCGAGAACGGCTGTCCCGTCTGCGAGCTCAGCAGAGCCCTCACCGCCTTGCTTCGCTCCGTCGCCACACCCGTCAGGTCCACGCTGCCAAACTTCTGCTGCCGTCCTTCAACGATCGTGAACGTCACCTCAATCTGCGGCTCCTTCAGCACCTTTCCATTCGCCGCTGTATGGATCTCCTTCACCGCCGCCGTCGCCTTCACCTGGCTGAATCCATTCGACCGGTACAGCGATTCGATCGAGTCCACATCCTCTGCCACCAACTCCGTGCTGTATCGTCCGCTGCGCTGATACGCGTCCGCCTTCTTCACCCGCAGCAGGTCTTCCAGCGTCCCGCTATCGAAGTACTTGTTCCCCCTGATCCTCACCGCGGTTACCTTGTGTTTGCTGCCCGCGTCCACCATATACAGCACCTCCACATGTCCCGTGCCGCTGCCATTCAACTGCACCGTGTCGGTCACTTTGAAGTACCCGCGCTGCTGCATATAGTCCTTGATGTTGAACGCGCCCTCGTTCAGCAAATCAGGATCCACCGCTCCCTCTTCATACACCGGAACCAGCAGCTTCGTGCGCGACTTCGAAAGCTTCACCCCCTTCACCACCACCTCCACCACAGGCCCCTGGTTAGCCGTGAACTCGTAGTCCACCTGCCTGCGCGGAGCAATATAGCTCGAGGACTGCAGACTGATCGTTCCCTCCAGCCGGTCCTCCTTCTGGTAGTACGACCTCACGCCCGACAGCGCATTGCTCGTCGTCTCGCGCGTCACCTTCGCAAGGCACGTCTTCCCAAACGTCTTGTGGAGCCCCGCCGTCAGCCACCCGCAGTTCAGGTGTCCCTTCTTCCGGAACGTCTCCACATCGATCCCAGGATCAGGCCCGCCCACCTGCACTGCTCCCACATGCGCCTGCGGCCCCGTGTTCACGGTGAACGTCGCATTCACCTGGTGCCCCACCGTATCCACATCGGTCGTCATCGCCACCGTCGGAATAAAATATCCATTCTCCGCCAGCGCCTCTTTCAGCGCTTCCACCGCCGTCGGCAGCGCAGCGTCATTGAACGGCACACCCGGATCCAGCCGCGTCGCAAACTCCAGCACTGCCGCCAGCCGTTCCTCCTTCACGCCCACAATCCGTACCCGCCCCACAAAGTACCGCGGCTCGCCCGCATACACCACCGTCACGCCACTCCCTGACGCCACCACCTCCACACGGAGATCCACATACATCCCCGTTGCAAACAGCCGCCTCTCATCCGCGCGCACCTTGTCCGGATCCAGCGGCTCTCCCGCCCTCTGCTGCAGCTCCGCAAAAATCGCATCCTTCCCACCAAACGTGACGCCCGCAAACCGCACCGCCGTCACCGCAATCCCAGCCTTGGACCACAAGCTCACCGGCAGCGCCGGCAGCACATTCGTCACCGACTGCGCCGTCGAATCGGTAGCCGAGGCTGCATTTGCATTGGCCGCTGTAGTTGCGGTTGTCGCAGCCCTGGCTACAGCCGCGGTCGCGGTCTTGGCCCCTGTCGCAGTCGGAACCGCACTCTGCGCACACGCCATCGCCGCCACACACCCCACCATCAGCGGCATCGCCCAACGCACCAGGGTAGAACGCATCCACCCGCACCGGCGCACGCTCTCCCCAACCTCCAGCAGGCGCGCGGGGAGTCGCTTCATCTCGCGCTCGCTCAACCACTCGCTCCGCGCCAACGCCGCTTTCCTCTCAACCTTCAAATTCGCCAGCCGCCATCTCGCTTCAACTCATCTTCCGCGGCTCTCTCCATCCCGCCAAGCCCGGCACCACGGCCTTCTCTCATCGCGTAGATACTTTCATTTTACAGATGCCATGCGCCCACAGCAGGTTCCCTCACGCTTGCCCGACCCCCTCCAGATTCCCCTCCACCAAACGTATACTCGCCTATATGCCTGCGTTTCCAGCCTCCGACGCCGCCGCCTCCAACGCAGCCAGCCCCCTCCCCGATCCCATCTCCGATCAAGACCGTTACTCCCGCCAGGTCCTCTTCCCCGGCATCGGCGAAGCCGGCCAGCAACTCCTCCGCCGCGCCCACGTCGCCATCGTCGGCGTCGGCGCCACCGGAGCCGCCACCGCCGGCCTTCTCGCCCGCGCCGGCGTCGGCCACCTCACCCTCATCGACCGCGACTTCGTCGAGCCCTCCAACCTCCAGCGCCAGACGCTCTTCGACGAAGACGACGCCCGCGCCGCCCTCCCCAAAGCCGAAGCCGCCCGCCGCCATCTCGCCCGCATCAACTCCGGCGTCCACGTCACCGCCCACATCGCCGACCTCGTCCCCCTCAACGCCGCCGACCTCCTCTCCGCCGACCTCGTCCTCGACTGCACCGACAACTTCGAAACCCGCTACCTCATCAACGACCTCTGCGTCCGCGACCACCGCCCCTGGATCTACGCCGCCGCCGTCGGCGCCTACGCCGCCACCATGAACATCCTCCCCCGCCCCGCCACAAATCTGTCATCTCGACCGGACGCGGCGTCCTTTGCCGCCGCAGTGGAGAGCCCTGCAGGTTCAACCGGCGACCAGCTCTCACTCCACTCAACCGACCCGTCATCTCCATCCCCTATCCCCTATCCCCTATCCCCTGCAACTCCCCCTGCAACCGCCTGTCTCGCCTGCATCTTCCCCTCCGCTCCCTCGGGTAACGTCGAAACCTGCGACACCGCAGGCATTCTCTCCACGGCCGTCAACCTCGCCGCCTCCATCCAGGTCACCGAAGCCCTCAAGTACCTCACCCGCCAGCCCCACCTCATGCGCCGCTCGCTCCTCTCCTTTGACCTCTGGTCCAACCAACGCTCGGAGATCAACACTTCCGCCCCCCGCGCCGACTGCGAAGTCTGTGGCCAGCGCATCTTCCGCGCCCTCTCCGGCGAGCAGCGTCCGCACATCACCCTCTGCGGCCGCAACTCCGTGCAGATCCACCAGCACCATCACCCCATCGACCTCGCCGCTCTCGAAGCCCGCCTCGCGCCCCTGGGCCACGTCCGCGCCAACGGCCTGCTTCTTCGCTTCACCTACTCGCCATACACCCTCACCGTCTTCCCCGACGGCCGCGCCCTCATACAGGGCACCACCGACACCGGCCTCGCCCGCTCCCTCTACGCCCGCTTCCTCGGCAGCTAGCGTAAACTTTCCACAACCGCAACTCTCGTACCCAGCGCGGCTTACGCCTTTCCTCCACTCGGCCGGACAACCCCCCGGCCCATTCCTCAGTCCAAGCTCTTGAAACCTTTAGCCACCGCGCAGCGTTACCGATGCAGCCATGTTCAGCATCTGCGCCGTTCGATTTGAAGGCCAAAAGCGGACAAATTCATCTATGGAACTCCAAGGCCTACCCAGAATGCAGACGAAACCGAACCCCGGCTTCTTCAAGCGCAACGCTCCTATCGCCGGCGAAGCCGATGCCATTGAGCGCGCCAAGAATGGCGACCCCGACGCCTTCTCCACGCTCTACGCGCTGCATAAACGCCGCGTCTATACCCTCTGCCTCCGCATGCTCGGCAACGTCTCCGAAGCCGAAGACATGACCCAGGAGGCCTTCCTCCACCTCTTCCGCAAGCTCGGCAGCTTCCGCGGTGAGAGTGCCTTCTCCACCTGGCTGCACCGCCTCACCGTCAACCTCGTCCTCATGCATCTGCGCAAGAAGGGCCTCCAGCTCGTCTCGCTCGAAGAGACCATCAACCCCTCCGAGGACGACGCTCCCAAGCGCGACTTCGGCTCCCGCGATCAAGCCCTCGCCGGCTCCGTCGATCGTGTCACCCTCGAACGCGCCGTGGCTCTGCTCCCCCCGGGCTACCGTATGGTCTTCGTCCTCCACGACGTCGAAGGCTTCGAGCATAATGAGATTGCCACCATGCTCGAGTGCTCCACAGGAAACAGCAAATCCCAGCTCCACAAGGCTCGCCTCAAGCTGCGCGAACTCCTGCGCAACCCCCAGGCCCTCTCCGCCGTCAACGGCTCATCCGAGCCCGCAGCCCACGCGGCAATTGCAGGCCAGAAGGGGATGGCGCGATGAAAGACCTCACCCCAGCCAACCTCGACCACATGACCCCCGAAGAGTTCGAGGCCTATCTCCCCGAGCTCTTCGAAGCCGGCGGCGGCAGCATCAGCAAGGACCCGCGCTTCGCAAACTTCTTCAAGGCCTATCCCAACTGCGCCGCCCTGGTCAGCGATCTTGAAACCATCGCCGAGCAGGCCAAGAGCCTCTTCGAGCCCACCCACGAGCCCAGCGACACCGTCTGGTCCAACATCGCCAGCAAGCTCCAGCACGGCGTCGACGACGGCAGCGACGAAAGCTGACCCTCAGCCAACCATCCGTTGACCATCCACCAAGCTCCCTTCATCTCTCCAGTGCGCCCGGCGGCCTCACCCTTTGGCGCACTGGAGAGACCCGCAGTTTGCGCGCCCGGATTCACAGCACCCCTGCTGAAGGTCTCGCTGCAATCTCCTCAAGTCTTTTCGCAACCCCATACAACCCCTTCCGCCCAATCGAGCATCGAGGGAGTTAGCGGAAGTTACTAACTTGCAGACGGAGATGATGGAGCGCAAGCGCGCGGAAGAGGTCCTGCTGAAAGCAGGAGCTTTGCAGCACGCCATTTTCAACAGCGCCAACTTCTCCAGCATCGCCACCGACGCGCA